>JAAYMO010000038.1 GCA_012521375.1 Clostridiales bacterium
ATGAAAATGTAGCCTTTGCCATGGAAGTAACCGAAGCATCTCCTAAGGAAATCAGAAGACAAGTACCCATAATATTAAGCCTTGTAGGACTTAGCAAAAAATCAAATTTATATCCCAGCCAGCTTTCTGGAGGAGAGCAGCAGAGGGTTTCTCTGGCCAGAGCTATGGTAAATGGCCCATCCATACTTATTGCAGATGAGCCTACGGGCAATCTGGATCCTGACACATCCTGGGAAGTGATGAAGAGTTTAAATGAGATAAACCATAGAGGGACTACAGTGCTAATGGCAACCCATGCAAAAGATATTGTGAATGCTATGAAGAAAAGGGTTATAGCCATCGAAAACGGAACCATAACCCGTGATGACATGAAAGGCGGGTATGGAATATGAAGATAAGAACATACAAGTATTTTATTAAGCAATCTATAAAGAGTATATGGAGAAATAAGATTATGAGCTTAGCTTCCATTGGCTCTGTAATGTCCGCTTTATTGGTTATAGGTATATTTTTAATATTGGTATTGAATGTGGATTATATGGCAGGAAAATTAGAATCTCAGGTTGAGATAAAAGTTCATCTGATAGATGGTTTAAGCGAAAATATTATAAAAGATATCAAGCAAGAGATAGAAAGCCTTGAAGGAGTAAAAGAGACAGTTTTTGTGTCAAAGGATCAAGCCTTAAAAGAATTTAGCGAATCTTTAGGTGAAAATTCCTATCTTCTTGAAGGCTTGGAAGGGGACAACCCTTTATCTGACTCCTTCGTAGTCACATTAGAGGACCCAAGGCTTGCTCCTCAGATGACTTTAGCTATTAAGGCCATGTCAAATATTGAAAATGTAGTCTATGGCAAAGAAGTGTTGGAAAAGCTTTTGGATATTACATATTTTTTGAGGATAGGAAGTCTTGTTATAGTAGGTATATTGTTTTTGATATCTATATTCATCATATCAAATACAATAAAAATAACGGTTTTTGCTAGACGAAGAGAAATTGGAATCATGAAGTATATCGGTGCAACGGATTGGTTTGTAAGAGGACCGTTTTTCTTTGAGGGAGTGATATTGGGCTTTTTTGGTAGCATTATATCCATCGGCTTATTAGCTGCGGGGTATTACTTCTTAGCCCGTTATATAGAGCAGCAAATGTTTGGTCTGCTAGTGGTATCTCTTATGCCTTTTAATGAGGTTTTAAATACTTTGATTATTGCACTGTTGATTTTTGGTGTGATAATCGGTTCTCTGGGAAGTATGATATCTATCAGAAAATTCCTAAGGGTATAACAGGAGGTAAGAAGATGAGGTTTTATAAGATATTGGCTGTAGTCTTGGTTTTAGCACTTATCTTTTCTGCCGTGCCAGTATTTGGACAAAAGTATAGTGATGATTTATCAGACCTACAAAAAAGGTTAGAAGAGAATAATAGAAAAATTCAATTGACTAAAACACAACAAGCTGCAAAACAAAAAGAAAGTAAAAATGTATCAAAACAGATACAGGAATTAGACAGCAAGCTGGAAATAGCAGAAAAAAATTTAGAAGTAGTGGAAAACCAGCTATGTGAACTAGAAGGAAAGATAGCCATCACACAAAGGGAACTGGATAGAGCTATTGAAGAAGCAGAAGCACAAAGAGAGTTGCTGCATAAAAGGGTAAGAGTAATGTATCAAAATGGTTCAACCAGCTATCTGGCAGTATTATTGGATGCTACCAGTTTTAGCGATTTCATATCTAGATTAGATTTGATGAGGAAGATAATCAACTATGATGTTAATTTATTAAAAGAAAGGATTACATATAAAGATATCATCGACAGCAAGAAACAACAATTAGAGATGGAACAGCAGCAAAAGGAAGAATTGAAAAATGAAATAGTACAGAAAAAGGAAGAAGTAGAGCTTACCAAAGAAGAAAAAGAGAAGATATTAAAAGATCTAAACATGGATATTAAAGAATTGGAAAGACAACTTGACAAGTTGCTGGAAGACTCTGCAAATATACAAAAAGAAATAGTCAAGTTACAGTCTTCAGGAGATTATATAGGAGGAGAAATGGCTTGGCCTTCTCCTGGTTACACAAGGATTACATCTCCTTATGGTAATAGGGTACATCCAATATTGAAAACCAAAAGGATGCACACAGGAGTGGATATAGCGGTGCCTTCCGGCAGTGATATAGTTGCTGCCAATGCAGGAAAAGTAATATTAGCCAAGTACTATGGTGGCTATGGTAATACAGTTATAATAGACCATGGTGGCAAAATTTCTACTCTATATGCCCATAATTCAAAATTTCTGGTTAAAGAAGGAGATATAGTTGCAAGAGGAGATGTTATTGCCAAATCCGGCAGTACCGGGTTATCTACAGGGCCTCATCTACATTTCGAAGTGAGAATCAATGGTAATCATACCGATCCTATGCCATACATAACTAAGAAGAAGTAATATAAGCTGTGCTTAGTCACAGCTTTTTTATTTTGTTTATATTGCATAAACATGGGGAATAATATACAATGGTATTGCAAATGATTTGCAAAGACATTATTCTGGAGTGAATGAATTGAAGGATATGGAAAATGTAGTATTGAGAGGAGAGAAAATATCCTTTTCCTACGATGGCGTGAAAGTGCTGAAAGATTGCAGCTTTTCAGTGAGGAGTAAAGATTTTGCAGCAGTAGTAGGTTCCAATGGTGCCGGAAAGAGTACCCTTCTTAAGATATGCCTGGATCTATTGAAGCCAGATGAGGGTAATATTTGGCTGTTTGAGAAACCTATAGATAAATTCCAAGAATGGGATAAGATAGGCTATGTGCCTCAAAGAATATTAAATTTAAATCTTGGATTTCCTGCTACAGTTGAGGAAGTAGTAAGCTTACCATTGCATATAACAAATAAACTAAAGAATCTGAGCAAAAAGGATAAGATAAATTTGACAGACAAAGCCCTAAAAGCTGTGGGCATGGAAAATTATAAGAAAAGACTTATTGGTAGACTTTCTGCGGGGCAACAGCAGAGGATATTCATTGCAAAAGCTTTGATAAGTTCGCCTAAGCTTTTGTTTTTAGATGAGCCTACGACAGGGATAGATAATGAGACAGAAGAAGATTTCTATAATTTGATATACAAGTTGAACAAAGAAGAAGGAATAACTATAGTTATGGTAACTCATGATTATACAGATATAAAATCAATGGTAAGCAGGGTAATACAGATAAGCGATGGCAGTATATCAGAGAGCATTCATAATGTTGAGGATGGAGATATAAGATGATAGAAGCATTTCAATATGAATTTATGCAAAGGGCTTTTATAGCCGGCATAATGGTGGCCATAACATGTCCTCTTATAGGGATTTTTATAGTTCTGAAAAGATTGTCTATGATAGGCGATACATTATCCCATGCATCCTTAGCAGGTGTAGCTGCAGGGATGCTCTGGGGTTTCTATCCTTTTTGGGGAGCCCTCATTTTTTCTGTTATTGGAGCCTTGGCTATCGAAAGACTAAGAAAAACCTTTTCCAAATATGCTGAAATATCCAACTCAATCATATTATCAGCAGGTATTGGGTTAGCGGTGGTGATGATTGGTCTAGCAAAAGGTTTTAATACAGATCTGATGGGATATATGTTTGGGAGTATTGCAGCTGTGAATTCTCAGGACATCTTAATTATGAGTCTATTGAGCCTAATAATAATTTTTTCTGTTATAATATTGCATAAGAAACTTTTTTATATAGCTTTTGATGAAGAAGGTGCACAAATTTCCGGCATGGCAGTAAACTTTTTAAATATGTATCTGACTATTCTTACAGGCCTTACTGTAGTAGTGGCCATGAGGATAGTAGGAATATTTATGGTATCATCAATGCTGGTTGTACCTGTGGCTGCTGCCATACAGACCGGCAAAGGCTTTATAAAAACCATATTTATATCAGTAATTTTTGCATTGATATCAGTCATATTTGGACTAATTATATCCTACTATTTAGATATTGCTCCCGGTGGAACCATTGTATTATTATCAGTTTCAATATTAATTATTGTGCTGATAATAAAAGCCATTAAAAAAGAAAAATAACTATTTGGCGGTGATAAAGTTGAGCAATAGGATAAATGCCGAAAAAATACTCAAGAATAGAGGATATAAGCTGACTAAGCAAAGAAAAGTGATAATTGAAGCATTAAGCAATAGGGGAGGCCCATATACAGCCAATGAGGTATTTTCTCTTGTCAGCAATAAATATTCTGGTATTAATTTTTCTACTATTTATAGAAATCTTGAACTTTTAGTCAAATTAGGCATTGTTGAAAAACTCAATATAAATGATGAATGTTGCCACTTTAAACTAGCAGGAAAAAACCATCACCACCATATTATATGCAATAAATGTGGAGAAATAAAAGAAATAGATATATGTCCTTTCAAAGAAATAGTAAATATAAATAAGTTCAAGGAATTGGATTTCCAACCTATAGAGCACAGATTTGAGATATTTGGGATATGCAGTAAATGTAGAAGTAAGGAATAAACAATAAAATATGAAATATACATCATATTAATAGAATTAATGATATAATAGCTTAATAGGATATTATTGGTGTACGAAATAGGTGTGCAGGCCCAAAAATGTTGCGAGGTGTATTTATGGTAAAAAGAAAACAACTGATTATTGCTGTTCTACTTTCTGTTATAGTAACTGCGATACTAACTTTTACAATTACTAATTTAGTATCTTTCACCATTGGAAGCAGAGTAATTCTATCAAAAGAAGATTATAAACTGGTTAAAGAAGTTCAGAAACTATTAACTCTTAAAAAGTACATAGACAAAAACTATCTAGAGCATGTTGATTCAGAAAAACTCATCGAGGGCGCTGCAAAAGGAATGTTTGAAGCATTGGAAGACCCTTATTCAGTTTACATGAATCAAAAAGAGTTTAAAGAATTTAATGAAGCAACTTCTGGTTCCTATGGCGGGATAGGCGTTATAGTTACTGATAAAGATGGGTATGTAACTGTGGTGGCTCCTATAGAAAATACACCTGGCGAAAGAGCTGGTTTAAGAACCGGTGATAAGATAATAAAAGTTGATGATACGGAAGTGACGGGTATAGGCTTGGAAAAGGCTACTTCACTGATGAAAGGGAAAAAAGGTACAAAAGTGGTTTTAACAATAGTGAGGGAAAACAGAACAGAGCCTATAGTTATAGAAATTGAAAGAGAAGATATAGTTTTACAAACAGTAAAGTCAGAAATTTTGAATGATGGAATCGGTTATATAAGGATCAGTATGTTTGATGAAGATACAGGCAAAGAATTTAAGAAGGCATTGGCTGAAATCAAAGAAAAGAAGGCAAAAGGTTTAATCATTGATTTGAGGCAGAATCCTGGAGGTTATGTAAGTCAATGTATTCAAGTGGCGGATGAATTGCTGGATGAAGGAATTATATTCTATACCGAAGATAAAGGAAAGAATAGGGTAGCAACCAAATCAAAAAAAGGAAAGATTGATATACCTTTTGTAATTCTTGTTGATGAAGGAAGCGCCAGTGCGTCTGAAATACTTTCAGGTGCTGTCAAAGATAGAAAAGCAGGGTTACTAATAGGAACAAAAACTTTTGGAAAAGGATTGGTTCAATCTGTAGAAAAATTAAATGACGGTAGTGGATTTAAATTGACTATACAAAAGTATTTTACTCCTAATGGTACTGATATAAATAAAGTTGGTATTGAGCCCGATATTGAGGTTAAGCCTTTAAAAATACTGGAGGGGCAGGATCCTGAAGATGTAGAGGATGTCCAACTGAAAAAAGCTATTGAAGAAATACAAAAGTTAATAAGATAACTGAGGTGTCAAATGGTTACTTTTTTAAAAGTTTCGGAAATGATTATAGTATCCATAGGTTCTTTGATATTGAATCCATTGTTCTGGATTGTAATAGGAATAGCATATGTTATGTATAATAAGAATACATATGCGGAAGAAAAAATGTTGGGATATAAAATTTCCCCATGGACAAAATTAAAAAATTCCGTGTTAGCAGGACTATTGGCTGGACTATTGGGTAGTGGAGTATCAGTTTTTTTGGGAATTACTGTAGAACAATATGGAGTAAATTCAGGTTATGGGACCTCAGGGATATTATATCTATGGATGATAGCTTTATCGCTTTCCTTGTTCAATTTAAGATATTTATGTTTTTCCTACGCAGGGGGCATTGTTGCTCTTATGAATCTGATATTTGGATTTCCAAGTATTAATCCCATAGGTATAATAGCTTTAGTAGGAATTCTCCATTTGGTGGAAAGCTTGCTGATATGGCTTGATGGATTTTCTGATGCTGTACCTGTATTTCTGAAGCGAAAGGACGGAAATATAGTAGGAGGCTATATCATGAATAGGATATGGCCTCTTCCAATGATGATACTATTTGCAATGCTTGTTATGGAGGGAGTCGGAGATTCTGTATCTATGCCAGATTGGTGGCCTATAATTGGAGAATCTGGTTTAGGCTTAAATAAAAATGAATTGATGTATGTTATCCAACCAATACCTGTTCTTTTAGGATATGGAGATATGGCCATCACTAAAACTCCCGAGAAAAGATGCAGAGATTCTGCCTTAGGTCTTTTTATTTACAGCATAATATTGATAATGCTTGCAGTGGCTGGATCAAGGATACATATATTTACATATTTAGCTGCTATTTTTGCACCTTTAGGCCATGAATTATTGATCATATACGGACAGAAAACGGAGGAGAGAGGAAAGGCTATATTTGATGTTCCTGAAAGAGGTTTGAAGGTACTGTATTGTTTCAAAGGATTTGTGGGAGCAAAGATGAATATTGAACCTGGGGATATTATCTTGGCTATAAATAACAATAGAATAGACCATGAAGAAGATTTAGCTGCTTTTTTAAGCAATAGCCCTACATATATTTGGATGGATGTTATTAAGCTAAATGGAGAAAGAAAGGTTTTTGAGCACAAAGATTATGCAAGGGGTATATCAAGCCTTGGATTGCTGATAGTACCAAAAAAACCCAATATGTACATGGAGTTGAAAACTAGTTCAAGACTTATTAACAGTATCAAATCATTATGGAAGAAGTAAAATAAATAAGAAAGGCCAAGCCTTTCTTACTTATTTTTTTTAAAACCATTGTTTTTTATAGTATAATCCAAGAGCTCCTGGAAAGCGGAGCTTTCTTTGTGACTTATGCTTTCAAAATATCTATATATTTCATAAAACCTATCATTGCTATTTTTTGGTTGTTTGATATTAGAATTGAAATTTTTTTTCATTTAACTACACCTCAGAATTATAAAATTTATTATTATTATATTATCAACTATTAATAATATTACAATAAAATTTAAATTTATGCAACAACTTTTTTTAAATATACAAAAATATGTATATATTTCCGCTTTGTACAATGATATTTACCATTATAATTCACAGGCGATATTATCCCAGAATAAATCTATTATCCTCTTTAATCTGTTGACAGGTATAGATTATAGTAATATAATCTATACGAACACTTGTTCTAAACGTTGGAGGTGTTTCCATGAATGAATTTAAAATTGTATCGGATTTTAAACCAACAGGCGATCAGCCTCAGGCTATTGCCCAATTGGTTGATAGTATAAATAATGGGGAAAGATTTGTTACATTGAAAGGTGTTACAGGCTCAGGAAAGACATTTACTATGGCAAATGTCATTGAAAAAGTGCAAAAACCTACCTTGGTCTTGGCTCATAACAAGACATTGGCTGCTCAGCTTTGCAGTGAGTTTAAGGAGTTTTTTCCTCATAATTGTGTAGAATATTTTGTCAGCTATTATGACTATTATCAGCCTGAGGCTTATGTGCCACATACAGACACATATATAGAGAAGGATGCCCAGATAAATGAGGAGATAGACAAGCTCAGGCACTCTGCAACTGCAGCCCTGTTTGAGAGAAGAGATGTTATAATAGTGGCTTCAGTGTCATGCATATACGGCCTTGGAGATCCGGAAGACTATAGAGATCTGGTACTGTCTCTAAGGAAAGGCATGACAAAGGATAGAGACGAGGTTTTGAGAAAATTGGTGGATATACAGTATATGAGAAATGATATTAATTTTATCAGAGGGACCTTCAGGGTAAGGGGAGATGTGGTAGAGATATTTCCTGCCGCTTCTTCTGATAAGGCCATAAGGGTTGATTTTTTCGGCGATGAAATAGAGAGGATATTAGAATTTGACTCTCTTACAGGCAATGTGGTAGGCGAGAGACAGCATGTTTTCATTTACCCGGCTTCTCATTATGCAACTACACAGGAAAAGCTTCGAAGAGCCATTGTATCAATTGAAGAAGAATTGGAGCAGAGAGTTAAGGAGCTAAAAGAGCAGGGGAAGCTGCTTGAAGCCCAGAGATTGCTGCAAAGAACAAATTTTGACATTGAAATGATGCAGGAATTAGGTTATTGTTCTGGTATTGAGAATTATTCAAGGCATATAAGTGGCAGGGAGCCAGGAAGTCCTCCCTATACCCTTTTAGATTTTTTTCCTAAAGATTATCTGATGATAATAGATGAATCCCATGTCACTATTCCTCAAGTTAGGGGAATGTATTTTGGAGATAAATCTAGGAAAGATTCTTTAGTTGAGTACGGTTTCAGGCTTCCTTCCGCTTATGACAATAGGCCATTGAACTTTCAAGAATTTGAATCGAAACTCAATCAAGTAATATTTGTAAGTGCTACTCCGGCAGTCTATGAGACAGAAAAAAGCAGCAAAATAGTAGAGCAATTGATCAGACCTACAGGGTTGTTAGATCCGGAAGTAGTGGTGAAGCCGGTTAAGGGTCAGATTGATGATCTCATTGGAGAAATAAAACTCAGAATTGAAAAGAATCAGAGAGTTTTGATTACCACACTGACTAAAAAGATGGCTGAAGATTTGACTTCATACTTAAAAGAATTGGATATTAAAGTCAGGTATCTTCATTCCGATATTGATACAATAGAAAGAATGGAGATAGTAAGAGATTTAAGATTAGGTGAATTCGATGTGCTTGTAGGCATAAACCTTCTGAGGGAAGGGCTGGATCTGCCAGAGGTATCTCTGGTAGCTATCTTGGATGCAGACAAAGAAGGCTTTTTACGATCTGAA
Organism: Clostridiales bacterium; assembly: GCA_012521375.1. Taxonomy (GTDB): domain Bacteria; phylum Bacillota; class Clostridia; order Lutisporales; family Lutisporaceae; genus Lutispora. The sequence goes on from JAAYMO010000038.1 coordinate 9,167, forward strand.
ACTTCATTGATACAGACCATAGGAAGGGCTGCCAGAAATGCTGAAGGTAAAGTCATCATGTATGCTGATACCATAACCGAATCTATGAGAAAAGCCATCAGCGAAACCAACAGGAGGAGAAAGATACAAAGTGACTATAATAAGAAGCATGATATCACTCCTAAAACTATTTATAAAGCCGTTAGAGAGGTTATAGAGGCTACAAAGACCGGTGAAGAAATAGAAAAATATAATGTGAAACAGCAAAAAGGGAAAATAAATAAGGAAGAAATAAAGACTATAATTGAAGCTCTGGAACAAGAAATGAAGGAGCATGCTAAAAATCTTGAATTTGAGAAGGCTGCAGAATTAAGAGACAGGATAAAAGAACTTCAAAGCAGAATTTAAACTAGTTGATGGGGTGTAATAATGTCAAAAGATAAAATAATAATAAGAGGTGCCAGAGAACATAATTTAAAGAATATTGATATAGATATACCTAGGGATAAATTTGTGGTGATAACTGGATTATCAGGCTCAGGGAAATCTTCCCTAGCCTTTGATACAATTTATGCGGAAGGGCAAAGAAGATATGTGGAATCCTTGTCTTCTTATGCTCGTATGTTTTTAGGTCAAATGGAAAAGCCGGATTTGGACTATATAGAAGGTTTGTCCCCTGCTATTTCCATAGATCAGAAAACCACCAGTAAAAATCCCAGATCAACTGTTGGAACTATAACAGAGATATATGATTACTTAAGGCTTCTGTACGCTCGCATAGGCATCCCTCATTGTCCTAAATGCGGCAAGGAAATCTCACAGCAGACCATTGATCAAATGGTAGACTACCTCATGACTCTTGAGGGAGGCACCAAGCTGCAGATACTCGCACCTATTGTAAGGGGAAAAAAAGGTGAGCATAAAAAGCTGATAGAAGATATGAAAAAGTCAGGCTTTGTGAGGATAAGAATCGATGGAGAAGTAATGGATATCAACGATGAAATCAAGCTGGATAAAAATAAGAAACATTCTATAGAAGTAGTTGTAGATAGAATCATAGTAAAGCCTGGGATAGAGAGAAGACTTGCTGATTCATTGGAAACAGTGCTAAAGCTTTCTGAGGGGCTTGCATTGGTTGACATAATAGGAGTAGAAGAAAAGCTTTTCAGCCAGAACTATGCTTGTCCCGACTGTGGCATAGCTATAGAAGAATTGTCTCCAAGAATGTTTTCTTTCAACAGCCCCTATGGAAAATGTTCAGGCTGCGATGGATTGGGAGTGCTGACAAAGATAGATCCGGATTTAGTAATACCTGATAAAACTAAGTCCATTGCTGAAGGTGGAATTGTACCTATAGGTAATGCAAAAAATGACACTTGGTATTATGGAGTAGTGGCAGCTGCCGCAAAGCATTATGGTTTCAGCGTTGATGTTCCTATTGAGGAACTGGGAGACGAAGTGATAAATATGCTTCTCTACGGCAACAATGGGGAGAAGTTTAAAGTAGTGTATGACAGAGACTTTGGAAAAGGGGAAGCCATGATGTCTCTCGAAGGAGTAATAAACAACCTGGAGAGACGATATAGAGAAACAAAATCTGAGTACATGAGATCCGAGATTGAAAGCTATATGTCGTCATCTCTTTGTCCCTTGTGCAATGGTGCCAGATTGAAGAAAGAAAGCCTCTCAGTATATGTAGGGGGAATCTCCATTGCAGAGATATGCGACAAACCTATACATGAAATACTTGATTTTGTGAATAATCTTAAGCTGACACCTAAGGAGGAGATAATATCAAAACAGGTACTTAAGGAGATAAAGGCCAGACTTGGTTTTCTTGTCAATGTAGGTTTAGATTATTTAACATTATCAAGGTCGGCAGGGACATTGTCCGGCGGTGAGGCTCAAAGAATCAGGCTTGCAACTCAGATCGGTTCCAGCCTGGTAGGTGTATTATATATACTCGATGAACCAAGTATTGGTCTTCACCAAAGGGATAACGGAAAACTGCTGAAAGCCTTGAGGGATTTGACGGATTTAGGCAATACCCTCCTGGTGGTGGAGCATGATGAAGATACCATGTATGCTGCAGATCATATAATAGACATCGGTCCTGGAGCGGGAGAACATGGAGGAGAAATAGTTGCTCAAGGCACTATAAAGGATATAATGGCTTGTGACAAGTCTATAACAGGCCAGTATCTCAGCGGTAAAAAGTATATTCCTGTGCAAGAAGAGAGAAAGAAACCTAATGGCAATTGGATCACTATAAAAGGAGCCAGGGAGAATAATTTAAAAAATATTGATGTAAAATTCCCTATGGGTGTTTTTACTTGTGTAACAGGAGTATCCGGTTCAGGGAAGAGTACACTGGTTAATGAAATATTATACAAAGCATTGGCTCATAAAGTGTATAAATCAAGACTAAAACCTGGCGAACATGATGGAATACTTGGACTGGAGAATGTAGATAAAGTAGTAAACATAGACCAATCTCCTATAGGAAGGACCCCAAGATCCAATCCAGCCACCTACACAGGAGTTTTCGACTTTATAAGGGAAGTGTTCGCTTCCACTCCTGAGGCGAAGATGAAAGGCTATAAGCCAGGGCGATTCAGCTTCAATGTGAGAGGAGGACGTTGCGAAGCCTGTAAGGGAGATGGGATTATAAAGATTGAGATGCAGTTTCTCCCTGATGTATATGTGCCCTGCGAGGTATGTAAAGGCAAGAGATACAATAGAGAGACTTTGGAAGTAAGATACAAAGGCAAGAATATATCGGATATATTGGATATGACGGTAGAAGAAGCATTAGGCTTTTTTGAGAATATACCAAGAATCCATAGAAAAATTCAAACTCTCTATGATGTGGGGCTTGGATATATAAAGTTGGGACAGCCATCTACAGAGCTGTCAGGAGGAGAAGCCCAGAGGATCAAACTTGCCTATGAGCTTTCCAAGCGCAGCACAGGTAAGACAGTCTATATACTGGATGAACCTACCACAGGGCTTCATATTGCAGATATACACAAGCTTTTGAAGATACTTCATCGCCTTGTGGAAGGAGGCAATACGGTTATTGTCATTGAGCATAATCTGGATGTGATAAAAAGAGCAGATTATATTATCGATTTAGGTCCTGAAGGAGGAGATAGGGGAGGTACTATAGTGGGAGTAGGTACTCCGGAAGAGATTGCTCTGAACCCTAAGTCATATACAGGACAGTACTTGAAAAAGATATTAGAAAAAGCAAAAGCAGAGGCGGATTGATAATCAATCCGCCTCTAAAGTATCCTCATCCTATATGCATTCATAGCTGTAACTCCCAGTTTATCCATAAGTTTGGCATTGGCATAAGCTCCCACTACTGCACCTATCCCAGGCACCAGTTGGAGAAGCTTTGCAATATCTATGTAATCCCTGTATTCCTGTTGAAATTCTCTCCAGTTGAAAAGCTCAAGACTGCTGGGAAGATGTTTCGAATATTCCTCCCAGTTTTCCATTTCATTGAATACCTTATTTACTACAGCTTGGCTGGAAAAGGCAAGCTGAAAGATTTTTAAAATATATAATCTTTCTTTGTAATCCTTTACATCAAAGCCATAAATAGATGCTACATCGTATAAAAATTTTATCTTGATGCTGAGAAGCAAAGGTAAATCAGCGAGCCCCAATAGTAAACCACCGGCACCAGTGCCGGCACCTTCCAACATGGCAGTCTTCTTATAGAAATCTATCTTTTCTCTCACTAACCTTTCTCTTTCTTCAAAAGTCATGAATAGATCAGGTCTTTTACTCATATATTCTGAGCCTGTCAGCACAACTTTAACCATATTTTTGATGGCTGAAGTGAGTATTTGATGGTACTTTTTAGGTAGCATGCCATTTATCCTGTTTTGTACGCCTTTTGAAGCTCTATTGATTATGGAAGGTTTTTTTCTCATCTTCTTTTTCCAATTATGGAGTTCCAAAGATGCATTTATGTAATGTCTATTCATTACTGCACCTGCCTGTTCTTTGTACTTCATGGATTTATATAATCATATTTAGTATATACATTATTATATATTACTTGAATAGTTATTAATAAGATTTTATATATGATTGGCTGAAATATATTAGTAAAATAATACTAGATGGATGAAGATAATAGCTGTAAAATATTATTAGCACAAAATATATACACTGGGAGGTTATACATATAATGAAAAATAAAATTCTACTGGTGGGGCTGTCGATATTTACAATGTTGTTTTTTGCAGGCTGTACAGGCAATATCAATTCGGAACAAAAAGCTGAAAATATCTCTCTAAAAGTTGGACTTATGCCGGCTGTGGATGCTGCCCCTATGCTTATTGCGGAAAGACAAGGCTATTTTAAAGAATTAGGCCTAGATGTAGAACTAATAGTATTTAACAATGCTCAGGACAGGCAAAGCGCACTGCAGACCGATTCAATAGATGGAGCCATGACTGATCTTATTGCTGTTGCAACCAATGTAAACGGTGGTTTTGATATAAAGGCCACAACTATAACATCAGGAATGTTTCCAGTTCTGATTAAGAAAGATTATGAAGAGAAGAAAGATATAAAGGTAGCCATGATGGAAGTGAGTGTTACCAATTTCTTGATAGACCAATGGCTAAGTCATGAGTATAATATAGAAAAGGTCTTCATTAACGAAATACCTGCGCGTTTGGAAATGATAAAAAACGGTAATGTTGATATGGGTTTATTCCCAGAACCTATGGCTTCTATGGGAGCATTGGATGGATTGGAAAAGAGGATATATGCCCCTAAAGATGGTTATTGTCCCGACGTTTTGGCATTTACTGCGAAAGCTTTGTCTGAAAAAGCTGAAGCTATAGAATTGTTTCATAAAGCCTATGACAAAGCAGTTGAAGATATAAACAAGGATGAAACTATTGCTCGGGAAATATTGATAGAAAAGCTAGCATTGAAGCCTGAAATCAAGGATTCCATGATTCTTCCGGAATACACAGAAACATCCCTGCCGGATACTGATTATCTGAGAAATATAATATCTTGGGTGGAGGATGTGCTAAAAAAGGATATGCAGATTCAACCGGAAGAACTTGTTGAAAGGAAGTTCGTTGAATAATGATTCAAATTAAAGACCTGAGCTATTCCTATGATTCAGATATTGCTCTGAGGAATATAAATCTTCACATTGAAAAAAATACAACCTGTGCCATAATAGGGCCTTCAGGTTGCGGCAAGACAACACTGCTGTATTTATTAGCCGGATTCATTGATTATACTGAAGGCGAAATATATATAAAAAATGAAAAGGTTAAGGGCAGCAGAAAGGAAACAGGGATTATACTCCAGGATTATAGCCTTTTGCCATGGAAAACCGTTTGGCACAATGTAGCTTTAGGTTTGAAGATACGAGGCATATCTAAAGATAAGATTGAAAAAGAAGTTGATGATATACTACATGAACTGGATATACATGAATTAAAAACAAAATATCCAGCTCAATTGAGCGGAGGGCAGAAGCAGAGGGTCACTATTGCCCGAACATTGATTATAAAGCCGGATTTGCTGCTTTTGGACGAGTTTACCTCTGCTTTGGATGCCATGACTAAGGAGAATATACAGAATTTGATTCTAAATATTTATAGTAAAAAGCCTGTAACAATTGTGTTTGTTACCCACAGCATAGAAGAGGCAGTATTTTTGGGGCAGAAGATAGTGATAATGGAGAAAGCAAAGATTAAAAAGATAATTGACAACCCCTATTTTGGAGATGTTGAAATCCGCTCCAAAATTGATTATTACAATATATGCCTTGAAGTCAGAAGATGGCTGAGGGAAGGAAAAACATATGAAAACAATTGAAAAGATTATTAAGACCAAAACATTATATGGCATCATTACCATACTTATAATTTGGCATGTTTTCCATATAACCGTGGAATCCAATGTAATACCTAGTCCCTATGAGACGGTAAGGCGATTTATAGTTTTGTTTCCAAATACACTATCGATGCATCTTTTGGCAAGCCTTGGAAGGATAATGTTGGCCATCGGTATATCAATAATACTTGGTGTACCTTTGGGACTTTGGATTGGTATGAATAAAAAGGCTGACAGTATAATTTCCCCTGTCATTTACATATTATATCCTTTACCAAAAATCGCTTTTCTGCCTATATTCATGATTCTTCTGGGAATAGGAAATACGGCTAAAGTTACCCTTATAGTTACTATAATCATATTTCAGATATTAATAGGAGTAAGGGATGGAGTAAAGGAGATTCCAAGAGAATTATATTACTCAGCAGTATCTTTGGGAGTGTCCGGAGCAGGTATATACCGCCATCTTATAATGCCTGCTGTATTGCCGAGACTCTTTTCAGCCTTAAGGCTCAGTCTGGGAATAAGTATATCAACTCTGTTCTTTGCAGAAAACTTTGCTACTACCTATGGTATTGGCTATTATATAATGAACGCTTGGACCATGGTAGATTATTTGGATATGTTCGCAGGCATATTGAGCTTGAGCCTTTTAGGTTTATTGCTTCTTAGGTCTTTGGACATGGCAGAGAGAAAGATTTGTCCGTGGATGTTTCTGAAATAAAGAAAGGAAAACCATTTATAGGTTTTCCTCATAAATAACAATTTCAGTCTTTGCCTTCAGATCTTCAAAATATGTTGATAAATATTCGCTCTTATATTGAGGAAGCATCTGCTGTTCCAGTTGAGGTTTAGCCTCTTCAAATGTAAGAACTTTTTTATCCTCTAATTTGATTATATGATAGCCATAATTAGTTTTTACCAAATTGCTTATTTCTCCCGGTTCTAATTCAAAAGCTGCAATTTCAAATTCAGGAACCATTTCACCAGTACTAAAATATCCTAGATCTCCTCTATTATCTTTAGCGCTTGGGTCTATGGAATATTCAACTGCCAATTTGTTGAAATCCTCACCGGCCTTTGCCCTTTCAAGTATTTTTTTGGCCTCTTCATAGTCCTCTATCAGAATATGGCTTGCCTTCACACTATACATGCTGTCCTTTATTGCATCATATGTGGTTCGCAATTCTTCTTCAGGAACCCTCAAAGATTTAGTTAATTCCTCAGACAAGTTTTTTATGATGTATGATTTTCTAATACTATTTCTTACAAACTCTTCTGTCATATTCTGAGATTTAAGATAATCTTGGTATTCTTCTTCAGTCTCAAAGCTGCTTTTCATATATAGAATTTGAAAGTTTACTTGGTCTTCAGAAGCTGTTATGCCCAAATCTGCTGCATTTTTGAGCAAGATAGTTTCATTGATGATATTGTTTAGTAAAGTTTCCTTTGCATAATCTATAAATTTCTTACCCTCAACTTCCTGATCCCAGACTTCGGGTCCGTGAATTTCTTCTTGTTGAACTTTGGCTATATTAAATATCTCATCAAGAAAATCTTTCTTTATTTCAATTTCGTTTATTTTTGCTACTATAATTTCAGAAGACTCTGGAGAATCTGTATTGAGGGAACTGCATCCTGAGAGTATTATTGATACTGTCAGCATGGCAAAAACCAATAAAAATGCTGTTCTTATTTTCTTATTCAATTGATCATCCCTTTTCATATAAAATTTTGTTTAAAACGTTCCAAGTGTTAAGTTGCAGACAGATAATATTATAAACCATTAGATAAGCTATGTAAATAAGAATGAGGGTTTTCAATGGATATAAGTGGTGGATAAATAAACGGAAATATTGTATAATATTCAAGATGAAAGTTGTAAAATTTTGATATAATTCATTAGAAATGCGGAGGAAGAGAATGAGTATAGAAAGTGTAAAAAAACAATTTAAAGAAGAGGGACTTCCCCTAGAAGTTATAGAGCTTGATACAAGCACAGCCACAGTTGAACTGGCTGCCGCAGCTTTGGGTGTTGAGCCTGCACGAATAGCCAAGACCATGGCTTTCAGACTTAAAGACAGAGATATATTATTATTGACAAAAGGCGATGTCAAGGTGGACAATAGAAAATTTAAGGATTATTTCAAAGAAAAGGCAAGATTTATAAGCCCTGAAGATGTGGAAGAAGCTACAGGCCACCCTGTAGGCGGTGTATGTCCCTTTGGGCTGATCAAACCACTTGATATTTATTTAGATGAGTCACTTAAGGTATTTGACTATGTTTATCCCGCTGGCGGAGGACCCAACACAGCGGTAAAGATATCAGTAGATTATCTGGCCGAGGTGACAAAAGGAACCTGGGTAGATGTATGTAAATAAAAAGAGCTTTCCGCTCTTTTATTTTTATTTACTGATCTTGCTCTCCGGCACATGGTTTTGCAGCAGCAAACCCTTTATTTTCTTTATATCATTTTCTGAAGCCTTTATAGTTATGGTACCTAAATCATAAGTCTGATAAAGCACCAATTTTTTCTTCATATATCTGAAACCTTCAATTCTTTCAAATGGATAAAAACCTGAACCGTTGGGGTAATTAGCGCTTATGGGCAACTCAAGGCGAGGGTCGAATCCCATAATTGCTATACCTTTATCTGTCACAAGAATCTTCATGGTTTTATGGAAGAATTTAAACAACATTTCTGTTATAATAATAAATATGATAAGCAATGCAATGCCCCAGAGGGTATGTTGATTCAATCCTTCTCCTCTGAAAAACTGATATACCACCGGAATTGTGGGAAAGACATATATGATTATTCTGTCAACAAGTCTGAAAGGGGCTATTGGATATTCACCTATAGTATTATAGTGACCAAGTTTTCTAATGATTCTATTTATATATATATTACGAAAGAATACTTGAGTAATATACAGAAGAAAAGAGCTGAACAAGATATTTAGGTAGCCTGTAATTACAGGTATTAAACCGGTTTCACTCTGGGTACCAGGAATAATTGCCAATATCATGTTAAAAATAATAGAACCTATTAGGAAAGCAAACAAAGAGAATATAAATATTATAAGTTTCATTGAGTTGGACATTTTAACACCTCTCAGTTTTGTATGCTGCGCAATTTTTTATAACCTTTATTATATATAATATTGTTTACTAAATCAAACAAAGTTTAACATCGATTTGTTAAATATCGAATATTGTATGGATTTGATTGACATAAAACTGAGGTATATCCTCATTGAATGAGTTTTCATTTAGACTGATAGAAATGAGGTAGTAATATGCTAAACATAGAAGAGAAGCTGAAAAGCCTGCCTGATAAGCCAGGTGTATATATAATGAAGAATGAAAATAACCGCATAATTTATGTGGGAAAAGCTATTAATTTAAAAAACAGAGTAAGGCAGTATTTTCAAACATCTGCCACCAAATCTCCCAAAGTTCAAGCAATGGTGGAAAATATAAGGGATTTTGAATATATAATCACTTCAAATGAACTGGAAGCTTTAATACTGGAGTGTAATCTGATAAAAAAGCATAGGCCCAGATATAATGTTATGCTCAGGGATGATAAACATTATCCATATATAAAAGTAACATTAAATGAAAGTTTTCCCAGGGTTCTTAAGGTCAGGGAGATAAAAAAGGATGGAGCCAAATATTTTGGTCCTTATACTGATACGAAGGCTGTTAATCAAACTATTAAACTGATATCTAAGATATTTCCTATAAGAAGCTGTAGCAAAAACATTGAAAAAATCGCCGGGAAAGAAAGGCCTTGCCTCAATGCCCATATAAATCAATGCATAGCTCCTTGTACCGGCAAAGTAAGTAAAGAAGAATATGATAAACTGGTGGACTCAGTACTGCTTTTCCTTGAAGGAAAGCAGCAAGAATTGCTTTCAGAGCTGGAAATGAAAATGAAAAAGTATGCAGAAAATCTTGATTTTGAAAAGGCTGCAGAGCTTAGAGATCAGATTGAGGCTGTGAAAAAGATAAATGAAAAGCAGATAATCATATCATCAAGGATGGAAGACCAGGATGTAATAGCTTTTGCGGAGGCAGGAGAGCTGGTATGTGCCCAGGTTTTCTTTGTAAGAGGTGGAAAGCTTATCGGCAGGGAGACCTTCTTCTTATCCGATATAGGCAAAAGTGATGAAGGAGAGATCATAAGCAGCTTTATCAAGCAGTTTTATAATAAAGCTTTGTATATACCTAAATTCATATTGGTATCCAATGATTTTGAAGAAATAGAATTAATAGAAGAATGGCTGGGGAGCAAGAAGGGGTCGAAGGTTACTATAGTTTGCCCTAAGAGAGGGGATAGGCGAAAACTGGTAGAAATGGCCAGAAACAACGCAGAAGAAAATCTAAGACTGGAGATGGAGAAGGTAGAAAAAGAGAAAAGGAATTCTATGGCTGTAAATGAATTGGCAGGTATTTTAGGCATTGAAGATAGAAAAATAATAAGAATAGAAGCTTTTGATATATCAAATATTCAAGGTGTAGATAATGTAGCCTCAATGATAGTGTTTGAGAACGGCAAGCCGGCTAAAAAACACTACAGAAGATTCAGGATAAGAGGTGTTGAAGGCCAGGATGATTACGGCAGCATGAGGGAAATACTTTGGAGAAGATTTACTCATGGCATTGAAGAGAGGAAGAAAATAGATGAAGAAGATGGTGACTATACTAGAGGAAAATTTTCTCAGTTCCCGGAGCTTATAATGATAGATGGAGGGTTAGGCCATGTAAATGCTGCATCCCAGGTATTAGACGAGTTAAATCTATCCATACCCATTTGTGGAATGGTAAAGGATCAGCGCCATAGGACCAGAGGTATTGTTTATGAAGGTAAGGAAATAAGCTTATCATCGAGAAGTCAAGCATTTAAGCTGGTAGCTCTTATACAGGATGAAGCCCATAGATTTGCCATAGAATATCACAGAAGTCTGAGAGAAAAGAAACTTGAAAAGTCTGTGCTGGATGAAATTGAGGGTGTAGGCCAGAAGAGGAAGCAAGCATTATTTAAACACTTTAAAAGTATTGAGGCCATAAAGAAAGCCAGTGTAGAGGAATTAGCCCAAGTAAGCGGTATGAATAAAAAAGTTGCAGAAAATATTTATAATTTTTTCAATAAATAAGACTTTTTTTGTTTCATATCGTATATTGTTACAGAAGCGTAGAAGTACTAATGGAGGTTAAAGGATATGAATAAAAAATTATATAAATCTAGGCATAATAAAACTTTGGCAGGTGTATGCGGCGGCTTGGCCGAGTATTTTGATATCGATGTAACTATAGTAAGATTGATTTGGGTTGCTTTTTTCTTTTTGAGTGCAGGCTTTCCAGTTTTCTTAGCATATATAATTGCTGCATTTATAATGCCAGAGGAGCCCATAGATAATAATAACAATAATAATCCGTATAGCAATGTGGAATATAAAGTACATGAAAACGAAAAGTAGGCAGGTAACGCTACCTGCCATTTTGCTTTTTTGTGCTAATTATTAATGTAAAGGAATATAAATTTATTAAGATTTACTGGTAGCACGCAGCACGTAGCAAGACCCAATAGGAATAGCCAAATTCATAGCTCATAGTTCATAGCTCTTAGTTCTAATATATAGGAGGTTGCTTTATGACAATCAAAAGGGTTTTAACTCTTTTTTTGTGTTTTACCATAATAATATATATTATTACAGGGCCTATTCTGTTCAAAAAACTTAATATAAACTATATAAACTACTATAAAGTTGAAACCAAAGAACCTGACTGGAAAGGAATAATAAGCTTCTGGGATTATCCAAACCTTGATACCACCAATGGTAGCAGGTTTGGTTGGATTCAAAAAAGAATTAAAGAATTTGAAAAAAACAATCCGGGAATATATATAGATTTTAGACCCTTGTCTGCAGAAGATGGAAGAACAACACTGATGGCTTCAGCTAAAATTGGAGCCAACCCTGATATTGGGCCTATAGGTAGTGAAGTTTTTTTTATTTCTTCAGGTTTTCTAGAACCATTAGACTCTTATTTTACTGAAGATGAGAGGAAAGACTACAAAGATGAAGCTTTAGAAGAAGTAACCTACAAAGAATGTATATATGGAATTCCTTGGGCGGCAAGGGGATATACTTTGCTCCTCAACAAAAAAATTTTTGAAGAAAGAAATGTTGAGCTACCTCCAGAAGGTCAATGGACTTATGAGGAATTTGTAGAATCCTTAAAAAAACTGACATCTGAAGAAGGGAAAAGAGGAACTGAAAATGTCTATGGAATAAATGGATATATTGATTTAGGATGTTACAATATTTCTGGTTTATTGATGGTAGATGGAGCTAGATTTATTGATGATAATGGCAATTATGCATTTAATGGTCCTGAAGCTTTAAAAGGTCTAACAAAACTATATGAACTAAAACATGTGCATAAGGTAACCCATCCTCAATTTGGCGAAATGAATAAAGAAGAAGCATTAATGAGTTTTCTACAAGGGAAATCTGCAGTTTTAATGGCTGATGCATGGATGGTCCCATATATAAGAAATATGGCAGGAAAGTATAATGTTGAGTTTACCGTGGCAGGATACCCAGTTGGCGACTCAGAACTGCCGTTATATATGAATAATACATATCTAAGCTATGGTGTTTTTAAACAAAGTGACCCAAATAAAATAAAAGCATGTGTTGACTTTATCAAATACATAACTGATAAGAGTTTTACAGAGGAATTGGCTAATTTAGGATATTTTTCTCCAAGGAAATCTGGAGACTTGCTATACATTGAGGATGAAGAAATGCAGAGAATAAGTATTAGTTTAAATTATGCTGAACCTTTACCAAAGAATAAAAATTGGTGGGAAATAGATGCCATAATCCAATACAATCTCAGAGAGATGTTGGTATTTGGAAAATCTCCGGAAGAAGTGATGAGGGATATGGAAGAACAGGTGAAAAAATATTTTAATAGTCAAAAGGATTAAACTAATAAATTTTGTCAAATAATTAGATAGAAAATATAGATACCTAGTGTAATATGTTGTATAATTAAGAGAAAATTGTATTAGGTAATCGGAGGAGATACTGTGACTGAAGAAAAGAATAAAAAGAGAGAAAAACAACCTATAATAGAGTATAATAATAAGAAATATCTTAGGATTCCTGTAAAAACTCATGTTATAAAAAGAGATGATAATATTATCGATGTGGTGAAAAAATATACACAAGAGATTGTTAATGAAAAGGATATAGTAATAATAAGCGAAAAGGTAGTAGCTATTACCCAAGGGAGGGCATTTCCCGTAAAGGAAATAAAACCAAGGCCTTTAGCCAGGTTTTTATCTAAGTTCGTCACTAAAACCCCTGCAGGAATTGGTTTAGGCATACCGGAGACCATGGAGATGGCACTGAGGGAATGTGGAGTTATTAAAATACTTTTTGCTGCAGCAGTTAGCTTTTTTGGAAAACTGATAGGAAGAAAAGGTGATTTTTATAGGATAGCAGGCTACAAGGCTTCATCCATAGATGGACCTACACCAAACACACTTCCTCCATATAATAAATATGTTGTATTAGGACCAGAGAATCCAGACAAAGTTGCAATGGACATAAGTGAAACAATAAAAGCCCAAGTAGCAATTGTAGACATAAATGACCTGGGAGGAAGTATACTGGGAACATCTCAGAGAGATATGGACAGGAATACACTATTAGGTATATTAAAAGACAATCCTCTTGGTCAGAGTTCTGAACAAACACCTCTAGGTATAATTAGAGAAGTATAAGCTAAAGGGATAGTCAGAGGAGGATATATATTGCAGTTAAATGATTTATTTCCAAACGTAAAATTTGACGAACCGATGAAAAATCATATTTCCTTTAAAGTAGGTGGAAAGGCTGATATATTTTTTGAGCCAAGTAGTATAAGAGAGCTTATTGAATTCATCAAATATGTAAAAGAAAACAATATACCTCATATAATAATGGGTAATGGAACTAATATGTTGGTTTCTGATGATGGAGTTAGAGGTGCAGTTGTTAAACTAGGGCCTAAACTATCATCTATAGAAGTCATCGATGATAGTATTATAGCCCAATGTGGAGCTATATTGCTAGAAGTTTCAAAGATTGCTGCAGCCAACTCTCTAACAGGACTTGAATTTGCCAGCGGAATACCTGGTTCCATAGGTGGTGCTATTACCATGAATGCAGGTGCCTATGGGAAGGAAATGAAGGATGTATTGGAAGAAGTAGAAGTATTGGATTCAAATCTAGAATATAAGGTTTTGCAAAACAAAGAGATGGAATTCGGTTATAGAAAGAGTGCAGTAGAAAAAAATAATTATATAGTATTAGGGGCTAAATTAAAATTAATGAAAGGGAATAAAGCAGATATAAAAGCTCTTATGGAAGAATATGATGAAAGAAGGAGAAGCAAACAGCCTTTAGAATTGCCTAGTGCAGGCAGCGTTTTTAAAAGACCTGAAGGATACTATGCAGGTAAGCTTATAGAAGAAGCTGGACTGAGAGGTATGACTATTGGTGGCGCTCAAGTTTCTGAAAAGCACTGTGGTTTCATTGTGAATAAGGGTGATGCCACTGCTGGAGATATATATAACTTAATTAAGCATATTCAAAAAAATATATATGAAAGATTTGGAGTAAAGCTGGAAACAGAAGTGAAGCTTATAGGCAAATTCGAGTAGTATTCGACCACAGGGCAGTGTAGGTCTCTGTGGTCTTTCTATTATAACAGAATCCAAATTATTCTTTTGATAATACTAATAGTAATATATAATTGATATAGAGTATGAAGAGGTGTAACGAATGATAAAACTCTTTGCAGATTATCATACACATACTATATATAGCCATGGAACGGGTACCATAATAGACAATGTAATGATAGCAAGAAAGAAAGGCCTCAAAGAGATAGCCATTACAGATCACGGATTGAGGCATTTTACTTATGGTGTTAAACGGGAGAAGCTTAAAAGGATGAGAGAAGAAATTGACAGCATTAATGAACGCTTTAATGACTTTAATGTTTTGCTGGGAATGGAATGCAATATAATCAGTAGAGATGGCTCCATTGATCTGGATGATGAAGTTATGGACTACATGGATATAGTTCTTCTGGGATATCACATGATGGTTAGACTGAAGGATATTTCAAGTTATGTTCATATATATGGAAAAAATTACATATCAAGGGTCAATAAAGCTTTAAAAGAAGAAACAAGACAACAAAATACTGATATAATGATAAAGGCTATAAAAAAATACAAGATAGATATCATAACTCATCCTGGAGCGCGAATATCAATGGATACAGGGCGTTTAGCGGAGGTGGCGGCAAAAACCAATACAGCACTGGAGATTAACTCTAAGAGCAATATCATGACTGTTGATTATCTAAAAGTTGCAGCAAATCATGGAGCTAAATTTGTGATTAACAGTGATGCTCATAGACCTGAAGATGTAGGAAATTTTGGAAATGCCATAGAACTTGCAAAGCTGTCAGGTCTTACCAGCGAGAATATAATCAATGCGATTAAAGGCTAAACTCTGCTTTAGGAGGGGATATTTTGAAATTTGTTATTATAACAGGTTTATCAGGAGCAGGCAAAAGCCAGGCTATCAAATTTCTTGAAGATTTAGGTTTCTTTTGTGTAGATAATTTGCCTCCTGCATTGATACTAAAATTTGCAGAGATATGTAGCCAAACCAGAGGAGGAATAGAGAAAATCGCCATTGTGACTGATATTAGAGGAGGAAGATTCTTCGATCAGCTCCAGTCCAGCCTTGAAGAGCTGGAGGTAGGAGGATTTAATTATGAGATTTTATTTTTGGAAGCTTCTGATGAAACATTGATTAAAAGGTATAAAACCAGCCGAAGAATGCATCCTTTGGCCAGGGATGGAAGAATAATAAGAGGAATAAAGGCGGAAAGAAATAAGCTGGAGGAACTAAAGAAAAAATCAGACTATATAATAGATACTACAAATATGAGTACGAAACAGCTCAAGCAGGAGATAGTGCATCTTTTTGTAGAAGGGGGAAAAAGTGAAAAACTTATAATAAATATTATCTCTTTTGGATTTAAATATGGAATACCTTTAGATGGGGATTTGGTTTTTGATGTAAGATTCCTTCCCAATCCTTACTATATTGAATCTATGAAAAAGCTCAGCGGAAATGATGATGATGTAAAAGAATATGTTATGAGCTGGCCGGAAGCCAAAGAGTTTATGAGTAAATTAATAGATATGATAGAGTTCCTCATACCCTATTATATAAAAGAAGGCAAAAGTCAATTGGTGGTTGCCATCGGTTGCACTGGAGGAAGGCATCGTTCTGTTACCATGGCAAATATGCTTAGTGAAAGGCTTAAGGAAAAAAATCATAGAGTGATTGTGGAGCATAGAGATATAGAGGAAGAAGGAATTTGATAGATGATGGGGGGCTACGATTTTGAGTATAAAGAGGTCGAAAAAGTTGATTAAGCATAATGGATGGGTCATAGGAGGTCCTAAGATAGTAGCTATAGGGGGAGGTACAGGTCTATCGACTATTCTGAGAGGTCTTAAGACTCATACATCAAATATTACTGCTATAGTAACTATGGCAGATGATGGAGGAGGCTCTGGCATGTTGAGAAATGATTTAGGCATGCTTCCTCCAGGGGATATTAGAAATTGCATACTAGCTTTAGCCAATACAGAACCTATAATGGAAAAACTCATGCAGTATAGATTTAAGGAAGGGATTTTAAAGGGGCAAAGTTTTGGCAATCTTTTTATAGCAGCATTAAATGATATTTGTGGCAGTTTTGATAATGCAGTTAAAGAAATAAGCAATGTTTTGGCTGTTACAGGAAAAGTAATACCTGTAACATTAGACAATATAACCCTTTATGCTGAGTTGGAAGATGGCACCATAGTTAAAGGTGAGTCTCAGATACCTAAAATACAGTTTAACAGCAATAAAAAGATAAAAAGAGTTTTTTTGGAGCCGGAAGTATGTCAGCCTATGGAAGAAGCATTAGCGGCCATCAAAGAAGCAGATGCGGTAATAATTGGGCCTGGTAGTCTTTATACCAGTATAATACCCAATTTTATGGTGAAAGATGTAGCTGAGACAATCTATGAATCTAAAGCAATGAAGATATATGTATGCAACATAATGACACAAAAAGGAGAGACTTTAGGGTATAGCCTGACAGACCATATTAATGCTATAAACAGTCACGCAAAACGTGATATAATAGAGTATGCAATAGTAAATTCAGGAAGTGTGCCTGAAGAATTTGCAATAAAATATATGGATGAATATGCAACTGCAGTGGAGATTGATTGGGAAAAGGTAAATGAAATGGGAATCAAAACTGTGGAAGGCGATTTTGTAAGGATTGACAGAGGATATGTGAGACATGATTATAATAAATTGTCAGAATGCATATTCACCTTACTGAATCAAGAAAGGAAAGACCATAATACTAAGTAAGGGGAGAGAAATTTTGAAGGAGCATGCGATTAAAGAAATAATATCGTGGATAAAATTGGTAATTACTGCATTTATTATTGCCTTTATATTAAAAACTTTTATTTTTCAGATAGCATATGTAAAAGGGCCTTCCATGGAGCCTACACTTCATGAAGGAGAAATATTGATTGTTTCTAAGTTGAGTTACAGAATTGGAGAACCTAAAAGAAGCGATATAGTAGTCCTGAATGATAATTTGGAGCATAAAGATCTGATAAAGAGGGTCATTGGATTGCCGGGTGAGAGAATAAACATCAAGGATGGTTTAGTATATATTGATGGAAATATATTGGTAGAAGAATATATTCAGGTTCCCACCTATGAAAATGAGTTTGAAGAATCAATAGTACCTGACAGCAAATATTTTGTATTGGGAGATAATAGGCTGGAAAGCAGAGATAGCAGATCTAGTTCTTTAGGCTTTATAGATAGAAAAAACATTATGGGAAAAGCTGTGTTCAGACTCTGGCCTTTGAATAAAATCGGCA
The DNA here is from genome assembly GCA_012521375.1 of Clostridiales bacterium. Classification (GTDB taxonomy): domain Bacteria; phylum Bacillota; class Clostridia; order Lutisporales; family Lutisporaceae; genus Lutispora. The sequence continues at coordinate 27,082 of JAAYMO010000038.1, forward strand.
GTATCAAGTAAAGGTGGTGCTTAAATGTCCTTTTCGTCTAAAGTAAAGAATGAAATTGCAAAGCTGCAGGACGAAAATCCATGCTGTCAGATAGCGGAATTATCGGCTTTGATAAAAATGAACGGGACAATACGTATTTTAGGCAGAAACAGGATAGGAATAAAGTTGACAACTGAGAATGCAGCGATAGCCAGAAATATATTTTCTTTAATTAAAAGCAATTTTGATTTCAATACAAAGGTAGCAATGACAAAAAATAAACAATTAAAAAAGAATTATAGCTACACACTGCTGGTAGATTCAAATACAGCTTCTGAAAATATCCTAAGAAAGTTACTAATAGTTCATGAAACAGCAAATGGGCCAAGGATAAACAACAAGATTCCCAGTAGTATAATAAAAAATGTATGCTGTAAAAGGGCATATTTAAGAGGTGTTTTTCTCGGAGGGGGCTCCATAAGCGACCCGGAAAAAACCTATCATTTAGAAATAGTCACTAACAACGAGTCCTATGCTAAAGATATAAAAAAGCTTATAAACAGTTTTGGACTCAATTCTAAAATAGTTGTGAGAAAAAATAATTATGTGGTTTATCTGAAAGAGGGGGAAAATATAGTAGATTTTCTGAATATAATCGGTGCCCATAGCGCATTATTGAATTTGGAAAATGTAAGAATATATAAGGAAATGAGAAACAATGTCAACAGACTTGTGAACTGTGAAACTGCAAATCTAAGCAAAACAGTGAATGCAGCAATGAGACAGGTTAAGAATATAGAATATATTAAAGAACATATGGGTCTTGATAAACTGCCTAAGAGTCTAAGAGATATAGCAGAAGCAAGGCTTGAACACCAAGATGCAAGCCTTAGGGAATTGGGAGAAATGATGGATCCTGTTGTAGGCAAATCAGGAGTAAACCATAGATTGAGGAAATTAGATGAGCTGGCAGAAAGCTTGAGGAGAAAAAGTCAATAGGAGGCCTCTTTATGCAGATAACAGTATCATACTCGGAGAGCTTTATAAAAAAAGAAGAGCTGGAAGTTTATATAGATAAAGTAAATCATGTTCATAACCAACTTCACAGCAAAGAACATTATGATAAAATGCCATTGGGTTGGATAGATCTACCCATAAAAAAGAACTTTGAGGAAATAGAGAGAATAGAAAAAGCAGCTGATAGGCTGAGAGACTGTTCCCAAGCTTTTATATCTATAGGCATAGGCGGTTCATATTTAGGAAGCAGAGCGGCAATTGAGATGTTTCCTTCAGATTCACCGGAGATATATTTTGCAGGAAACAATATAAGCGGAACCTATCTAAAGTCTATAGTAGATAGTATAAAGGATAAAGACTTTAGTATTTGTGTCATTTCCAAATCCGGTACAACTTTAGAGACTGCATTGGCCTTTCGGGTGTTTAGAGAAATATTAGAAAAAAAATATGGAAAATCAGAAGCTAAAAATAGAATAATAGCAGTTACAGACGGTCGTAAAGGAACTTTACTGGAAATAGCTAAAAAAGAAGGCTATGAGATTTTTGAAATACCCATGAATATCGGCGGCAGGTATTCGGTATTGACGCCTGCAGCTTTGGTCACCATGGCGGTGGCTGGAATAGACATCAAAAAGGTGCTCAAGGGGGCTGAAGAAGCCTATCACGCATATAATAACCCAAATATTTACCAAAATGACTGTTATAAATACTCTGTATTGAGAAACATTTTATATAAAAAGGGGAAAATTATAGAAACATTGGTAAATTATGAACCTTTTATGGAGTATTTCGGAAAGTGGTGGCAGCAACTTTTTGGAGAAAGCGAAGGAAAAGAAGGAAAAGGCATATTTCCTGCTGTGCTTCAATTTTCTACAGATTTACACTCTATGGGGCAGTACCTCCAGGAAGGGACTAAGAATGTATTTGAAACAATAATTAAAATAAACAATCCCGCTGATGATGTGACCATACCATATATTGAAGATGATTCGGATGGCTTGAATTATTTGGCTGATAAAACCTTCAACCACATCAATAAAGTGGCATATGAAGGTGCCATGAAAGCCCATGAAGAAGGGGGTACACCGACAATATCCATAGAGATACCTTTTATAGATGAGCACAGCTTTGGGCATTTAGTGTATTTTATGAAGAAGGCTTGTGCTGCAAGTGGTTATTTGCTAGGCATAAACCCTTTTGATCAGCCTGGTGTAGAGTTATATAAGAAGAATATATATAGACTATTGAATAGATAAAGACATGAAAGGACTAGATAATATGAGGGATTTTGCACACCTTCATGTTCATACCCAATACAGCCTCCTGGATGGGGCGGGAAATATAGAAAAAATAATACAAAAGACAAAAGAGTTAGGCATGTCATACATAGCTATAACAGATCATGGTGCTATGTATGGAGTGGTAGACTTTTATAAGCAAGCTAAAAAATATGGCATTAAACCTATCATTGGCTGCGAAGTATATGTGGCCACCAGAAGTATGGAAGATAGGGATCCTAAATATGACAGTGATCAATATCACTTGGTGCTTCTGGCTGAAAATGAGACAGGCTATAGAAACCTGACTTATCTGGTATCTCAGGGGTTTATTAAGGGTTTTTATTATAAACCCAGAGTAGATTTGAACCTTCTAAAGGAATATTCTGAAGGAATAATAGCTTTGAGTGGATGTTTAGCAGGCTCAGTTCAGCAATTCATTCTGAATGGGAACTATGAAAGGGCTAAGGAAGAAGCACTCACATATCTTGATATATTTGGGCCAGGCAATTTTTATCTGGAGATACAAGATCACGGCATCAGAGAACAAGCCTTGATTAACCAAGAATTGGTCAGAATGTCTCAAGAAACAGGCATACCTTTAGTGGCTACCAATGATGTCCACTATGTAAGCAGAGAAGATGCTGAAACCCATGATGTTCTTCTTTGTATTCAAACAGGAAAAACCATAGATGATGAAAATAGAATGAAATTTGAGACCGATGAATTTTATGTTAAGTCACCGGAAGAGATGTATGAACTTTTTAAATATGTTCCTGAGGCAATAGAAAACACTATGGAAATAGCCAAAAGATGCAGTGTGGATTTTGAATTTGGACATGTTCATTTACCCAAATTTGATGTGCCTCAAGGGTATACTTCAGATTCTTATTTAAGACATCTTTGCCAGACAGGTTTGAAAAATAGATATGATAATATCACCAGAGAGCTTGGTGAGAGATTAGATTATGAACTAAGTGTTATAGAAAAGATGGGTTATGCCGATTATTTCCTTATTGTATGGGACTATGTGAGATTTGCAAAGGATAAAGGCATAATGGTAGGCCCTGGAAGAGGCTCAGGTGCCGGTAGTTTAGTGGCTTATGCAATAGGCATTACGGATATAGACCCAATTAAATATAACCTAATATTTGAAAGGTTTTTGAATCCGGAAAGAATAAGCATGCCGGATTTCGATATTGATTTCTGCTATGAGAGAAGGCAGGAAGTTATAGACTATGTTGTAGAAAAATACGGAAAAGATAGGGTGGCTCAGATAATAACCTTTGGAACTATGGCTGCCAGAGCTGCCATAAGAGATGTGGGAAGAGCATTGAACATGCCTTATGCTCAGGTAGACAGTGTTGCGAAAAAAATACCCATGGAGTTGGGGATGACTATAGATAAAGCTTTGAATGTAAACCCTGAACTTCGGAATCTCTATGAAACCGATGGAGAAATCAAGCTGCTCATCGATATGTCTAAAGCGTTGGAAGGAATGCCAAGACATGCTTCAACCCATGCTGCAGGTGTGGTTATCGCAAAGGAGCCTGTTACCAATTATGTTCCCCTCCAAATGAACGAAGATGTTATTACCACACAGTTCCCCATGACTACTTTAGAAGAATTAGGACTTCTGAAGATGGATTTTCTAGGATTGCGCACCCTTACAGTCATTAGAGACACATTGAATATAATAAAGGAGCAGGGTCTGGAAGTACCTGAGCTCTCAGATATAAATTATAATGACAGCAATGTATATAACATGATAAGCGAAGGGGAAACCTATGGAGTATTTCAGCTTGAAAGTTCAGGCATGACACAATTTATGAAGGAACTAAAACCAAACTGTCTGGAAGATATTATTGCAGGGGTTTCCCTTTACAGGCCAGGACCAATGGACCAAATACCCAGATATTTAATAAACAAGCATAATCCTGAACAGATTAAATATCTTCACCCAAAGCTGGAATCCATTTTGGGCGTCACATATGGTTGTATAATATATCAGGAACAGGTTATGCAGATTTTTAGAGAGCTAGCTGGCTACTCTATGGGAAGATCTGATTTGGTCAGAAGAGCTATGTCTAAGAAAAAAGCAGATGTCATGGCTAAAGAAAAAGAACATTTCATAAACGGAATAATAGATGATGATGGTAAAATAATAGTGCCTGGCTGTATCAGGAACGGAATCGATGAGAAAACCGCAGAAAAAATATATGATGAGATGGCTGAATTTGCTAAGTATGGTTTTAATAAATCCCATGCAGCTGCCTATGCTGTAATATCTTATCAAACAGCCTGGCTTAAATACTACTATCCTGTACAGTTTACTGCAGCTCTAATAACCAGTGTTATGGACAACAGCAGTAAGGTTGCAGAATATATTCTCAATAGCAGAAAACTGGGTATTGAAGTGCTGCCTCCGGATATAAATGAGAGCCATGTGAATTTTACTGTCATAGACAATAAGATAAGATTTGGTTTGGCTGCGGTTAAAAATGTAGGAATCAATGCTATACACTCTATAATTGAAAATAGGGAATTAAAAGGGAAATATGAAAGCCTATATGATTTTATAAATAAAGTGGATTTGGGAGCAGTAAACAAGAGAACTGTGGAAAGCCTCATCAAATGCGGTGCTTTCGATAGCCTTGGTGTATGCAGAAGCAAAATGATGGCAGTATATGAAAGGCTTATGGATTGTGTCCACGATCAAAAAAAGAGCAATGTTGATGGACAGTTATCGCTATTTGATACTGCTGACCAATGTAGTATGGATATAGGCGAAGATATATATCCTGATTTAGATGAATATCCTAAAGATGTGATGCTTGCAATGGAAAAAGAGATGCTGGGACTCTATATAAGCGGTCATCCGCTGTTGGAGTATAAAGAAGAACTGGAAAGGATGACTTCAATAAACACCTCCCAACTTGTAGTCGAAGAATCACAAGAGATGGATATAGATAGCTTTATTCATCAATTGGATGGAAAAAGAGTTATTATGGGGGGCATATTAGAATCAGTAAAAGCAAAAACTACAAAGAACAACAACATGATGGCCTTTGCTCAGCTTGAAGACCTATATGGTACCATTGAAATGATTGTTTTTCCCAAAATATATGAGGAATATAGGGAATTGCTTAAGGTGGACAATATAATAATTGTTGAAGGGAGGATAAGCATCAAAGAAGAAGAAAGTGCCAAAATAATTTGTGACAGAATTTCACCATTAAAAAAAGACCAACACCATAAGCTTTATATCAAAATAGATTCAGAAAAAAGTCCTGGACTTCTTGAATCCGTTAAAAAAGTGCTGAAGAAAAATAGAGGGAATCAACCTGTTTATATAGTTGACGAGGCAAAGAAAAGCAATGGAAAACCTAGGGTAATGCAGGCATCCCGTCATATGTGGGTAGATATCAATGACTCATTATTAAATGATTTAAAAAAAATATGCGGAGATAAATGTGTTGCCTTGAAATAAATGCTATATTACATTAAACTTAGGTTAAGGAATAGTCCGTGAACTAAAGGAGGCATCTTGCATGTGGACGGTAATTTATATAGCCAAAAACAAGAAAACAGCGGAAAAAACACTGGAGCTATTGACGCAAGAAGGCATGCTTGCCAAGATACAACCTGTCAGCAAAGCATCTGATAGGGAAGACGGATATTTTGAAGTTTTGGTGCCTGAAGGTGAAGCTGAAGATGCACAAAACATAATATATGAGGCGGGAATCTAAACAAAAACACTTTAGGTGTTTTTGTTTTTTAGAAAATATAAGGGGGAGACCTGATGAAGAACATTGCCGTATTAACTAGCGGGGGAGACTCTCCGGGAATGAATGCTGCCATAAGAGCTGTTGTAAGAACATCCATATACAACGGATTAAAAGTTTATGGCATAAAAAGAGGATTTAATGGGCTTATTCATGGGGATGTAATGGAAATGGACCTTTCTTCTGTGGGAGATATAATTCATAGAGGTGGAACCATACTAAGGACAGCAAGGTGCGAAGAGTTCCAAACAGAAGAGGGACTGCAAAAAGCAATAAATATAATTGACGTGTTTAATTTTGACGGCATAGTGGTCATAGGGGGAGACGGTACCTTTAAGGGAGCAAGGGAATTATGCAAGAAAGGCATTACTTGTGCTGCTGTGCCAGGAACAATAGATAATGATTTGCCTTATACAGACTATACAATAGGTTTCGATACAGCAGTAAATACAGTCCTGGATGCTATAAACAAAATAAGGGACACCACAACATCCCATGAAAGAATAAGCATTATAGAAGTGATGGGAAGAAATTCGGGAGATATTGCTTTATATGCTGGGCTAGCCGGCGGGGCAGAAAGCATTATTGTTCCTGAAATGTATTACTCTAGCGATGATGTTTGTAAAAGATTGCTGCAAGGTAAAAACAGGGGCAAACTTCACAATATAATATTAGTGGCAGAAGGAGCAGGTAAAGCTACAGAGTTGGCTGAAGAAATACATAATAAAATCAATATGGAAGTGAGAGTGACCATATTAGGCTATCTTCAAAGAGGCGGCAATCCTACAGCTTTTGATAGGATATTGGCTAGCAGGCTTGGTTCTAAAGCAGTAGAAGTTTTGATGAATGGAGAATCAGGAAAGGCAATAGGCATTAGGGATAATAAAATAATCATCGAACCAATTGATAAAGCATTGGAAATGAAAAAAAACTTTAATGTAGATATGTATGAACTTGCGAAGATATTATCAATTTAAAGGGGTGGAAAGATGAGAAAAACAAAAATTGTATGTACAATAGGACCAGCCAGCGAAAGCGTGGAAATGTTAGAAAAACTTATTTTAGCAGGAATGAATGTCGCTCGTTTAAATTTTTCTCATGGAACCCATGAAGAACATAAAATGAGAATAGATAACATAAAAAAAGCAAGAAAAAAACTTAACAAACATGTAGCAATAATGCTGGATACAAAGGGGCCGGAAGTGAGGCTTGGCAAATTTAAATCAGGATCAGCAGAACTAAAAGCAGGAAGCTGCTTTACTTTGACAACCAGAGATATTGAAGGTGATGATAACATAGTCAGTATAAGCTACAAAAATATAACCAAGGAAGTCACCACTGGCTCTAGGATATTGATAGCAGATGGTTTGATAGAATTAAAAGTATTGGACAAAAATGATACAGACGTATTTTGCCAAGTGGTAAATGGCGGAATTGTAACCGACAGAAAAAATGTGAATATTCCGGGAGCTACATCTAAACTTCCGGCAGTAACCGAGAAAGATATAGCGGACATCAATTTCGGAATAAACAATGATATAGATATTATTGCCGCTTCCTTTATAAGAAAAGCTTCAGATATATATGAAATAAGAAGGATATTGGAACAAAGGCATGCAGAACACATACAAATAATCGCAAAGATAGAAAACCAAGAAGGTGTAGATAACTGCGAAGAAATCCTTAAAGTAGCTGATGGTCTCATGGTGGCAAGAGGAGATCTAGGAGTGGAGATTCCTGCGCAGGATATACCACTAGTGCAAAAACACCTCATTGCCATAGCTAATGAGCAGGGGAAACCTGTTATTACAGCGACTCAAATGATGGAATCCATGATACGCAATCCCAGACCTACTAGGGCAGAAGTAACAGATATAGCAAATGCTATATTCGATGGTACAGATGCGGTGATGCTATCTGGAGAAACTGCCATTGGAAACTATCCTGCAGAAACTGTTTCCACAATGGCTGCAGTAGCTGAGAGAACTGAATTGGCTCTAGACTTTAGAAAAATGCATGCTAAAAGGGATGAAATACAAGATATTACAGTAACAAATGCTATCAGCTATGCTAGTTGTGCTGCAGCAATGGATTTGGAAGCTTCGGCTATAATCACTCCAACTCAATCAGGGTCGACAGCCAGAATGGTTTCAAAATATAGGCCAAAGGCACCTATAATAGCTGCAACACCAGACGAAAAGGTAGCCAGAAAGCTTTGCCTCAGCTTCGGTGTAATACCGATAATAGTTGGAACAACTGACAGCACCGATGAAATGATTCACATCTCTGTAAGTAAGGCCTTGGAAGCCGAATTGATACAAAACGGAGACTTAGTCGTCATCACCGCGGGAATACCTGTCGGAGTTGCTGGTACCACAAACCTCATAAAGGTTCATGTCGTTGGAGAAGTAATAGCAAAGGGAATGGGCATAGGAAATGAAGCTGCAACAGGCAAAGTTTGCGTAATCAAAAATGGCGAAAGAGAAGTAAGTAAAATTAGCGAAGGGGATATTTTAGTAGCAAAAGCAACAGATTATGATATGGTTCCCCTGATGATGAAAGCATCTGGTTTCATAGTAGAAGAAGGTGGCTTGACATCCCATGCTGCGATAGTAGGTTTAGAGCTGGGCAAGCCTGTTATAGTTGGTGTAGATGGAGCTACAGATATATTTGAAGATGGACAAATAGTTACTGTAGATGGAAGCAGAGGGCTTATATATAGAGGAAGAGCTAGAGTGCTGTAAATGAAAGGTGAACTATATGATTCATAAGACAACTTTTAGAACCAGATATGGGGAAACAGACCAAATGGGCATCATATATCATCCTAATTATTATATATATTTTGAATTAGGAAGAACTGAGTTTCTAAGAGAAGCAGGAGGAATGTCCTATAAAGAAATGGAAGGATTGGGACTGATGCTTCCAATAATTGAAACTCGATGCAAATATAAAATTCCTGCAAAATATGATGATGAACTGATTGTCATAACCAAGGTAAAGGATATTACTGTAGCAAGAATATCTTTCGCCTATAAACTTGTCAGGGCAGAAGATGATACAATATTAGCTGAAGGTGAAACAACAAGCGCTTTTACAGATAAAGAAGGAAAGCCGATTAATCTGAAGAAAAAATATCCGGAAATTTATGATAAACTTCTTTCCCTAAAACAAAAGGAATAATTGATCTAATTGTTATATGTGTTTAAAAATTAATCCTTATATCGGTTTAATATTATATGGAATTTATAAAAAAGAAATAAATCACTACAAAAATGTTTAGACATAGAAATATTTGGCAACAATCATAATGTAACTGATTCTAATCATTGCACCGAAAGGTGCTTTTTTTTTGGAATTATGGCTTTTGAATAAATAGTCCTTCATATGGAGCAAAATAAATAAATAAAACTATAGGGGTGAAAGGCTTGACCAAAAAAGATATAGCTGAAATATTGATATCAGATGAAGATGAGAGGGAACAAAAAATTCATGAACTGCTTAAAGATAGACGCTCTCTAAATATCAATATTGAACTTAGTAAAAGGCTGACAGCAGGCCAAAAAGCTGCAGACAAAATGGCGGAATTTGCAGGCAGCTGGAAGTTCATAATAGTTTTTATGGCCCTTGTGTTGACATGGGGAATTGTCAATACTAAGTGGGTTTTAGAAAGACCATTTGATCCTTATCCATATGTCTTTCTAAATCTGGTTCTAGCCTGTATCGCTTCTATCCAAGCACCTGTAATAATGATGAGTCAAAATCGTGAAGCCCAAAAAGATAGGTTAAGGGCGGAAAATGAATACTTGATAAATATGAAATCTGAAATAATACTTGAAGATTTACATTTGAAAATAGATAATATTATACAGCGACAACGTTTACTTGAAGATGAACTGGAAAATATAATCAGTTTGATGGGAGCTTTGAGGCAGGAAATTGTTTTAGGGAGAGAAAAAGATGAAGAAAACACCGGTAGAGAAGAATCGAGAATATATAATTGATATAGTCAGTGAGACTAATGAAGGTATGGGAGTAGGGAAGATAGAAGGGTATACAATTTTTGTTGATGAGGCTTTAATGGGTGAAAAAGTGAAGATAAAAATTGTAAAAGTCCTAAAAAACTACTCCTATGGTAAACTGCTGGAAATCATAGAGAAATCCCCTTATAGAATTGAACCCCAGTGCCCGGCGATAAAAAGATGCGGAGGCTGTCAAATGCAGCATATTAACTATGAAGGGCAGCTTCAATATAAAACCAGAATTGTTAAAGAAGTATTGGAACGCATAGGCGGCCTGAAGGATATAGTAATTCATGATACTATAGGTATGGAAAAACCATGGAACTACAGGAATAAAGCTCAATTTCCCGTACAGTTAAAGGACGGTAAGGTAAACATTGGTTTTTTCGCTCCTAGAAGCCATGAAGTGGTGGATATCAATAAATGTATGATACAAGATAAAATTAGCGATAAAGTATTGGAAACACTTAGGAACTTTATAAAAAAATACGATATAAGTATCTACGACGAAAATACTGGCAAAGGTTTAATAAGACATATAATGATTAGAAAAGGTTATAAAACTGGAGAAGTGATGGTATGCATCATAATAAATGGTGAAAGGATACCTAATCAGGATATATTGGTGGATACTTTAAAGCAAAACATTGAAGGGCTTAAAACTATCGTTTTAAACATCAATAAAAAGACGACCAATGTGATAATGGGAGAAAAAAACTTAGTTTTATATGGAGACGGATATATATACGATTATATAGGAGATTTCAAATTTAAAATTTCTCCGCTATCTTTTTTTCAGGTCAATCCGATACAGACAGAGATTTTATACAATAAAGCTTTGGAATATGCAAATCTTACAGGAGAAGAAACAGTCATAGATGCATACTGCGGCATAGGTACCATATCCTTATTCATGAGCCAGAGGGCGAAATTTGTATATGGAGTGGAAATAGTAGGACAAGCGATAGAGGATGCAAAGGAAAATGCGAGAATAAACGATATAAACAATGTGGAATTCATTCATGGAGAGTCGGAAGTAGTCATTCCAAGGTTATACGAACAAGGTATTAAAGCCGATGTAATAGTGGTAGACCCTCCACGTAAAGGCTGTGATGAGAAGCTATTGGAAGCTATAGTCAAGATGTCTCCAAAACGCATGGTATATGTGAGCTGCAACCCAGCTACCTTGGCAAGGGATTTAAAATATCTGACCAGTAAGGGATATGAGGTGAAAGAGGTTCAACCGGTAGATCAATTCCCTCAAACGGTGCATGTTGAGGTGGTTGTTCTTTTATTCCAATAGCCGACGGGGTGACTTATGTTGTATTTAAAATTATGATATAATTATTGATAGAAGAGGCAAACAAAGGTAAAATATAAATATACAACATAGTATTCGTGCAAATATTAAAATATTCGTTTGCTTTAATTCAAAACCCATACAAGATTATTAACACTATTTTAAAGAAAGGAGTTATACATATGAAAGGATCCCCAAAACTTATTGAAACACTAAATGCTTTGCTTGCGGACGAGCTAGCAGCCATCAATCAGTATATCGTGCATGCGGAAATGTGTGAGGACTGGGGCTATGGTAAGTTACATGAAGGCTTTGAAAAGAGGTCAATAGAAGAAATGAAACATGCCGAAAAACTTATCGGTAGGATTCTGTTTCTCGGTGGGAAGCCTATCGTAACAGAACTTAGTAATATTAATATAGGAGAGGACGTTCGAAAGCAAATAGAATATGACCGTGCTGCAGAGGAAAGCGCAATAAAAGCTTATAATGATGCCATAGCACTTGCAGGTGAGTTAGGTGACCATGCAACAAGGGATATTCTTATACAAATTCTAAACGACGAAGATCGTCATATAGACCAGCTTGAGGAGCTCTTAGATCAGATTGAGCATATGACTTTGCCTATATTCTTGACAACTCAAGTTGACTAATTTTCTTACAGGGTACTTATATTTCAGAGGCTGTAGCAATTACAGCCTCTTTTATGTATAGGCATTTCCATATTTAAGAATATCATGTTTATTGTGATATGAATGATTCTATTTGGTATCATGGAGTTTTGGATTCATAGGATTGATTTGGATACAGTGATGTCAATATTCATCAACAGCTATACACAAATGGCACTTTAGCTACAGATGAAAACTTGAAAGCATTAGCTGAAGCTGGACTAAATGAGATAAGGTTCAACTTGCGCAGAATTACATTTGAATGAGAATAACATATACAATTATTATGGGGAAAACATGTATATCTCTAGGCTTGGATATATATCCTATCTGTAGTAGAGAATTAACCCTGAAACTGATGAAAATAGCATATGAAAAAAATTGGGATTTTGTAGTCCATGATTGCTCAAATTATACCAAGTTTGCTAGAAGTTTAAATCTGAAAAGCAGAAAAGGAGGATGGTTCGGTGCCAGTGATTATGCCTGCGAGTATCCCAGGATTTAGTTTGATGTGTTCTTACAAATGCTGAGCTATGATAATTTTAACTTTTTAAGCGAAGAAGAACTGCCCGATGACTATAGACCAGTAATGATGACTATTTAGCCGATACTTCCTTTTACAATCATAGAAACAGAAAAAAATAGATAAAAATACCTTGAAAAATAAAAAAGTGTCTGGTATACTCTAGATTATAAAGAAATATATTACATATCTCACAATATAGCATACATCAGAAAGGAATTTTATAATGCTGAAAGATGGCTCCGCAGTTGGAATTTTTTCTGGACACGGAAGGATAAAAAAAACTACATACAAGGAACAGGCTTACAGACTTATTAAAGAGGCAATTATTTATCAAAAGCTTAAGCCTGGTACTATCTATTCACAGGAGGCAATTTGTCAAGAACTTGGAATCAGTCGAACCCCAGTACGCGAAGCATTGCTGGAACTTCAAAACGAAGGATACATACATATACGCAGAGGAAGAGGAATCGAAGTTATCTCGTTGGATGAGAAGGCAATACATAGTATTTTAGAGATGCGAATTTATTTGGAGATTGCTTCTGCAGAACTGGCAGCAAAAAGGGCCTCCAAGGAAGATTTAGATTATATTGCAGAATGCTTGGAGAATAGCCAGCAGAATCTAGATTCGCAGGATATTATTCTTTGCTATCGTTTAGATCATCAGTTTCATAGAGCAGTTGCAAAGGCGGCTTACAATGAGATTCTTTATAACGCTATTGATGATGTGCTGAATCATTATCTCCGTTTTGAAGTGCTGACAGTGTATCAAAGCAAAAACGACGCAAACTTGATTTGGAAAGAACATAATGAACTTTATTATGCAATTAAGGAACACGATTCTCAAAAAGCGCATTATGCTGCAAAAAAACATCTTCAGGATGCATATAAGCGTACTTTGGGCAATTATTGGTTTGAATAGTATACTGAAAAAATCTATGGTGTTTGAATATTTTTATATTGACAGTAATATATTACATATTACACATATTACATTATTTTTTTAAGAGTAGTAATATATCACATATTACATGTATTATATTTTAATATATGATGTGGTATTACATAAAAAAAGCCAAACAAATATTATTGAAAGGTGTGGACATAATGGCAGAGCAAAAAAAGCTTTATATGTGGCCTTCACATTGGAGACGGCCGGTTGTACACGGGCCTTGTGGTGCAGTAAGCAGCAACAGTGTCTACGCAACCCGGGCTGGCCTTGAAATACTAAAGAATGGAGGCAATGCATTTGATGCAGCTGTTGCAGTCTCTTTAGTGCTTTCAGTTGTAGAGCCGCATCACTCTGGTATCGGCGGTGGCTGTTTCAGTTTAATCTATAGTTCAAAGCACAATGAGTTTATTGCGTTAGATGGACGCGGAACAGCGCCGAAGAACGCAAGAGAGGATCTATTCCTTAAAGACGGTGTAGTTCAGAACGAGTGGAAGGATCTTGGTGGACAGTCTGTAGCGATACCAGGACTTTTAAGAACCTTGGAGGTGTTGCTTCATAAATATGGCACCATGCAATTCTCAGAGGTAGCTGCTCCGGCAATCCGCTATGCTGAGCAGGGTTTTGGTACAAGTTATACAAATGTGCTGACCATGTATGACGACTCGGTAAAGAGAAAATTAAAATTATCTGCACCCATGCGGGAAATTTATCTAAAGAAGGATGGAAGTTTTTATGGCTTTGGCGAGATTCAGAAAAACGCGGCACTTGCTGATCTTTTGAAACAGATCGCCAAGCACGGTGCAGATTACTTTTATCAGGGTAGGGTGGCCGAACAGATTGTCTCACTAATCAACGAACGCGGTGGCTGTTTCACAATGTCTGATCTTATAGACTATCAGCCGAAGTTTAGGATCCCTATACGCACAACTTACCGCGACTGCGAGGTTGTGACCTTTCCCCCACCGAGCAGTGGCTGTAGTGTGATCGAGATGCTTAACATTCTGGAACATAGCGATCTAAAAGCACTTAGACATAACACCGCAGAAAGTATTCATGTTCTGGCCGAAGCCATAAAACTAGGTTTTGCAGATCGCAATGAGATGTTGGGTGATCCTGACTTCGTACCCATTGATGTAGAAAAAATCATTTCAAAAGAATTTGCAAATGAAAGACATCGATTAATCACTGATAAGGCTGGGGAATATTTATCTGTAGAGTTCATCGAAGCAGATAATTATCCGGGAAATACTTCGCACTTTTCTGTAATGGATAGTTATGGTAATGCTGTATCTCAGACTCAAACTGTCCGTGATTGGTTTGGCAGTGGAATTGTGGTAGATGGACTTGGCTTTGTATTGAATAATACCATGTCTGATTTTTCTGCAGCAGTAGGAGCACTAACGAGTCAGGGATTAATTTATGGAACCGCCAATGCGATTCAGGGAGGTAAGACTCCGCTTTCAAGCATGTCTCCCTGTTTGATATTGAGGGACGGGAAACCTTTTCTTGCCATTGGATCAGCCGGTGGTCCCCGCATAATTACCGGGGTTCTGCAGGGTATTGTCAATGCAGTAGACTACGGCATGACTCCAGAACGTCTTGTAAACCTTCCATATATCCATGTCATTACTAATGCGCAGGGTCTTGAAGTAGAGTATGGTATATCTGAGGATACTTTAAAGATTCTAGAAGCAAAGGGACATAATCTGATTAGGAATTCTGTGGATCAAGCAATGAGTACTATGATCAATAGCGTGATGAAAGTAGGGGAGAACTATTACGCTGCCGGTACTGCACGAGTGGACGGTTGTGGTGGTGCATTGCTCCCGGATGGAAATATTGTTTTGGAGGGTGTCAGTCAGGAAATCTGATCAGGCATATAAATACGGCCTGATTTGATTTGAATAAATAAAAAATAATTATATTTCAGGAGGGGTTATTGTGAAAAGATTTATAGCACTATTATTGGTTATTATTATGGCTACTTCTTTGGTAGCTTGTGGTGGTAAAACTACAGAACCAAAACCGGATGCTTCTAACACAGGAAGCGGGGATGAAGGTAAAATTTACAAGATCGTTTATGCTAACACAGTTCCGGATTCAAATCCCCAGGCTATTTATGCTAAATACATGGCAGAAAGAATGAAAGAATTATCTGGTGGCAGACTTCAGATGACAGTTTATAACAATAACCAACTTGGAGATTTTGTTTCCTGCTTCAACCAGATGCAAATCAATGGAACAGTACAGATGGGTGATGTTTCTTCTGCATCCATTACATCGGCTTCCACTTTATTTACTCCTTTTTCACTACCTTTCTTATTTAAAAGTAAAGAACAGTCATTTAATTATTTTGATAATTCCGAGACCATAAAGAAGATTGAGGAAGAGTTTGTCAAAGAAACCAATGTCAGAGTCTTAGGTTATTTCTACAATGATGCAAGAGCATTGACCAATTCAAAGAGAGCAGTTTCTAAACCGGATGATTGTAAAGGTCTGAAGCTTCGTGTTATGCAATCTGACGTGTATATCAAAACATTTGAAGCTTTAGGTGCGTCACCAATTTCCATGTCCTTCTCTGAGCTTTTCACGGCATTGCAACAGAAGAACGTTGACGGTCAGGATAATGGACTAATCCTTACAATGGATTCAAAGTTCAACGAAGTACAGAAATATTTTACTGATTTGAATCACGTTCAGGATACATCTGTTATTTTCATCTCTGAGGACTTTTGGAAGTCACTACCCGAAGATTTGCAGCAGATTATTCAACAGGCAGTTGATGAAGCTGTAGAAAAAGAGCGCGAAGAGTATGCTAAAAGACTGGATTCATATATGGAGGAACTGAAGAAAACGGTAGAGGTCACCATTTTAACTGATGAACAGAGAGCTGCATTCAAAGAAAAGTGCAAACCTGTTTATGAATGGTACAAAGAAACTTATCCGCAATACGATCTTGATGCAATTATGGCTGATATTGAAAAATATTAATCTCCCATAAACTTTATTATATATGGCAGCTGTGTATTGCGGTTCTACTGGAAAGGGGAATTATAGATGAGAATACTGAAATTTCTAGACCAGCATATGGAGGAAATATTGTGTGTGTTTCTACTTGCGGCTATGACCATTGTGGTTTTTGCTCAGATTGTTCTGAAATGGTTTCATATGCCATTGGCTTGGTCTGAGGAAGTAGCTCGGTATCTTTTCATATATGCCGTGTATATCGGAGCTGCTTTCAGTACAAAAAGACTAACACATCAGAAGGTAGATGTATTGACTTTGCTCGTGAAAGAGCGCGGCAAGTTGATATTTAATTTGATTTCGAATATAGGAGTCATTGTTTTTGCATCTGTAATGATGATCTATGGCTGGCAGGTGGTAAACAATATTGCATTTGTACATGTATCCAGAGCACCGGCAACACGCATAAATATGGGTTGGGCATATGCAGCACCTGCCACAGGGATGACCCTTTGTGTGATACGTGCTATACAAAACATTATTATTTTCATACGAATGTATAAGAATGGTAAAGCTACTGACGTTGACATGAAGGGAGGGGTAAACTAAATGGAAGCATTGATTATCGTAGCCGTATTCTTTATCTGTGTATTTGCTACAGTTCCTATTGGATTTTCAATAGGTCTTGCAGTTGTCATATACTCTCTGGTGACAGGTACTGTTGATTTAGGGTTCATCGCATCGGGGCTGTTTTCTTCGTGTGATTCATTCCCTCTCATGGCCATCCCATTCTTCATACTCGCCGGTACATTGATGGAGGGTGGAGGTCTGTCTCGACGTCTGGTATTGTTCTTTGATTCATTAATAGGACATAAAACCGGTGGTCTAGCTATAGTAACCGTAGTGGCCTGCCTATTTTTCGGGGCTATTTCCGGCTCAGGCCCGGCGACAACAGCGGCTATTGGCTGTATAATGGTTCCAACTATGGTGGAAATGGGTTATGATAAGAAGTTTGCAATGGCATTGGTTGCTGCTTCCGGTTGCTTGGGTGTTATTATTCCTCCCAGTATTCCCATGGTAATGTATGGTATTTCCACCAATGCTTCCATCAGCACGATGTTTATGGCAGGTTTCTTGCCCGGCATTTTATTGGGCGGTTTACTGATAATCGTAGCTTTTTATTATTCTAAGATAAATGGGTATACCGGAAATGGTCTCGAATTTTCATGGGCTCGTGTTTGGGAGAGATTCAAGGATGCATTTTGGGCACTTATGGTTCCGGTGATCATTCTCGGCGGTATATATAGCGGATTATTCACTCCTACGGAAGCTGCAGTTATTTCTGTAGTATACGGATTATTAGTTGGTGCGTTTATTTACAAGGAGCTGGATTTGAAGAATCTATACAAGAAGTTTGCAGAAGCAGGTAATACGCATGGTAACGTCAACATTATAGTCGGTACGAGCACAATTTTAGGCCGCGTACTTATCTTGGAGCAGATTCCTCCGATGATTGCAAACAGCATGATTAGCTTGGCAGACAATAAAATCATGATCTTAATTCTTATAAATATTCTTTTGTTGATAGTAGGTAGTCTATTGGAAACTACATCATCTATACTTATTTTAGCGCCGATATTGTATCCTGTTGCAGCTTATTATGGTATCGATATTATACATTTCGGTATAATCATGGTTGTAAACCTAGCAATTGGCTTTATAACGCCGCCTGTAGGTGTTAACCTGTTTGTGGCCTGTGGTATCGGTGGAATTCCGTTTGTGGAATTGGTAAGACGCATCGTTCCATTCTTGATTGCACTTTTGATAGGCCTTGTGATTATTACATATGTGCCTGCAATTTCGATGACCATTCCGAGGCTTCTCGGGTATTAAATGTTATAATGAGCAAAAGACCTTGAAACTAAAGCATATCTGACAGATGCATTATGCAAATGTTGGATATGCTTTTTTGTAGCTATAAGCTACGTTAACTTATTTGTTTGAAGGATTGGCATAATAGTTGTGCCTCATCATATATTGAGTATGTTATAATGATGCATATAATATATTTGTTGGGCTGGTATAAATGTGACAATCTGAATCAGGGGAGGAAATAACATATGTATGGAGAGAAATTAAAGGATAAATCAAGAGCTTATTATGTAGGGTTGATGAATTCCTGCGGTTACAGGAATAAGGATTTGAAAAAGCCATCTGTAGGAATTATAAATTCATTTACTGATGTAAATCCTGGTCATAAAGTTTTTCGTGAACTTGCGCAATATGTTAAAGAAGGCGTATGGGCTGCTGGGGGAGCCCCAGGAGAATTTAATGTGCCTGCTCCATGTGACGGTATGGCTCAAGGTAGCGGAATGCATTCCATACTTCCTCAAAGGGATTTAATTGCAGCATCCATTGAAGCGATGGTGAACGCCCATGAATTTGATGGTTTAGTATTTCTTTGCTCATGTGACAAGATTGTTCCTGGTATGTTAATGGCAGCTGCAGCACTAGATAAGCCATCTATTTTCCTGACGGCCGGTTCAATGATTCCATATGATGATGGAGAAAGAGAATTAGTTACACCAGATTTAAAAGAAGCCATCGGTGAGGTAAAAGTTGGGAAGATCACTGAAGAAGCTTTTGAAAATTATAAAGAAAACATCTGCTATTCGTGCGGTACTTGTTCCATGTATGGAACTGCGAACACTATGGGAGTATTTGCTGAAGTAATAGGTGTATGTCCAATAGATTCGGCTACTATGCTAAATGCTTCAGCTGCAAAGATAAAACAGGCAAGAGATGTTGGAGAAAGAATTGTAGAACTTACTTACGAAGGAAAAACCTTCACTCATTTCGTAAACAAAACATCTATCAGTAATGGATTGAAACACATATCAGCCACAGGCGGATCCAGCAATGCAGCATTACATGTAGTAGCTATTGCTAAGGTATTAGGTCTGGATTTTGATTTAAAACTATTTGATGAAATCCAAAAAGATATACCTGTTATAGCGAAATTTAAACCTTCATCCAAATATAATATGTACGATTATTATAAAGCTGGGGGAGTGGGAGCAACCTTAAAAGCCATTGAAAGATATTTAGAACGGGATGTTGAAATGGTTATGGGCGGTACCATGGGAGATTTGTTAGACGGATTTAATAAAAAGGTTAATACTGAAATAATACATACAGAAGAAAATGCTCTCCATAAAGGCGGATGTTTCTCCGTATTATATGGAAATTTAGCACCTAAGGGATGCGTCGTTAAGAAAAGCGGCGTTGATGAAAGCATGTATTTCCATAGAGGACCTGCAGTGGTATTTGATTCTGAAGAAGACTTAAGAGATTATATGCTAAACAAGACTATAAAACCTGGTTCAGTATTAGTCATAAGATATGAGGGACCAAAGGGTGGACCTGGTATGAGAGAATTGTCTATACCTGCAGCAATGTTAGTGGGAATGGGACTACATACTTCAGTAGCAATGATTACAGATGGACGCTTTTCAGGTGCTTCCAGAGGACCTTGCGTAGGGCATATAAGCCCAGAAGCATGGGAAGGAGGCCCCATTGCAGCAGTTCAGGATGGAGATATGATTACAATTGATTTGAATAATAAAACTATTAATGTGGATTTAACTGATGAGGAGATTGAAGAAAGACTAAAAAAAGCAGTTAAGCCAAATCACCCTGCAAAGGGTTTCTTAAGAGCATACAGAAATAACGTATCAGGAGCAGATGAGGGAGCAGTTTGGCTTTATGGAAAGGATAAATAGAGGAAGCAACAGATGAAAAGCCCTCTTGAAGCGCTTTATACGCTTCAAGAGGGTTCTTTATTATCCGCATCCAGCAAGTGTCAGCAAGCCTTGCAACTACTTTATTACTCTTTAATATTATCATTAACATTGTTATCGGCGGTGTTTTCATTACTACTATTGTTGGAATCCAGCTCTTGGCTTACGGTTGAATTTGTCAGGCATAGCCCCACTGGGCAGCTTGCAACGAAAGGTATTACTATTGGTTCAGTACCTACTGACTGCAGTTGGATAAAGGCATGAACGGCTGTCTCGGCCAAATCATCTTCAAGCTGCCTGCTTTCACATGTTGGGTTCTGTACCACACAGCTGACAGTAGAGTTCTCAGGGACTGATAATTGTACTGTTCTAGTAAAAACAAACGGTCTGATTACATGCATTATCTTGCATTGAACATTAATCATATAAGCAATCTTGAGCGCAACCTGTACTTGGATGGTATTAATTGTATTATCAGTCTCATCTATCTGGCATACGAAACATTGTGCCTGAGTGACCTCACATCCTAGTATGGTGCCATTATCCAAGGATGGAATAATTTGAATCTGAGTATCAGATACTTCTTGTCTGCAAACATCAAATATTCTGTTTGCCATTATACAAATGTGATTATTGATGAATGGAGGAACAATTCCTGGTTTTGTCGCAAACATTGCAGCCGCTGTGCTGAACGAGCCTCCGTTTGCATCAAGGGTAATTGCTGTTTCTTTATTGTGACCCCAATAGTAAAGTACTGCGCTATCATTATTTGGTGGACTGGAAATGTTCCTATTTGGGTCAATGGTATAGTCGAATGTAGTCGCTCTGCTTGCAAACCAATAAGCATATTGTATTCGAGTAGGCGGAGTGTCTATGCCTATATTTCCTGGACCTGTTACCGTACCATAAACAATATATGTCGGTGGATTTGGATTGTGATCGTTATCTGCCAGTTGATAGACTTCAAATCCTGGTTGGTCAAATTCAGCTTCATTTGTTATTAGAGGGCTAATTGGATTAACCGTTTGGAATGTAGGTCCGTCATCACCATCTATTATTGGGTCCCATAGATAGCGTATCCCAATTTTAGTATCTACATTATTCTTATTTGTAACTTGAACCCTGACTTCAATATACGAATCTTCGAAGGTAGTTCATAGAACATTAACATCCTGCAATATAATCAGTGCATCCGGCGTAACAGGCGGACCAGGCAAAACATAAATTGTCCTTACTCCAGTATCACCTAAGGGGGTTGTGGCGGCAAATTGCCTGATATCAACTTTAGTAAATGGTGGCTCTGCAACTGATAGTTCATCCACGGTGTAATCTGTCATTGTAGTATATGAACGAAATGTGTTAAAGGACGTACCTGGCGAACCACTACCAAAAAGTAAATTCCTTCCGGCTCCCAATGGATGGTTCGGGCCAGTGGTTACTGTGTAATCACCAACCGCTAGCCCTGGTATATCTTGAACAAATACTCTATATATGTTATTTCCAGCTTCTATGGTTCCAACAGCCGGTTCTTTTGTTAAATCTACTTTATTTTCCATCAAGCTAATCCTCCTTTAATATCTGAATTATTATTCCCACAATATAATATGAAAAAGTGGACAAAAGTGCTTTATGTAAATAAAATTTGATTGCTTCCGACAATGTAAATGAAGGAGATGTGTTTCTTTTAGAAGAGGGCATATATTTTCAAACTGTAAATATTTCGAAAAACAGTATCCGAATAACAGCTAAGGGTTCGAGAGTCATCTTTGACGGCAAAGGTACTAAGGCAACTGCGTTTTTAGTAACTAATGACTATAGGAATTGCTTTGTAGGTGAAAACTATATAGTATGCAATGATAGAGAAGGTATAATTGATAATGGTGATTTTGGAATGTTCCAAAATAATGAAATATCATACAATGGGGATATAGGAATTACACTTAATACATTTTCTGTAGGAAATCTTGTGATGGATAATAAACTGGTATGCAATATTCAAAAGAATATAAATTACAATGGTACAGGCAATAATCTTATAAACAATATAGATAAACCATGCAGGCCCTGTGAATCACCAAGTGATGTTTGTGATAATTGCGCTGAATGATGTATACCCTCGATATACATTTTGTAAGCATATCGAGGGTGTATTTTTGGACATAAAAATTAAATTATTGGTTCATATTTATATTGGTTTGATTTTATGACATCTCTTATAATTTCAAGACCATTGATTAGTTCGCTCTCATTTTGAGGGCTGCCAATTGAAATTCGAATAGCATTATGCTTACTATCCACTCCTGTTGAAAACCTTTAATATGTCATCAGCTATTTGATTTCTCTTCTTAAGTATACTTTGCTTTATAATTACAATTTCATCATATTTTGAGGTAGCCTGCAAAAGTGATACTATTTCAGCTGTCATTGGAGAAGACATCCAAGTCAAGTTATTTATGCTGTGGCTCAAAATCTTTACATACTTTTGGGGCGATATAATATATGAAATTCTAAAGGTTGGATTTAGTGCTTTAGATGTTCTATGAATATAAAAGCTATTATCTGGATAAATTGAGCTGATTGGCTTTAATCTTTCTTCCGCATAATCAGTTAATAAATGAGATGGTATACCAGCAGTACTGCTGAAAAAGGTTCCTTTGCCAATAACCCCCTTAATCAATACCTTGGTATTATTTTATGCAGGCACAAGGAGATGTTGGCTAATTCTATGCATATGGTTGGCTCATATATTATATTTTGCGATGAACGTGATGGAATGATGTATACAGCAGAAATGTCAGGAGGGCAAGGGCAATAGACTTGTGGGCAACTTTAAAAGGATTAGGAAAACAAGGGGTTTCAGAGTTAGTATGGGAATTGCATCAAAAGGCTGTTTATTTTTCTGAACTGCTTAAGAAAGCAGGATTTGAAATACTTAATGATGTTGTGTTTAACCAGGTATTAGCCAGATATAAATCAGATGAGAAAACAAGCAAATTAATTAAAGGAATCCAGGAATCTGGTGTTTGCTGGCTTGGAGGATCTAAATGGGATGGGAAGACGGTAATGAGGATTAGTGTAAGTTCCTATAAGACAACCTATGAGGATATTGATATATCAGCAAAAGAAATACTGAAAATAGCAAAAAGTATAGGCTGATTTATGCTCCGACGTCTCTAATTATATGGAGACGCCGGATTATTTTTTACTTCTCTTTACTTCCAGCAAATTGGTTTTATTGACATAGTTTGGCTCTTTAGATATCATATCAGTAAATTATTAATACTAATAAGGATTAATAATATTATTAATGAACGCAACTAGTTGTATTATTTCATAGATAGATGTCATGATTAAATATTGATTTAAGAAAGGAATGGTAAGCACTATGTCAAAGATGCCAGTTTTATTTGTGGGACATGGGTCACCGATGAATGCCATTGAAGATAATGATTACTCAAGAACTTGGAGAAATATAGCTGAAAGGATACCAAAACCTGATGTCATACTATCAGTTTCAGCTCACTGGTATACTAAAGGAACTAGAATTATGAGCGAGGAAAAGCCAAAAACTATACATGACTTTTATGGTTTTCCTAGGAAATTATATGAGGTTATATATGACGCACCTGGCTCACCACAAATGGCTAAAGTAGTTAAGGAGCTGATTTCAAGGGAAACAGTATATGATAATTCCTGGGGTATCGATCACGGAACCTGGTCAATATTAGTACATATGTATCCGGACAGAGATGTTCCTGTATTTCAAGTCAGCATTGATGCTGATGCTCCTCCTGAAGAACACTACAAAATAGGCAAAGAGCTAAGAACTTTAAGGGAGCAGGGGGTTCTTATATTTGCCAGCGGAAATGTTGTACATAATTTGAGACTGGTTGACTGGCATCAAATAAACAAAGGTTTTGACTGGGCATATGAGTTTGATGATTATATTTGTGACAACATACTAAACAGGAATCATGAAAAAATTCTGAAGTACAATGAGCTTGGTGATATTGCAAAGTTGGCTGTGCCGACTCCGGATCATTTTTATCCTCTTTTATACACACTTGGGGCATCAGATGAAAATGATAAAGTCAGTGTCCATAATAAAGCCTGTGAACTAGGCTCATTGACAATGACTGCTTATCTTTGGGAACAATAGGACTTATGATTATGCTATCAGAAAGGAAACTTAACTATTGATAGAGGAAGCGATAGAAGCAGCAAAAGAAAATGTCAAGCTTAATAATATAGACAATATAGAGTTTATCGTAGGCGATGTGGGAGAAAAACTGAAAGAGATTGAGGAAAAGCCTGATTTGATCATCATCGACCCACCAAGGCCCGGCGTTGGACCAAAAGCCCTGCAGCAGATCATCGGGATGCAAGTCTTATTGAATTTGCCAAAGCTGTGTCAGGTAATGATAAAACAAAGATTAATGAACTAAAAGCAGCTATTGAGCAAGGATACA
>JAAYMO010000302.1 GCA_012521375.1 Clostridiales bacterium
TTCCATGGCAAAGGCTACATTTTCATACACAGTCTTGTCTTGAAGCAACCGGAAGTCCTGGAATACAACTCCTATACTCCTCCTGAGATATGGTATTTCTCTTCTTTTGAGCTTTGTTACATCCTTGCCATTTATTATTATTTTGCCTTGATCTGGGTCTAATTCCTTAAGCAGCAGTTTTATCAAAGTAGATTTTCCTGCACCGCTGGGACCTACCAAGAATACAAACTCACCGTTATCTATTTTAATATTGATATTCCTTAATGCCTTGTGGCCATCATTAAATGTTTTACTTACATTGACCAGTTCTATCATTAAACCACAACCTTTCGCGCATATTTTTATATCTTCTACATAAAACCATAAATTCCTTTATAAATCTGTATAAAAAACCATAAAAAATAAGCCCTGCTGTCAAGCTGAGCTTATTTGCAACTTTTTTTATTCCTTTTTATCCTGCTTCTCCATGTTCTCCGGAGCTTCCTGAGTATATCTTTTCTGAGAACCTTTTCTATTATCATTCTTTGTAATAATCAGTATTCCTAATACTATAAGAAAAGCAGGGGCGAGGTATTTTCTGTTGAGTAAATATATTGTATCTGTCAGAAATATAAGTCCGAGACCTCCTAATATGCCTACTGGTATGAGCAATGCATTGTCTCTGGTTCCAAAGATATACAATTCCAATAAACCTATTGATATTCCTATGAGGAATACAGGCCAAAGCTCTGCCATCAATCCCCATCCAAAAATAACGTTGGCATAAAAAAGAAGTCCATAAGTAGTCAATATCCCTGCCGGCACTAAGATGCCTGGATTTTTATCCAAACCTGTAAAGAAAGAGAAATGTAGATAAAGGCCAGGTGCAAGAAGGGCTAGAGGCCATACATAACTCCAAGAAAAGTTAAGATATCCTAAATTAGAGACCAGGATTAAAGTTCCAATTATTATAAATAAAACACCGATGAATATATTATGATTTTTTTTCATATATAAAACCTCCATCAACTATTCATGTCATCTATGTATACGACAGTGTGATAAAAAAGTCTGATAATATTGAGTATATAATAATTAAAAAGTCTCATAGTAATACTGTATGTATTGCTATAGAATATATATTAAGATCGTTAATATAAAGACATAGTGATTTAAGTGTTAGAATATATTGCTGAGGTGATTCCATGAAAAGTGAGATAAGAAAAAAAATATTAACCATAAGAGATTCACTTAGCGCTGAAGAAGTGGCTGAAAAAAGCCTGCAGATAAAAAATAGGCTTATCAATACTTCCATGTATTCTGAGGCTAATCATATATTCACATTCTTAAGCTTTAATAACGAAGTTATGACAAAACCCATTATTGATGATTGCATTTTAAAAAATAAACAGTTATATATACCTTTATGCAATACTCGGATAAAAGAAATTGTACTATGTAAATTTGAGGGGTGGGATAGACTGAGACCCAGTAAATTTGGTATATTGGAGCCTGTGAGAGATAACATCAGAATTGTAAATAGAAGCATATTGGATATGGCAATAGTTCCCGGTGCAGTTTTTGATAGAAACGGCAATAGAATCGGATATGGTGCCGGATATTATGACAGATTTTTCTTTTCTCTTAAGAAAGACATCATAAAAATTGCAATTTGTTACTCTTTTCAGGTTATTGATAGAATAGTGCCTTCAAAGCATGATATGCCCATGGATTACATAGTTACGGAAAAAGAAGTAATCAAGTGTCATCAATAAACATAATATTATAAAGATAACTAATCCAAGGTATATATAATATTGCATAGGTTGTTAGCTTTCATAACATATGCACTATTATATATATCCTTGGACTTTTGCTTATTCACCATCAAATTCTTCCATCAATCGAGCATACTTTTCTATTTTTTTCTGTACCAAATTATATAAAGTTCCTTCAGGATATTTCCCATCTTCCCCAATCGTTCCTGCAGGCATATCAGTCAATATTTCAATGCCTTCTTCTATAGTGGTGACAGGATAAATATGGAATAATCCTTTTCCCACAGCTTCTATGACTTCATCATTAAGCATTAAATTGACTACATTCTGATGTGGTATCATAACACCTTCTTTTCCTGTAAGCCCTCTTCTTTTGCAGGTCAGGTAAAAACCTTCTATTTTTTCATTTACACCACCGATGGGTTGTATAATACCTTTTTGATTGACAGAACCTGTGACTGCAATATATTGTTTTATTGGCACTTCTGCAAGACTAGAAAGCAGCGCATAAAGCTCCGTAGATGAAGCGCTGTCTCCCTCTACTCCATCATAAAGCTGTTCAAAGCATATGTTGGCTGATAAGCTCAAAGGAAATTCTTGGGCAAACTTTTCTCCTAAATAACCAGATAATATAAGCACTCCTTTGTCATGTATGCTGCCGCTCATTTCCACTTCTCTTTCTATATTGATTATGCCTTTATCTCCTGCAAATGTAGTAGCAGTTACCCTGCTGGGCTTTCCGAAAGCATAATCACCTATGTTCATAACTGATAATCCATTGACTTGACCTATGACTCTTTCTTCTGTAGAAATCAGTATTACTCCTGTATCTATAAGTTCTTGCAGTTTTTCTTCTATTTTATTGGATCTGTATTTCTTTTGTTCTATGGCCTTTTTTACGTGAACATCCTTTACTATATCTGAAGAATCAATTCTAGCCCAAGCATCAGCTTCATAAAGTATCTCAACAATATCATTAAACCTGGTGGACAGTTTATGTTTATGTTCTGCCAGCCTTCTGCTGTAATTTATAACTTGTGCCACCGCTTTGCAATCAAAATGACGCAGATTCTTTTCTTTGCAATGAGAGCTAACGAATCTGGAGTATTTGTTTATGTTCTCCGGTTCCGAGGGCATTTCCATATCAAAATCAGCTTTAATCTTAAAAAGCTTCCTAAAATCATCATCATAGATATATAGCATCTGATATAAATAGTTATTACCTAAAAGTATTACTTTTATATCTAGGGGTATAGGCTCAGGCTTCAGTGCACTGGATATTGTTACAGAGCTTGTATAAATGTTTTCTATAGTTATGCATTTGTTCTTTAAAGCTCTTTTTAATCCATCCCAGCTTTCTGGACTTTTAGCGATATCAGACATATTTATAATCAAGTATCCTCCATTAGCTAAATGGATTGAACCTGGTTTAATTTTTGTGAAATCTGTTGTAACTAATCCCATTTTGTTTTCAAATTCAATCCTGCCAAGCAGATTATAATATTTTGGATGGGGTTCTTCTACCACAGGTGCCCCTTTAGCATCTTTATTGTCGATTATAAGGTTTACTTTATATTTTAATGTGAAATCCTTTATATTTATCTTTTCAAAGATTTCAGAGTCATCACCCTGACTTTTTTCTATTTTTCTAAAATCTTCGATATTTTGAATAATATCTTTTTGAACAGCCACAAGATATTCAACAACATTGTCATATGATGAATACTTTTCTTTAAGCTCTTGTATTGGCTGTTCAACTGTGATTAAAGATATTCTTGCCTCTAATTCTTCTATCTTGTCCCTGGCTTTTTTTTCAGCCTCTCTTATTTGCTTCATGGTTTCCATAAGCTTTTTCTGCACAGTATAAGTTTTTTCTTCCAATTGTTTTCTTTTAGCACTTTCTAAATTGACATAATCGCCTTCTTCCATCGGTTTGCCGTCTATTATAGGGATTGTTAGCAGGCCTTGTTCGCTTCTTTTCAATGTAAATCCCTGTTCATTAGCATACTGATTGAAAGCCTCCATTATATCTGAGCTTTGATTCTGAAACTCTTCAAATATTTCTCTTCTTTGTTTCTCATATTCCTCTCCCTCAAAAGCCTTAGGTATACTTAATTTTAGTTTTTTTACCAGCTTATCCATATCCTCGACGAATATATGACCTTTCCCTGCTGGTAGGTTGATAGCCCTGGGTCTGTCAGGATTATCGAAATTATATACATAGCACCAATCATCAGGAGCTTTTTCTGTGGATGCAATACTTTTGGATATGGATCTTGCATAACTACTTCTTCCCGTACCTGTCAATCCTGCTACAAATATATTATAACCTTCTCTTTTTATTGTCAGGCCAAACTCCATTGCAGATACTGCTCTTTCCTGCCCTATTATATCGTCTAAGGGCTCTAATTCAGCCGTAGTTTGAAAACCTAGTTCCTCACATTGGCATCTATTGGCTAATTCACTAGCAGGCAATTCTTTATATTTATTCATAGAAGACCCCCCTAAACAAAAATTACTTTTTGGCTATAGCTTTCTTAGCAGCGGCTACAACATCTTTTGGTCTTATCCCATAAAGCTCAACCAATTCCATAGGTTTTCCTGATTGGCCAAAAACATCCTTTATTCCTACTCTTACCATAGGAACCGGATACTTTTCACAGAGCACTTCTGCTACTGCCCCCCCTAAACCTCCTATTATATTATGCTCTTCAGCTGTTACAACAGCACGGGTTTTTCGCGCAGAGTTTATAATGATTTCCTCGTCTATGGGTTTAATAGTATGCATATCTATCACTTCTGCTGATATACCTTCTTCTTTTAGCATAGAAGAGGCTTCCAAAGCAATATGAACCATAAAGCCACAAGCTATAATGGTCACATCTTTACCCTCCTCCAGCAGAATCCCCTTACCTATCTGGAAATCAATATTTTCTTTATATACCTCAGGAACTCCAAGTCTTCCTAGCCTAATATACATTGGGCCTTTATGAAGTATTGCAGCCTCAATGGCCTTCCTCGTTGATAAGGCATCAGCAGGATTAACTATGGTCATATTTGGCACAGCACGCATTAAGGCCATATCTTCAATGGCTTGGTGTGATGCACCGTCTTCTCCTATAGTTATACCTGCATGGGTTGCTGCAATCTTTACATTTAATTTTGGATAGGCAATGGAATTTCGTATTTGTTCAAAAGCCCTGCCTGTAGCAAACATGGCAAAGGTACTGGCGAAGGGTATTTTGCCACAGGTAGCCAATCCTGCCGCCGTACCCATTAAGTCCTGTTCAGATATACCTATATTAAAAAACCTATCGGGAAACTTCTTTTTAAATTCATTGGTTTTAGTTGATTGTGAAAGGTCGGCGTCCAAAACCACAACATTTTCATACTTTTCACCCAGCTCTGCTAAAGCCGCTCCATAGGCCTCTCTGGTCGCAATTTTAGCCATTATATTCTAACCTCCAATTCCTTTAAGGCTTTTTCTTTCTGTTCTTCATTGGGTGCCACTCCGTGCCAGCCTACTTGATTTTCCATAAAGGATACACCCTTCCCTTTTACTGTTTTTGCTATTATTGCAGTAGGTTTCCCTTTAGTATTTTTGGCTTCTTCTACAGCCATTTCTATATGTTGCAAATCGTGGCCGTCTATGGTTATAACATGCCATCCGAAAGCCTTCCATTTTTCCTCTATAGGATTAACATTTTTCACGTCTTCATTAGTTCCATCTATCTGAAGGCCGTTGTTATCAATAAATACAGTAAGATTATCCAGTTTATAGTGGGCAGCTGTCATGGCAGCCTCCCAAACCTGGCCTTCCTGCATTTCCCCATCTCCTAATAATGCGTAAACTCTGTAGTTTTTATTGTCTATCTTTCCGGCTAATGCCATGCCATTTGATGCAGAAAGACCTTGCCCTAATGAGCCTGTGGACATATCGACGCCTGGAGTATCCTTCATGTCAGGATGACCTTGAAGCATAGCTCCAGTTTTTCTCAGTTTCATCAATTCTTCTTTAGGAAAATATCCCTTCTCCGCCAAAGTGCTGTACAGCACAGGAGCTCCATGGCCTTTTGACAATACAAATCTGTCTCTATCCGGCCATTGAGGGTTGCTGGGATCCACATTCATCTCTTTGAAATAAAGATAAGTCAATATTTCCACAGCAGACAAAGAGCCTCCCGGATGACCTGACTTAGCCTCTGCTAGCATTGTTATGATGTCTTTTCTTATTATATTTGCTTTTTCTTTCAATTGTTCCAATGTTTTATTATCCATGTTTACCTCCTTCATTTTTGAAACCTAAAGTGTTTATCTTGTTTTTGCATCATAAAAAGCTAATAAAATAAATTTAGGGAGTTTCAGCATTCTAAAAAATCTTTTAGGCTCCTTTAGCAATCTATAGAACCATTCCAGTCCAGCTTTTCTAAAAAACTCCGGAGCCCTTTTGGCTCTTCCGGCTAATATATCCAAACTACCTCCTACACCCATGGCTATTTTGGCTCCTAATTTATCTTTGTTGTCCCAAATCCACTTTTCCTGTTTCGGGGCTCCTAAGGCTACAAATATTATGTCTGGTTTATTTTTAATTATTTCGTCAATAATCTTTTTCTCCTCATCTTGATCAAAATATCCATGATGAAAGCCTGCTACTTTTATACCGGGATATTTTTGTTTTAGATTATGTACGGCTTCTTCAGCTACACCTTCTCTCCCGCCAAGAAAATATATGCTCCTTTCCTGTGTATAGGCTATCTCCAGCAAACTGTTCATCAGATCGCACCCTGCCACCCGTTCTTTTATAGGTATACCATAAAATTTAGAAGCCAGAACTACTCCTATGCCATCGGGCACTACTAAATCACCGTTATTTAGCACATGGGCAAAGCTTGGGTCTTTTACTGCATCCACAAGCAATTCGCTGTTTGGAGTAAATACCATTTTCAATTCATCCTGTTGCAAAAAATCCTTGCATCTTTCTTCAGCCTCTTGAAAGGTTAATGTATCTATATTAACTCCGACTATTTCTACAGTATTTCTCATATTTTCACCCCTCAGTCCAGCATCAATTCATAAGCCAGATTTACATTCTCTTTGGCCTTTTTCTTCATATCTTTCATAATATTTTCAAGTTTATTTTTATTATCTGAATAATTGTCCATTATCTCCCTTACCCTGGCAATTATCATTTCACTACTTATATTTTCTACATTTCCGGCTGCTCTTTGACCAATATAATCTAAATAACCCTTTACCTTTGGATCATAAATCAATCCTGCCATAGGAGTTGCAGTAATCGATGAATATATGAGGGTATGAAGCCTCATGGCAATAACCAATTTCATATGACTTATTATTCCTATCAATTCTTCAGGTTCATAAGTCTTTGATAATATTTTATATGGAATTCTCATTTTTTCTCCAGTTATCTTTATAACATCTATGTCAGATTGATACATAGGAATGAATATAGGCATAAGCTTGTAATTACTATAAATATACTCTAAAGAAATAGCCAGCTGTGATTCCAGATCGTTGGAATACTTCCATTTGCGGATGTTGACTCCTATATAGCTTCCGTTTTCATGGATGCCTTCTTCCTTAAATATTTCATCCACTTTATCTTCATCTACTGGTGTAGTAGTCAGCACTGGATCAGCAGTAACAATAATTCTAGGTTTACTAATCCCCATTCTAATCAACTCATTATAGGATTCAGGTTCCCTGAGAGTTATTAAATTTACATTATCAATAACTCTTTTGACTCTTTTAATGTTGGTTAAAGAGTTAATAGGTCCTATACCGTTAGCATAAAGCATTATTTTCTTATTAAACATCAGCCCTATTTTTATGATTGATAGATAATACAACAACGATCTGGTGCTGGTCATGTCCTGCAATAAACTGCCTCCACCGCTTATCAATAAATCACAGCTTTTTATTGCTTTAGCAATGTTTTTAACATTTAATCGGTTTACCGCGTTGATATTGTATTCATTGCTCGTCTTGCCAGGATTATTGGATAAAGCAGTAATATCAATATTTGGATCTACCTCTCTAAAATCCCTGACAATAGATTTAAGTATAGCTTCATCACCGCTATTGCCGAATCCATAGTATCCTGAAATCACTATTTTTTTCATAGAAAGCTCTCCAATCTATTTCATTTCCTACATATCAATATCTTTCCTAATCGATCTACTTCTCTTAAATAAGTTAAAAGAATATGGCTGAACCCTACCTATTATATACATTCTAAATTTTAATTTAGATAAAAGTAAAACTAATAAAAGGGTAGAAAACCAGCCTAAAATCACTAATATAAGCATTGTACTTATTCTGCTGTAGCCGAATATAGATGGGTATCGGCTTATTAATTTTGTCTTTATAAATTCTAACACAAAGGGATGGGCAAAATATATTCCTAAAGAATATACTCCAAAGGTATTCATCATTTGTCTAAATTTATTATCTCTATTATGAATTTTTCTCCCTATATATATCAGCAAAAATACTGAAAAAGTAGCATAAATAAGAGTCATAGGTCTAATAGATCCATATCTTTCGTAAAGCTTTCTCCCTTCTTCTGCCCATAAACTAAGGTAAACTTCTCCAATATAAAGAATCATTGATATGAAATATACAAATATTATTTTTATGCCATTTTTATCTAGGATATTAATTACTTTATCATAATGTAGAGCAATAAGTCCACCGGTTAAGAAATAATAAAACCAGCCAAATACGCTTTTCCAATAGTAACTATTAAAAAAATTGATGAAGCTATTCTGGCTGTATGCCTTAAAATAAAACTCATAGATTAAAATTGCTCCTTGAGCCAACAATAAAACAACAAAAAAAGGCAATGGTTTTCTTTCCATCCACTTAATAAAGAACTTTAAGAATAAAGGATATAACAAATAAAATTGAAAAATAAGAAATATAAAATACAAATGGGGATAAGCATTTCCCAATAGTATAGTTTTGACAACCTGTCCTAGTTCTATTGTTCCAGTACTAATCAATGTTTTATGATGGTTTAACAGATAGTAAAATATGGACCATATAAAGTATGGAACGGCAATATATTTCACCTTTTTTATATAGAATTTTCTATAATCAAACTCATCAAAATTTCTATAATTATAGAACAATACAAATCCTGATATCATCATAAACACAGGGGTGCCAAACCTAAAAAGCTGATTGGCTAATATTCCCAAATGCATGGCTTTGCTCCCATATTGGGAAAACACAGCAAAGGCTCCGCTTAAATGTATCATAAATATACCGAAAGCACATAGTCCTCTTATATAAAACAATTCGTATACTGTTTCTCTTCTCAAATGTATTCTCCTTCCCGATTCTGTCCCATTCTCAAGTTTTTACACTTTTCGCTGTTCTTTAATATTATAGCACAATAATTTGAGTATTTAAGTACTATAGATATTAAAAAACTTCTTCTTGGCAAGTTTACTCTGCAACTGCCAAAAAGAAGTTTTTGATATATGTTTTTTAAATTAATTATTATAAATGAATGTGGATCTAAACTCAGGATTCAGTTTGTTCCCTGCCTTATCCTTTAATCTGAGCCTTATATTATGCTCTCCTTTTAATAGTTTGTATCCTATTTCATGTCTAATAATACCTGTTTCAGGGTCATAGACAGCCTTAACTTGAATGTTATTCAGTAAGAGAACTATAGATTCAGGGTCTATTCCTTCTCCCTTATCTCTTACTTTTATTGCAATCTCCTTAGGCTGTTCCGTCAATACCGCATTATTGGCTATGTTGATATTCACTACTTCAGGAGAATAGATGTCTTCTCCTGTCTTGTATAATGACGTTAAACTATCAA
>JAAYMO010000303.1 GCA_012521375.1 Clostridiales bacterium
AAGAACTCTGTAAGAATAGAAATAAAGCTGAACTAAGGCATAAGGGGACACGTAAAACCTCAATTAAGACGCTGATGGGAGAAGTACCGTTAAGCCGGGTGCTATATAAACGATTTAAAGATGATGGAAGTGCGGAATATGTGTTTTTGCTAGATGAAGAACTCGGTCTTGATACTATAGGGCTCATATCTCCTAATCTTGTAGAAAAAGTGGTTGAGCATAGTTGTGAAATGTCTTACAGGGAAGTATCCCAAGCAGTTTCAGACTTTACTAATCAGTCCATAAGCCATCAAGGTGTATGGAATATAATCCAGGCCATAGGAAAAAAGCAGGAAGAAGCTGAAAGGCGCCTAGTAGAATTCTTTAAGGATAACAAACTTTCAGGAGACAGAGAAGTTCCTATTCTGTTTGAAGAAGCAGATGGCCTGTGGCTTTCCATGCAGGGCAAGAGTAGAGAGAAATCTTCAAAGGGCAAAAAAGAGCTAAAGATAGGGGTTATATATGAGGGATGGGAAAAAAGGTATCCATCCTCTAAGGAATACAAAACAGTTGAAAAATCAGCTATTGCTGGCTACATGAAACCAGAAGAGTTTAAAACTTTAAGGGACGCAGCAGTAGCGAAAAAATATAACGTCGATGAAATAGTTTACAGAGTATTAAATGGAGATGGTGCAGCCTGGATAAGAAACGGCCACGATTTGGAGATGGATACTTTTCAACTGGATCCGTACCATCTTTCTAAAAGCATAATCTGTAATGTGTACAACAAGCAGGCTAGACGGCATATATTAAGGTGGCTAAAGGATGGGGAAATTGAAAAAGCACTTAGCAAAATTGAGAACTTAAAGTATGAATGTGGGGGCTTAGAAAGTGAAGTAAAAAAGCTTACTACCCTTGAGAACTATATAAAAAGCAACATGGACGGAATAGTAGTATACAAAAACAGAAAAAACATTACTCTCCCCAATGCCCCAGAGGGTATAGAATACAGAACTTTAGGTACTATGGAGAGGAATGTAAACATATTTGCAAAGCGTATGAAGGGAGGAAAAAGCTGGAGTGAGAGAGGGGCTAACAACTTATCAAAAATCATAGCTTTAAAGATGGAGAAAGGTTTCAAAGATAAGATATCAGCACTTATATCAGGACAGCTTTCAGAAAGGCTTACAGAGCGTTTTGTAGAAACTATTAGCAGTACCCAGGCAGCAGTAAAGAAAACAGTTAAGAAGTCATTATATCCAATACACCAAGGGCAAATACCATTTTCGAACTGCAAGATTACAAATGGTAGGAAAGCAATCCGTAATATGTTTGACCTTAAAGTATTCAGTGAAATGGTATATAGATAAGGTAGTGTTTATGCCGCGAAAGTCCCTTGACAATGAGTATGCGGCATGTTAGGCTTCTTAGCCAGGCATCAGCCATACTCCAACGCTCTGCTGCTTGCTAAGAATGGGTGGTGCCGGTTATGCCTGAATGCATGCCGATAGAGGCTCGTTGTCAAGGGAATCGTGGAATAAATGCGGTAAGTAGGCTCAAACTAAGCATAAAAATATTGACAAATTCTTACTGAAAGGAAAATGAAAAATTTGCCCACGAATACTTGACACAAACAAAAAAATCCACCACTTGACACAAAAATAAAACATGCTATAATATAGTAGTATCAATAATCACAACAACTAAATGGGAGTAGATGGGTGCTGGTGTGCCCTCTGGTCTTCAAAACCAGCATGAGGCGTTAGGAGCGTCTTAGGTGAGTTCGATTCTCACATACTCCCGCCATAGTATATAAGCAGCTTAGGCTGCTTTTTTTGTTTTTACAAATAAAAAAGAAAGATTTACAACAAAGCAAAGTGGAGGAATAATGATGAAGGCATATTTAGCCAATGGATTATTTGGAATGGGAGATAGATTATTAAATTCCCTTCGTTATTGGATTGATTAAACAGACAGAAGGCAATATATACTCTACAGTTGAGGAATTAGGAGAAGTCATTAAAAAGTATGTAGATAGAAAAATCTAATCTTTGATTATCCCACATGCTATGATATATAATATATTATAGGAATATATTAAAGGGAGGAAAAAAGATGAAAGCTCTATTGGTAATAGACATGCTAAAAGATTTTATAGATGCTGGAGGAGCATTGGAAACAGGAGAATCAGGTAGAGATATAGTAGGTTTTGTA
>JAAYMO010000039.1 GCA_012521375.1 Clostridiales bacterium
AATTTAAGCACAGTTGTTTTGCTTATGTTTATGAAATTATAAAAAAGCAAACTATAAATATTGTATCAGCAATAAAAAATTTAGTGTTTTGCTTAGAGTTGATAAAAATATAATAAAATGATATAAATATATTTAGAGTATTTTTATAAAAACTTTCTGTTAAAGGCTTTAGTCTTGCTGCAGGAGGTTTTTTTATATTCCTCTGTTCAAACATTAACCTTTCTTATTATAATCATATTTTTCTTTCAAATTGCTTTTATCTAGCGTTAAATATCCAAAATAGTGGAATAATATATTGAGCAAGACTGTGATAGAAATATCGGATATTATGATAGAATCTGATATAAAAATGACAAAAATAGGAGGCATGCTAAAATGATTAAAGATATTCTGCATTCTGTTTTTATCATTGTGCAGATTTTTGCTCTATTCTATGGATTTTATTATTTTTCAATTTCAATATATGGTATTTTAGAAAGGTTAAATAAAAAACCCATAAGGAATTATTTGCCCTTAAAAAAGTTTGCTATATTTATACCTGCACATAATGAAGAAAAAGTCATTGGAAATATTGTGGATAATCTAAAATATTTGAATTATCCTAAGGATTGCTATGATGTATTTGTCATAGCCGACAATTGCAGCGATAATACTGCCGAGATTGCGAAAAAAGGCGGAGCTAATGTTTTGATAAGAAAAGATATGGACAATAAAGGAAAAGGATTTGCTCTTAAATGGGCTTTTAGAGAAGTTCTATATAAAGAAGAAGCAGATTATGATGCAGTTGTAGTATTCGATGCAGATAACTTAGTATCTAGGAATTTTCTAAAAGAAATGAACAACAAACTATGCGAGGGGTATAAAGTACTCCAAGGCTATATTGACAGCAAAAACCCTGAGGACTCCTGGATTACCTGCAGCTATTCCATTGCATTCTGGTCTGCCAATAGATTATTCCAATGTGCCAGGGAATATCTAGGTTTAAGTTGCCAGATTGGAGGCACAGGGTTTTGCGTTGATACAAATGTGTTAAAAAAGATTGGATGGGGAGCCACCTGTTTAGTAGAAGACTTGGAGTTTACTATGAGGCTTATGCTCAATGGGATAAGAGTTAATTGGGCTCATAATGCAGTAGTCTATGATGAAAAACCTCTTACCTTGGCACAATCTTGGAGGCAGAGGAGAAGATGGATGCAGGGCTTTGCAGATGTATGTTCCAGATATTTTATAAAGACTACAACTAAGGCTATTAGAGAAAAAGACTGG
Source organism: Clostridiales bacterium (assembly GCA_012521375.1). Taxonomy (GTDB): domain Bacteria; phylum Bacillota; class Clostridia; order Lutisporales; family Lutisporaceae; genus Lutispora. The sequence continues at coordinate 1,267 of JAAYMO010000039.1, forward strand.
GCTTTGCTGGATTGCGCCTTATATACTCTTCAACCTTATATGATTATTATGGGAGGATTGATTCTGTTAATACCCTTTTTCAATCACTTTATATATGATGGAGATATGTTTATAATAATAAATTTATTTCCTGAGTTTTTTAAGGTATTTGGTATGTTACAGTTTTTATTAATACCTATCAGTCTTTTAATAGACGGAAAGTTCAGCTATAAGTTGTTTTTGTACTATCCCACATATGCTTTATATTGTTTAACTTGGATTCCAATATCCATACAGGGAGTTATAATGAAGAATAATAAAGAGTGGAGTCATACCATTCATACCAGAACCCTATCAATTCATGAATTAGAATAAAAAAGCCCCATATAATTAATGAAACTGACATGATATAATTAGTATATAATATGATGTTTAGGGGTTTTAATTATGTATAAGAAGATAGGGGTTCTATTAACCGGCATATCTGGAGCTTGCTTTGGTTTTCTTCCTATTTTTGCATCATTGGCCTATAGAAATGGGGGTAATGGTGTAACGCTGATATTTATAAGATTCTTTACAGCAATGGTATTGTTGTGGATGATTGTGCTTTTTAAGGGGAAGCCATATAAACTCGGAAAGGTTAAAATATTCCAGTTTTTAATACTGGGAGCTTTGGGTTACATAACTTCTACTGCAGGCTATTTTTCTGCATTGAATTATATTTCTGCCCCTTTAGTATCCTTATTGTTTTATACAAATCCAATCATTGTATCTATAATATCCTATTTTCTTTTAAAAGAAGAATTAAATATCAACAAGGTAATCGCTTTGATTTTGTCTTCCCTAGGGCTTGCATCGATAGTAGGATTTAGTATCGGCAGTATAGACATAAGGGGAGTGTTTCTAGCTGTATTGGCAGCCTTTTTGTATTCCGGCTATATTATCGCAAGTGGCAAGTTAGTTGTAGGTGTAGATCCGATAGTTGCAACTACATATGTTGTTACTGCATGTGCTGTTTCCACCTTGGCATATGGTCTAACAACCAATTCTTTTGTAAAAATAAACTCATTTATAATTTTATATGGCATACTTATGGCTATTTTTTCTACAGTTATAGCTATCTTGTTTCTGTTTGAGGGTATCAAAAGAATAGGAGCATCTCAGGCAGCGATTATAAAAACTATAGAGCCTATGGTCACTGTAGTGATGAGTGCTTTGGTACTTGGAGATAGGATGAGCTTGCCTCAGCTTATTGGAGGAGCTTTGATAATTATAGGTATAGTCGTATTGCAAAGACCTGTCAAAGAGAAAGAAAAAGTATCTGAGGATAACAGCATTGGCTAATAATGCTGTTTTTTGCCGCATTATAAGATATACAAATGATTCAATTTTAAAAAAATTTATGATAAAATTGTATCGATACAGTTTATGAAGTAGGTAATACTATGAATTTGAATCTCAGAATAGATAAGAATAAGAAAGAACCGGTATATTTTCAACTTTATGAGCAAATCCGCCAATTGATACTAAATGGAGCTATTGAAGGCGATAGCAAGCTACCTTCTATAAGAGCTTTAGCAAAAGCATTGGGAGTTAATACTGTCACAGTAGTGACAGCATATAATATGTTGGAAAAAGATAGGTATGTATATAAAAGGCATGGCAGTGGCACCTATGTGATATCAAATAGAGAAGAATCACATTTAAACTCAGAACAGCCTATGTATTTTGAACCGGGCGAGTTCCATATGGAAAATGAGTATGATGATTGCTGTATAGATTTTTCTATATCCGCTCCTGATCCTAAGTTGTTTTCTGTAAAGGATTTTAAACAAGTGATGAATGAAGTATTAGAAGAAGACGGGGCAAGGGCTTTTATGTATCAAAGCAGCACAGGATACATGCCTTTAAGAAATGTTTTAGTGGATTATGCAAAAAACTATGAGATAAGTTGCAATTCCGAAGATATATATGTGGTTTCAGGTGCCCAACAGGGTATAGATATTGTTGCCAAAGCCCTGGTAAAGACTGGTGATTATGTTTTTGTTGAGTCTCCTACATACAGCGGTGCCTTAGCAGCCTTTAAGTCAAGGGGAGCCAAGGTTGTAGAGGTTCCGCTTTATGATGATGGGCCAGGTATAAAAGAATTAGAAAGATTGGTAAAGTTGTTTAAGCCGGTCTTGTTTTATGCGATGCCTAATTTTCATAATCCAACAGGGAGTATATATTCGGAGAGAAAGAAAAAATATTTGCTGCTTTTGGCTAGAAAACATGGCTTTAGAGTTTTAGAAGATGATTATTCAGGAGACCTGAATTATACAGACTCAAAACTTTTGCCCATAAAAGCATATGACACAGATGATAGGGTCATATATCTAAAGAGTTTCTCAAAAATATTTATGCCTGGTTTTCGTTTAGCTTATATGGTGGTGCCAGAAGATATCAGGAGAAAGGCTGCTGATGCAAAGATAGCCTCTGATATTTCAAGTTCAGGGCTTATGCAGAGAATATTATGTAAATATATAGAAAAAGGCATATTGGAAAAACACGTTGCATATTTGCGGAGAGAATTCAGTGTGAGATATTTAGAAATGGTCAGGGCAATAAAAAAAATGTTGGCTGGGGCAAAGTTTTTCGAACCAAAAGGGGGATTGAATCTGTGGGTATATCTCCCACATGGAGTCAATTCACAAGAACTTTATGAAAGATGTAGAGAAAAAAAGGTATTATTTTCTCCTGGGACTTTTTATTTCAATGATGAAAGAGGAGAGAATTTTATAAGAATGAGCTTTGCTACCACAGACATAAATGACATATGGGACGGGATATCCATTATCAGCATGGAAGCGGAGAACATAAAACATAAACATTGACAAAAAGGGAGTTAAGTTTTATTCTTATATTGTAAACCGATATAATTAATATGGTTAACAATAGAAAGGATGATTGGAAATGAAACTTAAAACAAAAGAAATAACTCTTGTATCCCTTTTTGTCGCTTTAATTACAATAGGTTCTAAAATAACAATACCATCTCCTATAGTGCCATTCACACTGCAATGGTTGTTTGTAGCATTATCGGGAATGCTTCTTGGGCCAAAATTGGGAAGCCTCAGCATGGCTGTTTATACTGTCTTAGGCCTCATAGGACTTCCAGTATTTACAAAAGGAGGAGGCATCGGGTATATAGTATCTCCTACTTTTGGATACATCATAGGCTTTATAGTGGCTTCCTATATTATTGGAAAATCAGTGGAAAGACTAAAAGGCAAATATAATTTCTTCAATGTTTTGTTTGCCATAACTCTTGGCCTTGTAGCTGTTTATGGTATCGGAGTATCATATATGTATCTTATACTGAATTTCTATGTTGGCAGTTCTATTACATTGACAAATGCCTTGTGGAGTGGAGCTATTATTTTCATACCAACAGATTTGTTTTCAGCTGTTCTATGCTCCTTTTTGGGAGTTAGAATCAATAGCCAAGTAAAGGCGATAATTGATAATTAAAAAAGTAATATTATAAGCTGATTGATAAGAAAGCCGGCTTAGTTGTGCATGTATAATTTTTTAATGTTTTTAAGGGGGTTTAATAATTTGAAGATTGGTATCCCAAGAGCATTGCTGTACTATTATTATTATCCTCTTTGGAAGACGTTTTTTGAAACATTAGGTTGTGAAGTAATAATTTCAGGGAAAACAACTATAGATTTGTTAGATAAGGGTATAAAGGCATCTGTATCTGATATCTGTGTTCCTATAAAGATACTAAATGGTCATGTTTTAGAATTGCTGGAATCTGATGTAGATTATATATTTTTACCTAGAATGATGAGCATAAGGAAAGGTGAATTTTTTTGCCCCAAATTTATGGGACTTCCCGATATGGTAAGGCATAGTTTGCCTGGTGCTAAGGATAAAATATTGTTTCCGAATATATCGTCTTTATCAGATGATATATCAGATGATAAGCTCTATTATGACATGGGACAAAGATTAGGTGTAACGGATAAAAATATTAAGGAATCTCTTAAAGAAGGTAGGAAAGTATGGAATGAGTTTAGAAGGTTTTCTAAAGAAGACTACACTGCTTTAGAAGCTATGGATTATGTCTTGGAGGGTAAACTCCCCGAAAAACAAGTTGAAGATATAAACATAACCATAGGCTTGATGGGTTATGTATATGATGTATACGATGATTTAGTAAGCATGGGAATAGTGGATAGATTGAGAAAAATGGGAGTCAAAGTTATAACCTTTGAAATGATGGATGAGGTCATGCTGGATAGAGAACTTGATAGTATGAAAAAAAGACTTTTTTGGACTTTTTCCAATAAACTACTAGCGGCAGGTTATAAATTTCTTAAGGATGAAAGTATTGATGGCATAATTCACGTTACAGCCTTTGGTTGTGGACCTGATTCCCTTATAGGTAAGCTGATGGAAATAGATTCGGAAAAACTCGGGAAACCCTTTATGACTATTAGGGTAGACGAACATACTGGTGAAAACCATCTTCAAACCCGAATTGAAGCATTTGTTGATATGATATATAGAAAAAAGAGTAAATACATAAAGGAGGCCTAGTAGATGAAAGTATCTTTTCCTTATATGGGAACTACAGTAATTTACAAGAAGCTATTAGAGCTTCTAGGACATGAAGTTATAGAGCCTCCTGAACCCACACAAAGGACCATCGATTTAGGAGTCAAATACAGCCCCGAGTTTGCTTGTTTTCCATTAAAGGTTGTGCTGGGTAGCTATATAGAGGCACTAGAAATTGGAGCTGAAACCTTAGTAACATCTGGGGGGCATGGACCTTGCAGGGCTGGATTTTATGGTGAAACCCATAAGAAAATTTTAGAAAACATGGGCTATGATGTAGATATTATAGTATTTGATGGTTATAAAAGAGATATTATGGGAACAATTAAAAAGGTGTTGAGGGTTAAAAATGGTAAGCCCTGGAGGACTGTCTGGAAGGCGATAAAGACTGTTTATGCTATGGCAAAAGCTTTGGATGGCATTGAAAAGAGGATAGGCCAAATGAGAGCCTATGAAATTCATAGAGGAGATTGCACTAAAGCTTGGCAAAAAATTAAGAAGAGCTTTGATGATGTAAAAACAATAGAGGATGTTGAGAGAATAGAGAAAGAAAGCCATATACTTCTCGATGAGATAGCCTTAAGGGATGTTCCTGATTCTGACAGGTTACGGATAGGAATAGTAGGAGAAATATATGTGGTAATGGAACAGTCTATCAATCTGAGAATAGAAGAAACTTTGGGAAGCTTGGGAGCTGAAGTTGAGAGATCCCAGTATATATCAGAGTGGATAGATTTTAATCTTAAACCTGGAGCTTCAGCCAAGGAACATGAGTTGTATATATTAAAAAAAGGTGAAAAATATATTCAAGAGATTATAGGAGGCCATGCAAAGCAAACTGTTGGTCATATAGTAGATTATGCAGAAAGAGGTTTTGACGGAGTAGTTCATCTTATGCCTTTTGCTTGCCTTCCCGAGTTAGTAAGCCAAAGTATTATACCTACAATAAGTAAAGATTACAATATTCCTGTTATCACTTTACCTATAGATGAACAAACAGGAGCTGCAAATGTTTTGACTCGATTGGAAGCATTTATGGATCTTATTAGAAACAATAAGAAAACAAAAACTGCATGATGGAGGAAACATATGAATAAAGTGTTTATAGGTATTGATGTAGGTTCAGTCAGTACCGATGTAGTTGCTTTAGATGTAGAGGGAAACATTCTTTCGGCTCAGTATCTAAGGACTAATGGGCAGCCTATAGAAGCAGCAAGACAAGGTTTGAGGAACCTGAAAAATGAACTAAATGGAAATATTGAAGTATTGGGAGTGGGGACTACAGGAAGCGGTAGACAGTTGACGGGTATAATGGTAGGAGCGGATGTGATAAAAAATGAGATTACGGCTCATGCCACAGCAACTATAAGCCTTGTTCCGGGTACCCGAACCATATTTGAAATAGGAGGACAAGATTCAAAGATAATTTTTCTTAAAGATGGAATGGTAACTGATTTTGCTATGAATACAGTATGTGCAGCTGGTACCGGTTCATTTTTGGAACATCAGGCAGAAAGATTAGGCATACCTATTGAAGAGTTTGGAGATTTAGCTCTTACAGCTAAAAAAAATGTTCGTATTGCAGGAAGATGCACAGTGTTTGCAGAGTCAGATATGATAGCTAAACAACAATACGGTTTTTCTAAGGCTGAGATAATAAATGGTCTATGTGAAGCTTTAGTTAGAAATTATATTAACAATTTAGGAAGAGGAAAGAAACTGGAACCTCCATATGTTTTTCAGGGTGGAGTAGCTGCTAATAAGGGAATAGTTGCTGCTTTTGAAAGGGAACTCAATCATAAGGTTATAGTACCAGATAATCATAATGTTATGGGTGCTATAGGTGCTGCCATATTGGCTAGAGAGCAAGTTGAAAGAAGTGGAAAACCTACAAGTTTCAGAGGCTTTGAATGTACTGATTTACAATTTACGCCTACCACCTTTATATGTGAAGGTTGTGATAATTCCTGCGAGGTTATTAAGGTTGAGATGGACAAAAAGGTTGTCGCTATGTGGGGTGACCGATGCGGCAAATGGACTAATTCGTTGCTTTAAAAGTCAACCTAACTAAAAAGTATGCATATATTGGTCCCTTCCATAATAACTTATATAAGAGATAGAGTTAGATGGGAGGGATTGTTATTAAACATAAAGTTATATTACTGACTAAAAGACGGTTGATTATCTATGCTTTGATTGCCCTTGCTCTAATACTGGCTATTATTGGTGTAATAAGACTGATGAAAAGAACGGAAGAACCTACAACATCATCAAATACCTTTGTATATCTGCAATATAAGGATGGGAAGTACATAGGCAATGAGAAAACAGATAAAGGAAATATAAAGGTAGAAGTTACCATCAAAAAGAACAGAATAGAAGAAATAAAGATATTAGAGTTTCCTAAAGAGTATATAGCAGAGAATAGGGATTTGGAAAAAGAGACTACTGAAATTATAGATAAAATAATAAAAACTCAAGAAATTATGAGTGCTGAAGATGCAGAAAGATCTTCATATGTGATCAATAAACTTTTAAAGGCCATCAGAATAGCTGTTGACCAATCGTTGCTGCAATAATATATGATAAAACCCGGTAGATTATTTAATCCGACCGGGTTTTGCTTTAGTGAGATCTTTTACATTTAGGACAATAGCCATAAAAATACAGCTGCTGCTTCACTATATCATATCCTGTTTTTTCTTTGACGCCATCTAATAGGTCATATAACATACCATTGTCTACATCCTCAACTCTACCGCATTTAAGACACTGTATATGTGGATGCTGATTAGTGTTGGCATCATATCTGGAACTACCTTCCCCCAAATCCAGTTCTTGTACCAAACCGATATTTTTAAACACTTCCAAAGATTTGTATACCGTAGCCAGACTCATAGTAGGATACATAGGAAGCAATTGATTGTAAATTGTTTCTGCACATGGGTGTTCCTTAGTGTTTTTTAATACATTGTATACAGCTAATCTTTGTGGAGTTACTTTAAACCCATGTTCTTTTAATTTTTTGGTAACATCAAACATAACGAGCCTCCAGGAAAATAATATAAAAGATTATATATAAAAGCATATGCCAAATAAGATAATTTGTCAAGTAATAAAAGTTGTTAATTACATAAGTATTCATAGAGGAAATAAAAGAGATCTGTAAATTAAAATAATTATACAGTCATGCAAATTGGATATGTATGCAACAATAATATATAACAGTGGATATTTAGACAAAAAATACTCATACACACAAAATATATTTATAAATTATGAATATATATAAAAATATTAAAAAATAATTTAATTTGTACTTGCATAAATATACTTTAAATATTATAATTATTATTGATTTGATATAAACAGTAAAACTTATTATTTATTTTAAAGAACAAAATCCTAAGGGGAAATCAAAAAATTAGGTTTGAAAAATATATATGAGGAGTAGATGATATGAAAGCTTTAAAAGAAAAAGTAGTATTAGCTTATTCTGGAGGCTTGGACACTTCTGTAATTATACCTTGGTTAAAAGAAAATTATGATTTAGAGGTCATAGCATGTTGTGTTGATGTGGGTCAGGGGGATGATATAGGTGCTATTAAAGAAAAAGCAATAAAAAGTGGAGCTACAAAGGTATATGTAGAAGATGTAAAAAAAGAATTTGTAGAGGATTATATTTTTCCTACTCTTAAAGCAGGTGCGGTTTATGAAGGAAAATATCTTTTAGGTACTTCTTTTGCTAGACCGTTGATTGCAAAAAAGTTGGTAGAAGTAGCTGAAAAAGAAGGAGCAAATTGTATAGCTCATGGGTGTACAGGAAAAGGTAATGATCAAGTCCGTTTTGAACTTTCAATCAAATCAATGAGACCGGATATCAAAATTATTGCTCCTTGGAGAATATGGAATATTAAATCCAGGGAAGATGCCATTGATTATGCTAAAAAGAGGGGAATACCGATACCTGTCACCAAGGAAAAACCTTATAGTATGGATAGAAATCTATGGCATTTGAGCCACGAAGGAGGAGATCTTGAAGATCCTTGGAATGAACATTCATCAGAGATGTATAAGATGACAACACCTCCTGAGAAGGCACCAGACAAACCTACCTATGTGGAAATAGGCTTCAAAAAGGGTATTCCTGTATCATTAAACGGTACTTATTATGATGGAGTTACATTGCTGGAAAAGCTCAATAAAATAGGTGGGGAAAATGGAATAGGCATTGTAGATATGGTAGAGAATAGATTAGTAGGAATGAAATCCAGAGGAGTATATGAAACACCAGGAGGCACATTACTTTATGTAGCTCATAAAGAGCTGGAATATTTAACTTTGGATAGGAATACTATGCAGTTTAAAGAAATGGTAGCACAAAAATATAGTCAATTAGTATACGACGGACTTTGGTTTACACCCCTTAAAGAAGCTCTGGACGCTTTTGTAGATTCTACGCAAGAGTGTGTAACTGGGACTGTTAGGCTAAAGCTATATAAAGGCTCATGCACTAACGCAGGCACAAAATCACCATATTCTTTATACAATCAAGATTATGCAACTTTTGGAGAAGATGATGTATACAACCAGCAGGATGCTCAAGGATTCATAAATCTATTTGGATTACCTTTAACAGTTAGAGCACTTATGAAAAAGAAAAACCTGGAGGAGATGTTTGAAGTGTCAAGCAGGAAGGCCATATGAAGCTATGGAGCGGCCGATTTGAAAAAAGCACCAGTAAATTGGTAGATGCATTTCAAAACTCCATAAAATTTGATTGGAGAATGTATAAGCAGGATATAAAGGGCAGTATTGCTCACGCCAGAATGTTGGGTTGCAAAGGTATAATAACTAAAGAAGATGCAGATTCCATCATAAAAGGATTGTTAGAAATATTAGATGAAATTGAAAAGGGAAATATAGAGTTTAAAGAATCAGCCGAAGATGTGCATATGAATATTGAAAGCCTATTGATAGAGAGAATAGGTGAAGCCGGGAAAAAGCTGCATACTGGAAGGAGCAGAAACGATCAAGTTGCATTGGATTTAAGGATGTACCTTAAAGGAGAGATTGATGAGATAGTAATGCTTATAAGGAAGCTTTGTGCTTTACTATTGACAAAAGCTGAAGAAAACTTGGATGTTATAATACCAGGTTATACCCATATGCAGAAGGCCCAACCTATTACACTAGCTCACCATATTATGGCTTATTTTCATATGTTTTGCAGAGATTTAGAGAGATATTATGATTGTTACAAGAGGACGGATATAATGCCTTTGGGTAGTGGTGCTTTAGCAGGCACTACTTATGATTTAGATCGGGAAATGATAGCGGAAGAATTGGGTTTTTGCAATATTAGTCAGAATTCCATAGATGCTGTTGCAGACAGGGATTTTGTCGTTGAATTTATAAGCTGCTGTTCAATTTTAATGATGCATCTCAGCAGGTTTTGTGAAGAGTTGGTACTATGGAACAGTCAGGAGTTTGGATATATAGAACTAGATGATTCCATGGCTACAGGCAGCAGTATAATGCCGCAAAAGAAGAATCCAGATGTGGCTGAGCTTATCAGAGGTAAGACGGGAAGGGTATATGGAGATTTAATGGCTATATTGACCATAATGAAAGCCCTTCCTATGGCCTATAATAAAGATATGCAAGAGGACAAGGAAGCAGCTTTTGATGCTGGTGATACTGTAAAGGATTGTTTAACAGTATTCATTCCAATGTTTGATACTATAACCTTTAATAAGGATAAAATCAAGGAGAAGTTAAAATATGGCTTTTTAAATGCAACAGATGCTGCTGATTATCTTGTAAAAAAGGGAGTACCATTCAGAGATGCCCATGAGATTATTGGATTAATGGTGAATTATTGTATTAAGCATAATAAAGCTTTAGAAGATTTAAGCATGGAAGAATTCAAGAGCTTTAATCCTAATTTTTATGAAGATGTATACGATTTTATCGATATAAAAAACTGCGTCATAAGGAGGAATACCATAGGCGGTCCTTCTCCCGAAATGGTATCAAAAGATATAGAAAAAGGCAAGGAATATTTAGGTTTATAATAATAAGTTGGACAATAGTAAATAGATTTAGTTGAAATTTGTTATCAGTTAAAGTATAGTAACATTAGGGATACCTTTCATGACCTTTCAATATTGTATTTGTACCAATTTATTATTATATGGAGGCTTATGGTTGTGGATAAAATTATAATGGGTCTGAAATCTGTCCTAGCACCTATGGCAGAAGAGGATTTAAAGCTGATAAAAGAGTGGGCTTCTGATCCTCTTGTATGCAATAATTATCATAAGTCATTAGCTAAAGAAGAATGTTTTCTAAAAGAACTGATTTCCGGCGGTAATGATCATGTAAAAGCGTATACAATAGGTACAGAAGATAGTATAGTAATAGGAAAACTCATCATGGAAATAGAAGATGACAATACTGCGAATATGGATATACTTATTGGAGAAAAGATATACGTCGGAAAGGGTTATGGAAAAGATGCATTAAAAGCTGCCATAAAACATTGCTTTGAATATTTGAACCTTGATGCTGTAAAGGTCACTATGAAAAAAGATAATATGAGGACAGAGTATTGTTGTTGGGCCTGTGGTCTGAGGGAAGATAAGACATATATTCCCGGCGAAGAAAACAATCATACATCAAGAATGATTATTTACAAAAAAGATTATACAGGCTATTGATGTAAAAAGCCCACACCATGGCAAGCAGTTCTTTGCATGGTGTGGGAGATTTTTTTATAGGCTCATTTTAGCCACAACTCTATATTCTTTGTTATTGTCACTATCTTCTATAAAACTCCATTTAACTGGTATACCTAAATCTTTAGCTAAACCTTCTGCTGTATATATCATGATTCCTGCATCAACATAATTTTCTTCATTCTCCGGGCTGAGGATAGCTAAGTATGCCTCTCCTCCTTTTAATATGAAACGACATGGCTGGATATTTTTATAAGAAGGAGCATTTCTTACATAGAAAAATATGTCTGCAACTCCCCTGCTTTCTAACTCATCATATGAAGCTTTATTGCCCCATTGATCTAAATAAACTATTTCACTAACGGCAAGCCTGGCATTATCAATTCCTTTTTCTTCAATAATTTTGTATCCGTAGGGACTTGTAGAAATGTTTTGTACATACAAAGATGAAGACTTTCCCTTTAATACTTTTTCATCAGCTTTGCCAAAGGCCAGTATATAGTTTATATTACTATTTTCATCATTTAGTAGTTCTTTTTTTACATTTTGAGGTACATTTCTGATGTTTACCCAGCAGCTTCCTAATTCCGCCTCAAATAATTTTTTTACTACCGATTGCATGAAATATGCACTTATAAACTCAGTTTCCACTTTATTATTTGTAAGCTTTAAACCTATATAATGAGGGCTTTTAATCATTACCCCGCTGTATCCACCTATTCCTTCTAGCATATTAAATACTTTCAATCCATCTTCCAATAATATAAATGAAAACCCTTTTTCTTTTCCTACTGTTGTATTTAATTCTTCTAAATATCCTCTAATATCATTTAAAATAACGCTTCCAACACTTTTGTCCTCATAATCTCTCACTGATTGGAGAGCTAATAAAAAATCTCTAAAACTCATAATCTAGCCTCCCTAATACATTTTTTCGATAAACATATAAATATTTCTAATTTATTATATATTAATCTAATGCAGGCAAAATATCAATAAACCTTTACCATAACCGATGCTTGTTATGTTACAATTTATATAAATGTCCAGCTATTAATAACCGATTATAAACAGGATTTTTTTAGTTTTTGTAGAATTATATTTAAGTGCTGATAAAATTAAACTTATGGCAGTCATGAGCAAAGAGACTTATGCACAGCTGCTGGTGTATTAAGTCTTTTTTAATGAACAAAATACTAATGAAAGAAGGAGACGAAGATGAGTATCATAACAATTGTACTAATAGGACTTGGATTAGCAATGGATGCATTTGCAGTATCTGTATGCAGCGGTATTTCTATAAAAGAGCTGAAGCCTAGAAATGGAGCAAAGATAGCTTTGTTCATGGGTGTTTTTCAAGGCATGATGCCTCTGTTAGGCTGGATTCTGGGTATAGGATTTAAGGATTTCATAGAAAAATATGATCATTGGATAGCTTTTATACTTTTGGGATTCATTGGACTGAAAATGTTAAAGGAAGCTAATGATGATGACTGCCAGAATATTTCAGATCCTTTGGCTAACAAAGTATTGCTTATGCTAGCTATAGCAACAAGTATTGATGCTATGGCAGTAGGACTCAGTTTTGCTTTCCTAAAAATTAGCATATATTTGCCTATTTTGATTATTGGAGCCATAACATTTTTTGTGTGTTTTATTGGTGTATATCTAGGAAACAGATTTGGCTGCATGTTCAAAAAAAAGGCTGAAATTGCCGGAGGGATTATTTTAATCTTAATAGGTTTTAAAATACTATCTGAACATACTGGTTTAACTACCATGGTTATGAACGTATTTAAGTGAGAATAATTTTTCTAACTAATGTACAAAATTAAATAATATATTGTTATAATTAAGGCAACAACAATATGAAAGAGGGGTTACTCATGGACATTTATGAAGGATTGGTTGAAAAACTTATACAGCCTAATAATGCAAATATAGTTTTGCTTGTTATGGATGGATTAGGAGATATACCTAATAGAGAGTTTGGCAGAAAAACTCCCCTAGAGTATGCTATTACACCTAATCTTGATAAACTAGCTAAAGAATCGGCTTTAGGAAGGCATATCCCTGTGCTGCCTGGTATTACACCTGGTAGCGGACCGGGACATTTAGGCTTGTTTGGTTATGATCCATTAAAGTATGAGATTGGAAGAGGTATGCTGGAAGCTGCAGGCTTGGATATGGACATCAATGATGGGGACGTGGCAGCTAGGTGTAATTTCGCTACTGCAGATGAAAATGGAGTAATAACAGATAGAAGAGCTGGAAGGATTCCTACAGAAAAGTGTGAGGAAATATGTAACCTATTAAGCAATAATATTAAATTTATAGATGGCGTAGAAGTGATTATAAAGCCTGGTATGCAGCATAGGTTTGTAGTTGTGTTTAGAGGAGAGGACTTATGTGATAAACTTACAGATTCAGATCCCTTGACAGAAGGTAAAAAACCTTTGATGGTTGAACCATTGACGGAAAAGGCAAAATTTACAGCAGAGATTGCAAATAAATTTTATGCTCAAGCGCGTGAAATAATAAAGGATTTTAAACCAGCTAATTCCCTTTTGATGAGGGGTTTTGCAGCTAAGCCCAGGATTCCTAGGATGCAGGAGAGATTTGGGCTTAATCCGGTTTGCATAGCCCATTATCCCATGTATAGAGGATTAGCTAAATTTGTAGGAATGAATGTTTTAGATGCGGGAAGTACTCCTGAAGATGCTTTTAAGGTATATTTAGATAATTGCTCTAGATATGATTTTCTATTTATACATATAAAATATACGGATAGTTTTGGAGAGGACGGAAACTTCAAGGAAAAGGTTAAAACCATTGAAGCTGTTGATAAAGCACTGCCGATTTTGCTCCAGAAAAAACCTAATGTATTATGTATCACCGGAGATCATTCAACACCAACACCTATTAAGGGGCATAGTTGGCATCCGGTACCTGTGATGATACACTCAGAGTACTGTGGATTTGATGATGCTCCTAGATTTACTGAAAATAATTGTAATAAAGGCAGCCTTGGTATATTTCAAAGCAAACATTTAATAAACTATCTTCTTGCTAATGCTATGAAGCTATCAAAGTTTGGAGCTTGATGGAGGAGTTTAAGCCATGGGCAAAATCAAGTTGCTCCTACGATATATAAATGATAAAGAAGTATCGATTTTTAAAAAGCTATTGATTCTAGCAGGTTTATTGTATCTGATATTTCCCATGGATATAGTTCCTGACTTTTTAATAGGCCTCGGAATATTAGATGATGCTGCTGTTTTGTTATTTGTTTGGAATGCAGTAAAATCAGAACTGAAAGAGTACAGTAAGAAGTTTTCAGATATAGATAACTCAAAAGTTATAGAGGTAGATTTTAAAAAGGAAGACGATGAACAGTAGGGGTGATTTTGTGAAAAGGCTATTGACAGTACTATGCCTGTTAACACTTATTCTTGTTGTGGCTTCCTGTGCGGGCTTTGCAGAAGTGGATGAAAATCAAATTACTGAAATACCTGAAGAAGAAATAGAACCCCAAAGTATCGAAGAAAGAAAAGAAGTAACTATATCCATGGTAGGCGATATAATTTTTTATGGCAGTGTAGAATCCTACATGAAAAAATATGGAGATCATTACTTATTAGAATCATATGGTCCTTTGATGAAGAAAAGCGATATAGTGTTGGGCAACTTGGAAACTTCTATATCAAAAAGAGGCGTACCTGTGGAAGATAAACAATATACCTTCAGAGGAAAACCGGAAGCTCTGAAAACATTGAAAAATAATAACTTTACTGCAGTAAGCATTGCTAACAACCATGTTTTAGATTATGGAGTGGAAGCATTTTTAGATACACTGAACTACTTAGAAAAATATGAGCTTCTTTATGCAGGGGGCGGAAGGAACAAAGAGGAAGCTTTAAAGGGAATACTAATTGAGAAAAATGGAATAAAAGTAGGATTTCTAGCTTTTACTAAAGTAGTTCCTTTAGTGGAATGGTATGCAGGCAAAAACAAACCAGGTATAATAGGTGCTTATATGGTTCATGAAAAGGAATTTGTGAAAGCTATAAAAGATATGAAACAAAATTGTGATGTATTAGTAGTGTCTGTTCATTGGGGAAAAGAATCCAGCACCGTTATAAGGGAAGAAGAACAATATATCGGTCGCAGAATGATAGATGCAGGCGCGGATATAATTATGGGTCACCATCCCCATGTGGTTCAAGGTATTGAGATATACAAGGGTAAACCTATTTTTTATAGTTTAGGCAATTTTATATTTACAAAATCTAGAAACGATTTGAACAATAAAACTATAATGGCTAATGTAACAGTAGATAAAGAAGGAAACATAATAGATATTAATATTATTCCTGGGAATATTATTAATGGTAAACCTACTCCCATGGAGGGTGCAGAAAAGGATAGTTTTATAAAGCACCTTAATAAAATGAATGTAAATTATGTTGTAAACTGATATGGGTTTCTTGGAGGTAATATATGATTCTACTTTTAGCATCTATAGCTCCATCTGTCGCTCTTGCTTATTTTTTTTATATAAGAGACAAATATGAAAAAGAACCGCAACATTTATTGATAAAAGCTTTCTTTCTAGGTGCTATTTCTGTAATTCCTGTAATGTTTGTAGAAATGACGCTGAATTTTTTTAATGTGTTTGAAGATAGAAGTTTGATAGCTATTGGATATACAGCTTTTATTGTAGCAGGATTGGTGGAGGAAGGATTTAAATTCTTGACATTTTATATGCTTATATGGAGAAATCATGAGTTCGATGAAATGTATGATGCTATTGTTTATTGTGTTTTTGTATCATTAGGTTTTGCAACAGTAGAAAATATAGGTTATGTACTGGCTACAGGCTTTAACGTTGCTTTTTTACGTTCAGTTACTGCTGTTCCTGCTCATGCTCTTTTTGGAGTGTCAATGGGTTATTATTTAGGTATAGCTAGATTTGCAAGAGAACAATATAGAGCTAAATACTTTAGGCTAGGCTTGATAGTGCCTATAGTTCTTCATGGTATATATAACTTTATTCTTATGACCCAAAGGTACTATATGATTTCTATATTTATTCTATATGTAGCATATCTATGGAGAAGAGGCATGAAAAATGTAAAAGAATTGGTAGAATGCTCTCCTTATAAAGAAACAGACAATAGAGATGATGAAGAAAACCCTTTTTAACACTTTGGTGTTCAAGTGGTCTCAAAAAACCAAAAAAGTTAGTTTTTTCAGAGTAGAAATCGAGATGATTTCTACTCTGATTTTTTATTATTTGTTTCAATAAAATAATTGGATAATTTTATAAAAATATAAAGGAGATTTTTAGGTAATATAGAATATGTTTTACAAAACTACAAATTAAAAGGAGAGTGTGATATGTTTACCAGATCTAGGAAGCTATTTAGCCTTCTAATAGTACTTTCAATGGTATTTGGATTGGTCTTTGGTTCTGTCACATCAATCTATGCAGATGAAAACTCTATAACCATCACAATAGTACATACCAACGATACCCACTCAAGAGTTGAAAGTGGTGTTGGGTTTGCTAAAGTAGCTGCCAAAATTAAAGAGTTGAAAGAAGAAAATTCTAACGTTCTGGTTGTAGATGCAGGAGACACACTTCACGGGCAACCTTTTGCTACAATTTCTAAAGGTGAAAGCATCATTAAGATTATGAATGCTGTTGGCTATGATGTAATGACCCCTGGAAACCATGATTTCAACTATGGTCAGGAAAGACTTCTCGAACTGGCAAAATATGCAGAATTCCCTATAATTTCAGCCAATGTGATAAAACAAGACGGTAACACGTTGCTTGAGCCATATGTTATTAAGGAAGTAGGAGGACTGAAAATAGGAATATTTGGTCTGTCTACTCCGGAAACGGCTTATAAGACTAATCCCAAAAATGTTGAAGGCTTGACTTTTGAAAATCCTGTAGAAGTTGCAAAGAAAATGGTGGAAGAGCTTAAGGCAAAAGATGTTGATGCGATAATAGCATTGGTTCATTTGGGAATAGATAAGGAAACGAAAGATACATCTTATTTGGTAAGAGATAATGTGGAAGGAATAGATTTAATAATTGATGGTCACAGCCACTCAACATTAGATACAATAGATAATGAGGGCAAAGATATTATAATAGTTTCAACAGGAGAATACAATAACAATTTAGGAATGGTAAATCTAACATTTGTAGACGGTGAATTAAAAGATGTTGAACCGTCAGTATTCAGCAGCGAGGATGCGGTAGAATTGGAAGCGGATCCGGAAGTCTCAGCCATCATTGGAGAAGTGAATGAAAAGAATAAAGAGATTACATCGGTAGTGGTAGGTAAGACTGATGTGGTATTGGATGGTGTTAGAGAACACGTAAGAGCTGGAGAAACCAATCTCTCCAACCTTATAACAGATGCTATGCTTGCTGTATCCGGTGCAGATATGGCTATAACCAATGGCGGCGGAATAAGAGCTTCCATTGATGTGGGAGACATAACTATGGAAGAGATAATTACAGTCCTTCCATTTGGTAACTATGTAGTTGTCAAGGAATATACAGGAGCGCAGATATTGGCAGCTCTTGAGCATGGAACAGCAAACTATCCTGAACCAGCAGGGGCTTTTGCTCAGGTTGCAGGTGTTACATTTGTTCTTGATTTGAATGAAGAAGCAGGCAAAAGGGTAAAAGATGTAAAGATAGGTGATGAACCTCTTGATTTGGATAAAACATACAAGGTTGCAACAAATGATTTTATGGCAGTAGGCGGAGATGACTATACAATGCTCAAGGAAGGTAATCTAGTAGTTGAGCTTCCAGCACTTGATGAAGTTCTAATCGAATATGTAAAAGGATTGGAATCCATACCGGCAGAAGCAAGACCGAGGATGACTGTTATAGAAAAAGTTGAAGCAGAAGAACCTGTAGTAGAAGCTGCTGCAGAAACATATATTGTAAATCCTGGCGATGTATTATGGAGGATAGCTGAGAAATTTGGTTTAACTTGGGAAAAACTTGCTGAGTTTAACGGTTTGAAGAATCCTCATTTGCTATTTCCGGGACAGAAAATTTTAGTACCTGTTAACTAATATGATTTATTAAATAACATAAAAATCAAAACGTCCTAACAAATAGGGCGTTTTGATTTTTATGTTATAAACTAAATTTATTATTGATTATAAAATATTGTCTAGTATAATAAATATATTAATATTTTTCGGAGGAAATAACCATGGAAACCCAATGTTTATATATTGTGCTCACAAGGCCAAATACATCCATATCTAAACTTATAAAATTAATTACAAAAGATGACTATACTCATGCTTCCATTTCATTGGATAAAAGTCTTGAGACCATGTATAGCTTTGGCAGGAAGCACACTTATAACCCATTTATCGGTAAGTTTAAACAGGAGAATCTTAATAAAGGAATATATAGATTTTGTAGAAAACTACCGGGAATGATATTGGAGATTGAAGTATCAGAAAATCAGTATAAAAAGGCAGAAGACTTGATACAACATTTTATACTTAATGACAGTTATTATAAATATAATTATAAAGGACTAATAGATAGTTTATTAGACAAAGAAGTATGCTATGATGACAGGTTTTTATGTTCCGAGTTTGTATATTATTTGCTAAAGGAAAGCGGTATCCCAGACTTTAACATATCAAGGAATCTTGTAAGACCTCAAAACTTCCTTGCTCTTAGAGGTAAAATTATATATGAAGGCAATCTTAAGGAGATGATAGGATCCGATAACAGTTGGAGCCTGCAAAGAATAAAAATGGGTATATTGTATCAGCTTAGTCTCCTTTTACGATTTTCTACATAATCATAAAATGCTTCTAGTCTTGTTTGATAGCCGGCTTCTCCAGTTTGTTCATCTACAATGAGGTATAGGATGGGTATGCCATAATCCTTTTCAATTTGTGGCAGTATAGAGCGGGATACTATTTCAGGCATGCATCCCATAGGATATATCTGAACTAACCCATCATATCCAGAGAGAGCATAGTTTACTGCATGTCCTAGGCATTGCTGGGTATGTCCGCCTATGAGTGCTGGAAGATAAGGCTTTGATAACCTTTTCTCCATCTCATAGGGTTTTTCTCTCCTCAAAGGCTTAATCAAATTGTTTTCAGCCCAATCTCTAATAGTCATAGAGCGATGAATCTCTGCACCCATATTGCCCAGTCTTTCTTCTGCATTAAGGTTGGAGAAAGGGTCTATTATAGTATAAATCTCTCCTATTATGCCTATTTTGATAGGATTAGCATCCATGTCTATATTTAACGATAATAACTCTTCCTTTGTTTTATCTATCATATTTGATATTTCCCTTGAACCTTTTAGCTTTAGGACTTGTGATTTAAAGTTATGGATTATACTGTTTACCTTTGCTTTGTCTTTTGTTCTTGGTCTTACAAAGTATTGCACTTGATTTAATTCATCGATTTTCTCGCATATTTTGTAGGCATCCATAAATACTTTATAGGTTTTGAAGCCTGTTTTTCCGCTTAGTCTTCTTATATTGTTTATAAACTTGGCTATGCCTTCTTTAGGAGGGTCTATTATTATCATGTCTACATCATAGCCCATGTCCTGCAATATAAGCTTTTGAAGAGGTCCATAATAGCCGAAACGGCAAGGGCCGCAACTACCTGTTATCACTATGGTGTCTGCACCTTCCTCTATGCTTTTTACATAGTTGCCCAGCATAATTTTAAAGGGCAGACATATACCTTCAGGGGATTCTTTAGCACCAAGTCTTAGGGTACTGTCAGTGCTGAAAGGAGGTATTATGCTTTCAATACCTAGGTCATCAAACATAGCTTTTACTGCAATATATGCTTCGCCCATATGGGGATAAGTCAATCTCAATTAGCTTTCCTCCTATCTATAAGATCCAAAAATGCTTCCAATCGGGTGTTAAAGTTTGCATCGCCAGTGTGTTCATCCAAGGTAATTACCATGAAAGGTTTACTACTTTTTTTTCTTCCCAATCGCTGAATTAGATCAATGGATAATGAGTCGATTCCACAGGCAAAGGAAGTAAGCATTAAAACTCCGTCTATTTTGCTGTTTTCCATCATGTATAGGGCGCTACCTATTAAATCCTTGCCGCTGCTCCAGAACATCCTTTTTTCAAATATCTTACATTTTTCTTCTATGATTTTTTTCTCTAACATTTCTGGTAAAAAAAATTTGATACCTTTATTTGATAGTTTTTTTAGCAGATTCATATTGATAAAGTTGTCATAAAGGAGATAAGGATGGGTAGCTATACCTATCAAAGGGCTGGTTTTACTTCTGGGCATATCAGTTTCATCAATATACTTACTGGGCAACTCTCCTTTTAGAAGACCGTTATCATATATCATCTGTTCTCTAGTTGCTTTATCGGCAGCTCTTTTTATTCGATAAGGATTTTTTGTGAACATATTGCCTACTCTATACAAGGCATTAATAAGATTCTTTCGACTTTTATACATATTAATTTCTACATCAATAAGTTTGGGTAGTCCTTCAATGGAGTATTTGACCATCTCAGGCAAACCGCCGAATTTAGGACATATGTATTCTTTTGGCACTATGCTGGTGAGCCTGGGTATCAGCATATAGTCAACCTTATCCTTTAGATGCTCTACATGACCATGATATACTTTTACAGGTAGACATGCATCATCTATGCAGTACCTAGATCCTAGATCCAATATTTCTTTATTTGTAGGCGGTGATGGAACCACCTCTGCACCTAGTTCAGTTAAGAATCTCTTAGTAAAGGGATAGAATTTATAAAAGTACATACCTCTTGGAACACCTATTCTTACACTCAAAAAAATCACCTCTTTACAGCTAGTATTATTGACTGTGAAGAGGTTTTTTAAACATGGATTGGTCACCAGTCTCCAGTCTTTTTGCCGGGGTATTCCTATTGGGTCTATTTTTGAAACCACTAAAACCACGGTTTTTTGTTGTGCATCGATACTATAACAAAGAAGAATAAGCATATGTGCAGTTCATTTTGATCACTTGCGCATATGCTTATTCTTTAGTTACTGTACCGATTACAATCAATATAAGTAATATATAATATCGCATAAAAATATTAACTTTGGTGACTCTAATGCTCATCTAAAAGAGATTCTAACGGCGCAAAACGGGCATCCATGCCCTACGCTTCGCTGATTGCGCCTAGCGCGTCCTCCTTGCCGCGCTTACGAATTCTCTATTTTAGATTTCGCAAAGAGTCACTAGCAAAGTTAATAAAAATGCTCTATTATATATTACTTATATTTTGCTGTATCTAAGAAAGCTACATCGTGTGCATATTTAGATATGTGCTGAAGATATATTGTGAGCTTTGTTAGCAGTTCTTAGCGAAGAACGCACTAAAAAAGCCGTAAGGCTGGCATGGATGCCAGACTAGGCATCCTGGACATGGATGTCCTTTGGATGCCGTTAGGTTTTTTTGTGAGATCAAGCTATAGAACTGTACAAAGCGAACTTTTATATCTGAAGCACATATCTAAATATGCAGATAATTGTAACTTTTTTGAATTGGCTACAAAGACCCAAAAGGAATACTCTAGACAACGCAGCTAGAAGTACGTAGCATGAGGCATGCAGCAAGACGGAAGTGGTTTCAAACAAAAAACCCTCCATATAGTATAAATCCTAATCCCCCGGATATTATAATTGCCATTATGGGACTGATTTTCAGTTTATATACTCCCAGAAAAATGATTACACCGATTATCACGCTTTTTAAATCCACAAAGGATACTTTTCCTATTGTAAAGCAGGCTGCAGCTATGATACCGAGAACTGCCGGTCTTATCCCTTTTAATACCCACTTGACCCAATCAAGATGTTTGAACTTATTAAAATATATGGATACAATCAATGCTAATACTGTTGGAACTAGAATAACACCTATGGTTCCAAAAATGGAACCTAAGAAGCCTGCTATATTATAACCTACATATGTAGAGGAGTTAACAGCAATGGGACCTGGAGTCATCTCTGCTATTGCAACAATATCAACGAATTCTTTCACTTCCATCCAGCCTTTGTCTTGTATTATCTCTTTTTGAATCATGGATACAACGGCATATCCTCCACCGAAACTAAATGCACCGATCTTTAAAAAAGAGAAAAATATCTTCCATAACAAGTTCATTGCTCTTTTGCCTCCTCTCTAAAAAAGAAGAAACCTAAAACAGCTGATATTATTACAGCTACTATAGGATGAATATTTAAAAATATTATACCAAATAGGGTGCCCAACGATATAATGAGATTCTTACTTTTTAAACCTATGGCTTTTGCCAACTTTATTACTGCAAAAATGATTAATGATACAACTGCAGGTCTGATTCCACTAAAAATATTTTGAATCACTAAACTATCTTTTATAGAGGTAAATAATATGGCTATGGCTAGTATTATTAGGAAGGAAGGTAAGGCTGTAGCCAATACCCCAGTAATAGCACCTATTATTCCTGCCATTCTGTATCCTACATATGTAGCCGTATTAGTTGCTAAGGGTCCTGGCAAACTATTAGTCAATGCAATAGCATCTAAGAATTCATCTTCACTAATCCATTTCTTATTTTCTACTATTTCCCTTTGTATAACCGGAACCATGGCGTAGCCGCCTCCTATGGTAAAGCAGCCGATTTTAAAAAATGTAATGAAAAGTTGTAAAAGCATTGTTTCACCTACTGTTATAAAAATTATACTTTAATATTATTCTATTTAATATAGGCTGTCAAACTAAAGAGTATTCAACAATACAATACCTAATTAAATAAAAAAGTATGTATTATTGAAAGATATAAAGTATAATATAAGTATTCAATTTGCACATACATTTATTTTATTCATAGGAGGCTGCCAAAATGAAAGAGAATATGATAAAAGATATTAAACTGGCTTCT
>JAAYMO010000304.1 GCA_012521375.1 Clostridiales bacterium
AATATAGAAACATTGAGCTTTAAATTAGGAAGCCCTCAAGATTACAAACAAGATTATGATGATTTTATGTAGTTTTGGTTACATTATCTGTTCTAGATAGATTGCAAAATTCCAGAAAACTTTTGAGAGCGGGAGTATGTTTTATGCAATCATTCCAGAGAATGTTTATAGTCCTAGTTACTTTTTTCCCTTTAAAGGGAATAGCCTTTATATTATAGCTATCTAGAGAAGGGATTTTGGGCATGATAGCTACTCCTAGCTGTGCTCCTACAAAAGAAGCCATGGAATTGCATTCGTCAACTTCAAAAAAAACATTAGGTACGATGTTGTGTTTTTTAAATAAGGAATCGGTTTGAAAGTAAAGATCGGTTCCTTTTTTGATCATTATGAATCTTTCATTTTTAAAATCATCTATTGTGACCGTGGGATATTTTGCTAGAGGATGATCATTATATACAACAAAAAAAAGTTCCTGCTCAAACAAAGGGATGGATTTGATACACTCGTTTTTTATTTCAGAACATGGCGCAATTACAATATCAAGGGAGCCTTCTAGCAATTTTTTGATTAGTAAATCTGTTATATTGACTTGAAAGCTGAAACTGATATTGCGGTTACCTTTATAAATATAGAAATCATCTATTAATTGGGGAATTGCATCAAAGCTTACAGTGTAAATATATCCAAGACTTATGTTCGTACTTGAAGGGTTTTGCATTCTATTAAGCTGAGCTTCTCCCTGGTCAAGTATGTTGAGGGCGCTTTCAGCGTATGGAAGAAAGGCTTCACCGTATTCTGTCAATGAAACCTTTGTTCCTTCTATTTTAAACAAAGGCACACCGAGTTTTTTGGATAACTGGGAGATTGCATAACTGAGGCTAGGTTGGGATATGTTAAGCTGTTCAGCTGCTTTGGTATAATGCAGTGTACGCGCTGTTTCAACAAAATATTTCAATTGCTGTAAGGTCATAGTATCGCCTCCTATGGAGTTCAGAATTGTGTTATTAAAAAGTCAATTATCTATTGCCAAAACAAACGAATCATAGAGAACTTTTATTACATTATACTAAACAAGTATTGGACAGTCAAGAAAAAAGGGCATATAATTATCGTAAAATAAAGAATATTAATATAATTATTAAATTAAATACATTGACGCATCCATTTCACACCATCAAATGTAATATATCATTATATTTAATAAGAATAACGATGCATGAAGAATCATATTAACAATTCAAACTTTATACTCCTTTTGAATAAACCAACATTTGACACATTGCTCCCATAATAATCTTTTATAATTGATAAAAAATCTTTATTAATATGTTAATAAGCATAGAACTTATATTAAGCATATTTTTGCTTTTTTAAAACTAATCCTCTCTATTTGTTTAGGAAAATTGTGTTAGGGCCCTAAAATGCAATTTTCATTATAAAACAAAAAATAAGGAGGTTATAGACTAATGTTAAGGTTTGGTAGGACCAAAAAACTAATAGCTTTCTTTATTATTTTAATTTTGTTATTGCAAGGAACTGCTTTTGCAATACCAGTTAATGACAAGTTGACTAAGGCTGAATTTGTTGCTATAGTTTCCAATTTCTTTGCTTGGCCTCATCCAACTGAATACAACGATATTTGGCATCCACCTATTAAGCAATTTAATGATGTTAAAACTTCAGACCCATACGGCAAGGAAATTGAATGTGCTTATGAGGAGGGTATAATTGAACCTGACGAGGCGGGTAATTTTAATCCCAATAGTGAAATTACTCGTGAGGAAGCGGCTGTTATTCTAGTTAAAGCTTTTAAAATGCCATTGACTGATAAAGCTGTTATGTTTTCTGATCACGTAACCATAAGTCCAGAAGCTAGGCCATACGTTAATACAATGGCAGACTTAGGATATATGTCAGCAAAAAAAGGTTCATTATTTATGCCAAAAGATGCTTTGACTAGATCTGAGTTTGAAATCCTCTTCAATAAAATAACTACAACTATGGTTGCACCTGTTCAAGCATTACCAAAGCCATATTATGAATCACCTAGGCGATATATAAAACTGTACTGCCCTACACCGGGTGCTACAATTTATTTCACAACAGATGGTACTGAACCAACAACTGAAAGTGATATATACACAGTAGAGACAAAGGGTCACATTATGGAAATGATAGGCTCGAGGGGAGGAAGCATGGAGGGGGTTGATCCTGAAAGAGAAGTAGTGTATAAAGCTTTTGCTGTAAAGGATGGTATGACTCCCAGCTCAGTGCAGACTTTCAAATGGCGTCTCTATCGCCCCGCAAAAGACGATTTTCGTAGTGATTTAATACTTGAAAAAACTGAATCCAGACCGGCTGTATATAGAATATACAATGATGCTGAATCAGTGCGTCCAATGGCTTGGTATATTGAAGGAAAAGACAGGGGTATAGTTTATGATGCACTACAGACAAGTGAAGATGCTGGAAACCTCAAAGAATATGTGGATAAAAATCTTGCAACTAAACCTTATATTCTAATCATAGGACATGAACATGGTGACCATAGTGCTCAGGCACCTAACTTCCTAAAGGCTGGTGTCGAAGTATACCTGAATAAACGTGGATGGTCTTCTACTGCAGGTACGGGTGGTCCTTTTGCTCCTATTTTCCCAACTGCAGAGGTTCAAGCTAAAGTTAAGGACATAGAAGAAGGAATGCAATTTGATCTGGGTGGGGGCGTAGTATTTGATGTGTATGCTATACCTGGACATGCAAATGGCAATGTTGCATTGCATGATAAGAAAAATGGTCTTTTATTCGCATCTGATTTTTATGGTTGTACTCGTGCCGGTTCTGCTGATAATGTAGGTGTAAGTGGACTGAAAGCTGATTTGCTCCTTTCATTTGTCCAGCAGGTTTATTCTAAATATAAAAAAGATGGCGGCAAGGTAGATATGTTATTTACTGGACACGATGAAAGTTATCTTGGAGAGTACAATCTATTACTTTTCGAAGCAGCACTACAACAGGTAATAGATAATGGAGAAGCTGGATGCACACCGACACTCCGAACAAATGATGCGCCAAACTCTAGGACAACAATGATAGGTGACATGTGGAAGGATGGAACTAATTGGATATCTTTGAAGTTAGCAGGCATAATGGGCGACGATACAGAATACCTCACAAACAATTCAGTAGCTAACTATAATGGAAAAGATGGATATTTAAAATTTTCAGTGCTATCCAATATAGAAATTGAAGGTGGAGAACTGATTGGAACAACTGTTGAATGGGCTCCTGCAGTTACGTTCGAATGGGCTGGCAAAAAGATTACTGTGAACAATTCTCTACCCAATAGATTTGATCCTTGGACATTTAATTATACAATAAAAGTGCCAAAGTCACAGAAAACTATTACTGTTATACCTACAACAATGTCAACAAGGGTAAGTTCAATTAAATTGAATGATAAAGAGGTAGGTTATCGTTCACGAAACGAAATACCTGTTTCCGATGGTACTGTTTTCACGATCACTGTTGTGGCACCAGATAATACGACTACAAGTAATTATACTTTCACTATAAAAAAATAGCTGATTAACGTTTGTGAAGTTTAAACAGGAGCTATATTTCCAGTGAATGAAATATAGCTCCTGTTTCATCGTTTAGACTATTTAAATGTAAGCATTTTTGCACATTACCTTTAATCAAAAGTTTTGTAGTAAAGAATCGAATATGATTAAGAAATGAATGTCATTTGTAAAAGTATCAATACTGAGACATAAAATTAACAAACCATAGAGAATTTCTATTACACTATACAAAACAAGTATTGGACAGTCAAGAAAAAAAGACATATAATTATTGTAAAATAATAAATATTCATTCAATTATAAAAGTGTGAATAATTGAAAATTTTAATAATTTGACTAAGAAAGATATTAAGCTTAAATACCTATCACTGAATTCATTGCCAAATTACTTGTCTGTTTTAGAACACATCATAGAAAGATTTGATTATCTATTCCACTAGAAATTGCAGCAACTGATTTACAATAAAAATATTTATATGAAGGAAGGGTTCCAATATGAGGACAATAAATATTGCTTTGATAGGAGCAGGTTATGGAGGACTTTTACATGCAAATGGTTACTCAAAGGTGAGTAAAGTGCCTGTAAAAATAAAAACTGTAGTAGATGCCTATGATTTAGAAAAGGCAAGAAGATTAGCGAATATTTATGGAATCGAGAATGTATCTATGAATATAGAAGAAGTGCTTAATGATCCGGAAATAGATATTATTGATATCTGCACTCCTCCTGCTTCCCATGTTGATTTAATAATCAAAGCTTTGAAAGCTGGAAAAAATGTTATTTGTGAAAAACCTCTAACTGGTTATTTTGGAGAACCGGAAGACGAAAAACCTATAGGAATAAAAGTTCCTAAATCAAAGATGTATAAAAAGGTTATAGAACAGATCAACGAAGTAAAAAAAGTGGTGGAAACAAGTGAAAAGTTGTTTATGTATGCAGAGAACTATGTGTATTGCCCTGCGGTTACAAAGGCTGCAGAGATTATTAGGAACAAAAAAAGTAAGATTCTTTTTATGAAAGGTGAAGAAAGCTTAAGAGGGTCTTCATCACCAGTTGCAGGTCAATGGGATAAAACTGGAGGCGGTTCCCTTATTAGGATAGGCAGCCATCCATTATCGGGAATACTTTGGCTGAAACAAGTTGAAGCTGCTGCAAGAAACGAAAAGATTAATGTTGTAAGTGTAACTGCTGATATGGGAAATACCAGTATCAATCTTACAGAATATGACAAAAGACATTTAACGAGCAAAGCATATGATGTAGAAGAATTTGCAAATGTAACATTAACTTTTTCTGATAATACAAAAGCAATTGTTATAGCCAGCGATAATGTATTGGGAGGGACAAAAAATTATATTGAAATATATGCTAATGACGGTACATTAATGTGCAACATAACTCCTGCAGATAATTTAGAAGCCTACTTCTTGGATCAAGAGAGGTTAGAAAATGTTGAATTCTCTGAAATGCTGCCACAGAAAACAGGCTGGAATAAACTGTTTGTATGCGATGAAATACTTCGCGGATATGTATATGAACTACAAGACTTTGTTGAATGCGTTGCTTATGGGAGAAAGCCTGTTTCAGGTTTTGATTTGGCGTATGAAACTATTAAAATAATCTATGCTGCATATTTATCTGCCAGTGAAGGCAGAAAGGTTGAACTTGATGAAGGCATAATAAAACGATAGAGAACCTCTATCAATTGATACAAAACAAGTATTAGACGGTTAAGAGAAAAAGGTATAAAATTGTAATAACATAAAGAATATTTGCCCAATTCACTAAAATATTTGTTCAATTCACAAGGAGGGAAGACTATGAACCTTCCATCAAAAGTAACTATTTGCGAAGTTGGCCTCCGAGATGGTTTGCAGAATGAAACCAAGATATTTCAAACCTCAGAAAAATTGGAGTTAGCT
>JAAYMO010000305.1 GCA_012521375.1 Clostridiales bacterium
AGATGACAGACGAGGATTTGGCGAGAGTTGTTAATAATATACGAAAGTTGTGGTGATAAAAATGCAAGCGGAAATTAAACCTAAATTCCATCATCTTTCTACGACTAAAAAAAATGGTGGTATATATGAAAAGTATATTAAGCGACCAATAGATTTTGTTTTAGCCTTAATAGGTATTATTGTTTTAAGTCCTGTTCTATTGATAATAGCAATTCTTGTTAGAATAAATCTAGGCAGTCCTGTTCTTTTCAAACAAGGACGTCCTGGTTTGAACGAGAGAATTTTTACTATATATAAATTCAGAACAATGACTGATGAAAGAGATGAAAATGGAGAACTGTTACCTGACAGCATGCGCCTTACAAAGTTTGGTAAATTTTTAAGAAGTACTTCACTAGATGAATTACCAGAGCTATTCAATATTTTAAAAGGAGATATGTCATTTGTAGGGCCAAGACCACTTTCTGTGATGTATTTGCCTTATTATACCGATGAAGAAAGGCTTAGACACAGTGTGAGGCCAGGCCTAACAGGGTTATCTCAGATAAATGGTAGAAACACAGTAAATTGGGAAGAACGCTTTGCTTATGATATAGAGTATGTAAATAATATTACATTTATTAATGATATGAAAATATTATTAAAGACAATTGCAGTGGTTTTTAAGAGGGAAGGAATTGTTGTAAGTGGTACAGGAAAAGTAATTGACTTTGATGAATATCGTAAGCTTTAAGTATTAAGGATGTAAGCAATTATGAAAGAAATAGGTAGTGAGTTTTGGTTAGATAGGGTTAACGTTAAAGAAAGTAAAACAACTATAGATATAAGTAGTATTTTAGATGGTATTTTAAATATAGGAAATGACCAACGCTTGCTTTTTTCTGGCCGCACTGCTATAGATTATGTTCTTCAGGATATATCAAAGCCTATCGAGAAAGTATATATGCCATCTTATTGCTGTGAGTCAATGCTTCAGCCATTTATTGATAGGGATACAAAAATTGACTTTTATAATGTAATAGTGGATGATTCCGGGATAAAATATTTAATAGATTATAAAAAAGATTTTGACATCTTCTTCGCAACCAGTTATTTTGGCTACAGTAGCAGTGTGATGGATTCAATTATTGATATTTTAAGAGAAAGAGATGTTATAATTATTGAAGATATAACCCATAGATTATTAAGTAAGCCAAATCATTGTTTTAAAGCAGACTATTTGATAGCTAGCTTGAGAAAATGGTTTCCATTACCTTCTGGAGGGCTAGCTGTAAAGATGAATGGGCATTTCATGAAAGATAATATAACTAGTCCTCCTGCTAAATTAATAAATAAAAAAATCAATGCTATGAAACAGAAAGCAGAATACATGGCTTATGAGGGTTATGAAAGTAAATTTACACGGGAATTAAAGAAAAGTTTTTTAGCAGCGTTTTCTGAATTTAATTCTGGTATTGAGCAAAGTTATAAAAATTTTAGTATAGATTGCGTATCTGTAAATCTTTTAGCTAAGATTGATGTAGTAGATGTAAAAAAGAAACGATGCGAAAATGCTCAATATCTACACAAGAGGTTAAAAGAATCAAAATATATTAAATTTCTTTTTAAAGAGGTGGATTTTGAAAGAGATTGTCCTCTATTTGTGCCTATAATGGTGGAAAGCAGTGTAAGGGAGTCATTGAGAAACTATTTGATATCAAATAATATATTTTGTCCAGTGCATTGGCCGATTCCTAGAGGACATCATTTAACAACGGAAATTACAAAGTTATATAAACAAGAATTATCGTTAATATGTGATCAACGATATGATCATAAAGATATGAAAAGAATAACTGATGTTGTGGAGGAATTTGTGAAGAATTATGATTGATATATATTTTGAACCTGACTATGGTAAGCTTTATGAAAAAATGGAAAATGGAAAATGTGAGATATTTGAATATACTTGTGAATTAGGAACAGTATATCACATGTTTATTAAACGAGAAATTGAGACCAAAGTAGATGATACAGTTTGGTATGACTTGATTACACCTTATGGCTATGGAGGCCCGATAATAAAAAGATGTGAAGCTGGCAAAGAGAATGCACTGGTAAATGAATTTGGCCATGCTTTCGCGCAGTATTGCAAAGAAAACAACATAGTAAGTGAGTTTATTAGGTTTCATCCTGTAATAAAAAATTCAGAACTATTTAAAGATATATATGATGTTATCTATATG
>JAAYMO010000306.1 GCA_012521375.1 Clostridiales bacterium
AATACTCTTTATTCCTCCCCCTCATTCATAAATTTTGCAGCACTTGCTTAATTGCAAGTGCTGCTGTGTTTTTTGATATTAAATTGCTATTATTCTGTTGATTTATAGTTCAGTGATAAGAACATCCTGTTATAAGAATATATTTCCTGAGTATATTTCCTCAATATCTATTCCCAAATCTATATTATGTAGCTCTTTAAAGTATCTCACTATTGAAACTGCCAATGCATTAGCTGCCTTATCCCTGTAGGATTCTTTCTTTATCTCCGCTAATTCTTCCTTGTTTGTGACAAATCCTAGTTCTGCAAGTATAGCTGGCATCTTGGTTTTATTGAGTACGAAGAGATTAGGTCTAGGTATCGTACCTCTAGATGGCCGCTTTAATGTTTTTATAAGTTCTTCCTGAAATATAGCTGCCATATCTTTATTATTTATTTTATAATTATCATTAGGGATATTTGGATAATATAATGTTTCTATGCCCTGGGCTGTGCTTGTAAAAGCATTAAAATGTATGCTCATAAAGAAGTCTGCATATTGACTATTAGCTAAATCTGTCCTTTGCTGCAAAACTGTATACGTATCATCAGTCCTGGTCATTATGGTTTTAAATCCTAAGGCTTTTAACTTTTGTTCCAATCTTTTGGCAACGTCCAGATTCAAGTCTTTCTCAAAGGTTACCTTATCTGCTCCAATTGCTCCGGGGTCTTTACCTCCATGTCCTGCATCAATAGCTATTAAGATATCTTCCGGGGCTTTAGGACTATACTTTAGTTTGATCTTTACAAGGCTAGAAATCCCTTGTGTTATTGTCTCAAATTCTACATTATCTTTTAACTTTATCTCAGCGATAGTATAAGCCTGGCCTTTTCTATTTTCTTTAGTCAATTTTATGTGTTCTATTATATTATCGTTTATTCCAAATTGGTGTTCGTCATCATGTTCTATATCCTTTTTTATCTCCACTTTCAGCGTTTTGTTCTCATCATTAAAATTAACATTGTATTCTGCTTCTTCGTTCAAATTCATATATAATGTAGATGTATTATAGTACCTATCATAGCCTATAAAAGAGTATGGCATATCAGAAATATATACTTTCGCCACATTACCTTCATTTATTATATTATAGTAAGCTTCAGATTTAACATCCACAACAACTCTTGTTGTTCCTACATCAAACTGACCTGTACGAACAGCACTTATTATTGGAGAATCTGCTTCGATTTTTTGTTCAGAGCTTCCCAATACAGCTCCTTGAATATCTACTACAATCCTTTTTGGATCTTCTAACTTTATTACTGAAGTATCTATATTTTTTGAGCCTTTAATAGTGATTACATGACTGTAACCTTCCTTTGCCATGCTGACAGGTTCAATTATGTTGGCATACACTACTGATATACTTTTTTTATCTGCAGATTGAACAACTTTTGCTTTCTGTTGATCTTTTAAGTCTACCACTACCCTAGTAATATAGGGTTTAATACTAAATTGTCCCACTCTTACCCTTATTATCTCATCCTTATTGATTTCTTTTGATTCAAACTCTGTAGCTGCCACTGCATCAACAATATCTATTACCAGTCTATCAGGATTTGTCAGCATAAAATAATTATACTCTACAGGATTATCCCCAATAATTTCCAATTGAGGAAAGCCTCCATCATCGTCAAATTGTATATCCTGTATTCTTACAATTACCTTCTCTGTAACTTCTAAACTATTTGCTTCTTTGTCATAGTAAAAAGTATAATCCGTCATATATTTCTTTAGGAAAGTAAGAGGTACATAGGCTCTGCCTTTTACCATTATGGTTTTAAAGTCCATCGGCTCTTCTTTGCCATTCACAACTGCTTTATCACTATTTATCTTAAATGACATAGCCTGTCCACTTTTTTTCAATGAAATTATTTGAGTCTTAATGTTCCATTCCACTTTATAACCTAAGCCTTCACCTATAGGTCTTACTGGTATCATCACATGGTTTTCTCTTATCAAGGGTACAAATTCCTTGTCTGCTTTTTTCCCTAAAGTATATATACCTTCTTTTTTAACAGGGTTTAAAGTATCTTTAGTCGAATTACCTTCAGAAATACTTACTAATCTTTTATTGCTATCGTATTTTGCCTCTACTCCAAATGCTGTTTTTATGTAATCAATAGGAACATAAGCTCTGCCTTTATTTAAAAATGGTGCTTTTTCAATTTTTACTGTCTTGCCATTTACAACAGTATTAACACTACCTATAGTAAGTCTTATGCTATGATTATCTTTTTTTATATCCATGATTCTTGTACTGGGATTGTATGTAACAGTATAACCTAAAGCTTCTGCTGCAAACCTCATAGGCACATAGACCTTGCCATTTTGTAAAAGGGGAGGTTCAATGCCTGTTAAAGTCTTACCCATGACTTGCATGGATAAGGTAGACCCTTTATTGCTTTGAAGTTCTGCTGCGTAAGCAATGCCTGTTGAAAAAGAAACGATAAAGCACACTGCTATAACAAAAATTATTGCTTTTTTCATCAAACTCCTCCTTTTCCTGTACTTTCTAATTAGTAATTCGACTCTTATATAGCTTTTCCTTCATTTATAATATTTCAGTTTGTTAACAAATATGTTGCAATATGTCGTTTGCTACATATTGACGCAGTATTTGCCAGTTTTGTTCCATGGTTTTTTGGGTGCGTTGTCTAGGGTATTCCTTTAAGGTCTTGCTTCGTGCTACGAGCTACGTGCTGCATTGCCTGGGGTATTACTTTTGGGTCTTGTTTTGAAACCACTAAAAACACTAAAGGACACAGTTTTTTTGTTTGATGCTTAGATACTATAGCAAATAAGAATAAGCATATGTGCAGTTCACAAAGAAATTGATTTTGTTAACTCTATAGCTCATATCCATAGAAAAATCTAACGCCGTCCAAAGGGCATCCTACCCTGGGCGGCTTGGGCAGCATCCGTGCTGCCCATACGATTTTTCTAAAGATATTTCGCTAAGAGTTATTACAAAATCAATAATTTGTTCACTTGCACATATGC
This sequence comes from Clostridiales bacterium, assembly GCA_012521375.1. GTDB lineage: Bacteria > Bacillota > Clostridia > Lutisporales > Lutisporaceae > Lutispora. The sequence continues at coordinate 3,043 of JAAYMO010000306.1, forward strand.
TTATTTTTCAGATACAGTAGCTTTCTTAGGTACGGTGAAAGCTAATGGATTATATAATAGAGCATTTTTATTAACTTTGCTAGTGACTCTTTGC
>JAAYMO010000307.1 GCA_012521375.1 Clostridiales bacterium
AATAAAAATATAAGGAAGATGGCTTTATGTCTACTTCTTCACAGATATCCCTTATATTTGTTGCTTCATAACCTACTTCAACAAACAACTTGAACGCTACATAGCGTATCATATCATTTGTTTTATTTGACATGTCTCATCTTCCCTCCCTCCTAATTGTTATGCCTACCGAATGTTTGTTAGGTTAATTATACTACTATCCTTTATTTGACACAATATCCTTTGATATACATATTTTATACATTTTTTTGCATATTATTAGTTCAATATTGATTTGCTTTCTTGGCATTTGGATAAGGTAAATGTATAAGTATGACAAAATAAGAAAAGCTCCCATTGGAAGCTTTTCATTTTATCCCTAGTCTCTTTTCCAATATGCTATACAAATAGTTAATATCATAGGGCTTTGCTATATAATCATCCATTCCTGCTTGAATACATTTATCTCTATCTTCTCTCATAGCATAGGCAATAACAGCTATAATAGGCATATGTTTTTTATCAAATTCTTTTCGAATCATCTCAGTAATCTTATATCCATTCATCCCCTGCATTTGTATATCCATTAGAATTAAATCTATATTATGGTTTTTTAACACTTCAAGTGCTTCTTTGCCATTATATGCCGAAATCAAATCATATCCCTTACGACTTAGTATCCCCTGCATAACCTCATGATCAATAAGGTTGTCATCGATATATAGTATGGTTTTTCTGTTATTAAAATTATCAGCTTTTCTATCTATGCTATTGCTGCCAAAACACTGGAGATCTTGATTATTAACCTCAGCTGACAGTTTCATTTACAAATAAAGTAAAATGAGCTTCCTACCCCTACTTCGCTTTCATAACTTATGGTTCCACCCATTTCCTCAGCCAGCCTTTTTGCTATGGATAAACCTAAACCAACACCCATATACTTTTTTTCATTTGATAAATCTCCCTGTTCAAAATTATCAAATATCTTATCTTTTAACTCGCCATCTACGCCAATACCAGAATCTATGACTGCAAACCTTACTTTTTGAAAACTGCTATCGCTGCATATCAGCTCTGCCCGCAAAGTAATATAACCCTCATCAGTATACTTAACTGCATTGTTAGTCAAGTTGGTAAGTATCTGTTTTAGTCTCATTTCATCGCCTATGACTTTCGTTTGAATCTTTGGGTCAAAATAAAAACCTATCTCTAATCCTTTTGAACTGCCTTGCAACAACAGGTTATTGTAAATAGTGTTTATTGTTATGAACAAATCATAAGGCTTATTCTCTATTTTGAGCTTGCCCGCTTCAATTTTTGAAATATCAAGTATATCGTTTATTATAGCTACTAATAAATCTGTAGACTCTTTCATTCTGTTGACATATCTTCTTTGCTCTTCATTTAGTAAAGTCAATTCTAATAGTTGCAGCATACCAATAATACCATTTATCGGAGTCCTTATCTCATGGCTCATGTTTGCCAAAAAATTAGATTTTGCTTTATTTGCAGCTTCCGCTTCTTTCTTTAGCTGCTCTAATTGTTTACATTTTTCTTTTAACTCCTGCTCAATTAATTTTCTGTCTGTAATATCTTCGTTTGTTCCTATCATTCGCATTGGTTTTCCATCTTCTGACCATTGGACTACCCTTCCCTTTGTCCTCAACCATTTATATTGACCTGTTTTGCACTTAATACGATATTCAACTATATAATCTTCACCCTCAAATTGCTTATGGAATTTTTCTAATACATAAGGTAAGTCTTCATGATGAATCAATTTTTTCCACGAATCACAGGAATCACTTATTTCCTGCTCTTCATATCCAAGAATCCTTTTCCAATTGTTATAATGATAAATTTCATCTGTTATCAAATTCATATCCCAGATTCCAAATTG
>JAAYMO010000308.1 GCA_012521375.1 Clostridiales bacterium
AGGCTGCTATAGATACTGGTGTGGCAAGGATAAAGATATAAGAAGCGAATAAAGCCTTTAGATAGCTTAAGATATTTATTTAACAGGAATAAATTCTTCCATTATTTGCAATTTATTTAAAATTGAGTCAATTTTCTGGAAGTGCAAATTCATAGTTTATTATATAATTTAATAAACTATGAATTTTTTTGGGGGAATGATATGGTGAAAAAAGTAATATGCATTTTAATACCTTGTCTGATAATAGCGCTAATTCTTGGAGGTTGCGGTGGAGGAAAAAAAGAATCTGCCGCAGAGGATTTTAATAAAGAACTGAAAGAAACAGAAAAAGAAATTGAGAAAAATATATCTGATGAGATAGGATCTGATGTTGATATTGATTTCGACATGGGAGATATAGGTCAAATAGGAATGAACCTTCCTTTGCCTGATAGCTTTCCAAAACATGTAGTTCCTCTCGTGGATGATGCAAATGTAGTGAATGTAAATGAATATGAAGAAAATTTTGTTGTAAGTATATTATATATGACAAAAATGAGATACGATGAGGTTATAAAGTTTTATGAAGAGGTTTTTAAAGATAAAGAAGGTATATACAAGATGCAATTTGATGGTGGTATTTCAATTGAATTAGGTAAAGATGATTATGGTATTACTATTCAAGCGTACGAAGTAGATGATAATAACAGCAATGTGATGATAGATGTAAACTATCGTGTATTGGCAGAAAGAGAAAAACTTAAGGCGACCCTTGCATCCGGAAAATCAGCCGAATTGCCCTATGGATATCCTGAAGATATATTCCCAATTCTGAAAGGAGACAAGGTAACTGATAGCAGATATTCAGAAACAGAAGATAGGATATATTTTGAACTATATTTATTGTCAGATAAGTTATCAAAAGATATTGTAGCTGGTTATGAAGCTAGTTGGAGTGATATTAAAGTTAATTACAAAAGCATAAGTTCTGAAGATTTTCAGCTTAGTGGTGATAAGGAAGATGGATATGAGTTTTATATTGAAGAGAGAACAAAAGACGATGTAGCGAATATAATAGAATACACCATTAGCATAACTAAAAGGAAATAAAATAATGTAATATGGAAAAGGAATTTGAAATAAATAGATAAAATGCTCTCTTGGATGTTGAATACTTCCAAGAGAGCATTTTTATGCATCTTATCTATATAAGCTAGAATAAGAAAATATTCAAAAAAGAATAATATTATAGTATTGACAATAGTGTATGACACACAGTATAATGAAATCACAAGGAAGTGATAAATATGTCTAACTTGGAAGAGATTATATCAAATCTTACCATGGAATTAAGGAGAGGTACTTTGGTTCTATGTGTATTGAGTCAGTTGGAAAAAGAACAATACGGCTATTCTTTGGTGCAAAACCTGGCAGAAAGAGGAATGATTATAGAACAAAGCACCTTATATCCTTTGCTGCGAAGATTGGAAAAGCAAGGATTGCTGGATAGCAATTGGTCCTTGGATGAGAGCAGGCCAAGAAGATACTATGTGTTGAATGAAAAGGGCAGAAGAGTACTAAATAGCCTTATTGGGGAATGGACTGACATGAATAATACAATAACAAAACTTCTGGAAACTAAGAATGGAGATGGGGATAATGAAAGATTGGATTGACCGCTATTTATATGCTGTGGGACAAAAGCTTCCCAGATCTCAGAGGGAAGATATAAAGAAGGAATTGAGATCTATCATATTGGATGATTTAGATGAAAGAATAGCAAATCAGAAATTACAAAAAGGAGAAGATTACGAAGCTACAGAGGAGGATGTATTTGTCATATTAGAGTCCTTAGGGTCTCCTGATGAAGTTGCAGCAAAATACAGACCAAATAACAGATATCTTATCGGTCCTGAACTATATGAACTATATTGTCTTTTACTCTATATAGTCCTGGGAGCAGTAGCATTAGGTATTTCCATTGCGACAACAATTGATATACTAAGTAGTCAAGGTCCTTTTATAGAACAACTGTTTAAACTGCCTATGAATTTAATATCCGCAGCCATAAGCGCTGTGGGTTCTGTAACTATCATATTTGCGCTTATTCAGCGTTTTGGAAAAGAAGAAAGCATTAAAGGTATTGATCTGAATAAGAATTGGAGTCCTAGAAATTTGGAACCTGTTCCCGTGGCTTATGAAGTCATAAAAATACCTGATACTATAGCAGCCATATGTTTTACGATTATAGCCCTGATTATTTTCAATAGGTTTCCTCATATAATAGCCATGTATAATGTATCCCAAGGAATAGTATCAGTAACACCAATACTTAACCTTGATGTATTGGCTGAATATATGAAATACATGAACATATTCTGGATTGGAGCAGTACTGTTAAACATATATAAGCTTAAGGTCGGTAAATGGAATATATTTTTGCGTTTATCTGAAATAGGTATAGATCTGGGTGTGTTAATTATTGTACTTATGATGACAGGTAATCCTGCTATACTGAATCCTTCTATTACATATGCAGCAGCAGGAACCGAACTGGAATTTCTAATGAAGTTAGGCGGAATGGGGGCTGTATCCTTTAGAATATTCATAGCTGTTATCTTTCTCTTTACAGTTTTCGAAGCAGGTAAGCATATCTATTATTCAATTAAGTCTCATTAAATAGCAAAAAAAGGGGATTTTTACTCCCCTTTTTTAACTAAACCAACGGCTAATAAAATAGATAACTTGAGGAAATATTGATATAACGGTTATTAAACGAACTATCTGCAAAACAACAAGATCGGTGCTATATACCCCAATGTCCGATGATATAAGTGCCATATCTGTTGCTCCTGCAGGTGTAGCTGCCAACATAGATTCTTTTATAGGTATTTTGAATGCTTTATTCAGGATTTTACCAACTACAAAACAATTTATGAAATATCCAAGCACAATAATCATAGAAGGTATTATGATGTATTTCAATTCCAATACATTCTTATAATCTATGCTGCATCCTATGAAAGCTCCTGATAAAACCTGTGCCAGTCTCTTTGCCCATAGAGGCATATATGCTTTGTTCAGGAAAATATTTATATAAATTGTACCTATCATAGAGAATAATAGTATACCAGCAGGAATTCCCAGAAATTTGCCAACTATTCCACCTGATACAGCTATAGCTACTGTAAATATAAATTTTTTTATATTTAAACCATGGTTTCCTTCCTGTGATAAAACCACAGTCTTTTTTTCCACTTCATAATTTTTATGATCAATATGGGAGATTATGCTTGGCAACAGCCCTATACATGCCAGCATTCTAATAAATTGGAGCACTGCTACCTTAGGCATATCAGCCCCCATGTCAGCACTTATCATTGGAATCTCGGACATGCCCCCAGGCACACAACTCATTAAAGATGTAATAAGATCTAAGGGACTTATGAAATAAACAATAAAACCTACAGATATATTTGTTAATAACATACCGATTACCAGAACCAAAGACGGCTTGATAAGCTTTTTAATTTCCTTTATATCCTCTTTTTGTACTG
>JAAYMO010000040.1 GCA_012521375.1 Clostridiales bacterium
CAGAGTTTTTGAGCCGTTTTCCACATGAATTTTCAGGAGGTCAAAGGCAAAGGATAGGAATTGCGAGAACCCTTGTTATGGAACCAGAGCTGATAATTGCCGATGAGCCTATATCTGCATTGGATGTTTCTATTCGTGCCCAGGTGTTGAATTTATTGTCTCAACTCCAGAAAGAAAAAGGATTGACTTATTTATTTATAGCCCATGATTTATCTGTAGTGCGGTTCATAACGGATAGACTGGCTGTAATACACAAAGGAAAGATAGTTGAACTGGCAGAGACAGAAAAGCTTTTTAGACGCCCCCTACATCCATATACCAGATCATTAATATCAGCCATACCTATACCGGACCCGAGACTTGAAAAAAATAAGGCTCTTGAGCTATATGACCCAAATTGTCATGATTATACTACTGATTTGCCTAAATGGGTGGAAATAGAGCCAGAACATTATGTTTTGGGAAGTGATAAAGAAATAGAGGAATACAGAAAAATGTTAAATAAGTGCAAACAATAAGAAAACTGTAATGTAAAGCCACAATATTTATATGAGGGGGATAGTATCTATGATTAAAAGACTAAATCTTAATGATATTAACACCGTTAAAGATTTATTGGAATTGCAAGTTGCCTCATATATTAAAGAAGCTGAGATTATAGGATTTTATGATATACCTCCTTTGAAAGATACAGTTGACAGTCTTAAAGAAAGCAAGGAAATATTTTATGGATATTATGTAGATAATGTTTTGGCTGGTATGATTTCCTATAAGATCTACAATCATATATTGGATATACATAGGGTTGCAGTCCATCCAGAATTTTTTAGGAAGGGTATTGCACAAAAACTTATAGAATATGTGGAAAATGTTGATTCTAACGTAAAAAAGATTATTGTTTGCACTGGTAAAGGAAATATACCTGCGGAAAAGCTATATTTAAAGAATGGATATATAAAAACAGGACACATTAAAGTGAACGAAGAAGTATATCTTACTTCTTTTGAAAAGATAAAGCAATAGATTTCAATGTAAAGCAAAAAGGCTAGGCTAAATATAAATTTTGCAAAGCCTTTTTGCTTACAATTAATTCAATTTCTTATTTTGAATCATTTATTATCTCATGATTTCTAATTAATATACCTTTACCTCTCCAACTAAAGGCCCTATTACCATATCTTCTCATAAATTCTTTGTTAGAAATATGTTTTAATTCTTCATATTCAATATTATATATAAGATTTTCTTTAAATTCCTTTATATCGGTTTTTTCAATATTCATATTATGAGGGCATACATCTTGGCAGACATCACAGCCCCAAATAAGATTAGTTTTTTTCAGTATAATTCTATCACTATCTGATAACTGCCCTTTTTTTTGAGTTATAAAAGATTTGCATCTTAGAGGATTTATTGTAAAGTCACCTAATATGCATTGACCAGGGCATGCTTTTACACAATTAAAGCATTGAATACAAGTTCTGTTCTGAGGCATATCAGGCTCGAAATTATAGTTGTTTATTATATATCCTATAAAAATATAGGAACCATATTTATCTGTTATAATGTGATTGTTTATTCCAAAAAAGCCTAAACCAGCCTTATAAGCTACATATCTATCACTTAAGGGACCATTATCTACAAAGGCTTTGTAATGGAAATTGTCTATTTTGTCTTTTAAATATTCACCGATGATTTCGAGAAATCTTTTCACTATTAAATGATAATCTAAGGTATAAGCATACTTGGATATATTGGCACCTTCTTTGCTCTCTGAATAGTATGGAAAAAGACATACGATTACTGAACTTGCATCTTCAAGTGTTAGATACGGACTGATTCTTTTTTCAATGTTTTTTTCTTCAAAACCGCATATATGGCCTCTTTCTATCTGTCTTTTATATATGCTTTCAAAATCTTTATATATTTCTACAGGAGCAATTCCAACATTGTCAATGCCTAAGGATTCACAAAATTTTATCAAATCCTTTTTCATATCTATACTTCCTATCTTTATCAATTTTATGTTTACATGAGTAATTATAAACTAAATTGTTATCTAATTAAATATTTTAACAACAAACATGTAGAACATGCGAGTGTTTATTTGGTAGTGGAATTAATTTGCTATAAATCAATAAGAAACCAAGTTTCAAATACATCCATATATTTTTGAAAAACCACTTGACATTATTTAATAATTTAGATTATATTATTAAATATAACAAAATGCATAAATAAAAATAAAAATGATAATTTATACATAAAGTAAGGCACTATAGGAAAAACAGAAAAGAATAAAATGAAAGTGTAAGAAGATTATGAAAAATGGAAAAGGGGAAGGAGGCGAATAAATATAAGACTGCTAAAAATTATATAATATAAAACTAAGTTCCATTTCATAATTCTTCCTATAGTAGCTATTATATAAAATCTTAAGTAAAAATATTTTGTGAGGAGATGCAATAATGAAATCAAAGGAAAAATCAACGAAGAATTTTAAAAAATATATTTCATTCATATTGATTGCTGCAATTGCCGTTATGTCCCTATCAGGATGCGGTTCCAGTACAGGATCAACCAATGATAGTGACACTGAAAATAGAACAGATTTAATCTATGGGATAGCATCAGAGCCTAATTCTCTTGATCCCATGACTTTTGCTATGATGAGCTCTTTTACAGTAACATATGCATTGTATGATACATTATTTGAGTTGCAGGATGATGGTAGCTATAAGCCTTGTTTAGCAGAAGGATATGAAGTTTCAGAAGATGGACTAGAGTATACTTTTCCAATCAGACAGGGTGTAAAGTTTCATGATGGCAGTGAATTGACCGCAAAGGATGTTGTTTTTTCAATCAATAGAACTATAGAAAAAGGATGGGCAGCAGATATGACTGCCGCTATTGATACTGTTTCTCTCGCTGATGAGAATACGGTAAAGATTACTTTATCAAGGCCTTTTGGTGGAATGATAGGTAGCTTGGCATCACCGTTCTTTTCCATAATGAGTGAAAACTATGTAACAACTAAAGGCGATGATGCAATAAAAAGGGAACCTATGGGAACTGGCCCATACAAAATGAAGGAATGGATTGCAGGCGACCATATTACATTGCTAGCCAATGAAGAGTACTTCGAAGGTGCCCCTCCAATCAAAACTATAACTATAAAGCCTATAGTTGATAAGAATACAGGGCTTATTGCCATTGAAAATAAAGAAATAGATGTTTACTTAAATATAAATAACAGTGATATAGAAACAGTAAAAAACAATGAGGAATTAGCTTTCTACAGTGCTGACCAGGCTGCTGTATTATCATTAAACATGAATATTGAATCAAAGCCTTTAGATGATGTAAAAGTACGTAAGGCAATCAATTATGCTATTAACAGAGACAATATTATTGCCGGAGCTTTAGAAGGTTACGGAACTTTTGCAAAATCTGCTATACCTCCGGTTTGTGATGGTTATTCAGATGATGCACCTGTTTATGAGCATGATGTGGAAAAGGCAAAACAGTTGTTGGCTGAAGCAGGTTATACAAATCTTAGCCTTACAATGAAGATAAAAGAAGATGCTAAAATACAAAAAGTTGCTCAGATAGTTCAGGCAGATCTTAAAGAAGCAGGCATCTATGTTACTATAGAAGTTATGGAAGCCGGTGCTTATAATACTGACATCTATGCAAATGGTAATTTTCAGATAACCATAGGTTCTTGGTCTGCTATGTTCTTAGATGCATACTCGGTTGTATACAGCCAGTTCCATAAAGATTGCTACGGACCAACAGGAAATATCACTCACGTGGTAGCGGAAGATTTATCAGAGCTTTTGGATAAAGCTGCGCAAGCTTCTGAAGAAGAAAAAGTGGAGGCATATAAGGCTGTTATTCAGAACATTTATGATAATGCATACCAGGTTCCTTTGGTGGTAGAGCAGACTAACATTACTACAAATGCAGCACTGAAAGGTGTAGTGCCAAATCCATTGGGAGTTTATATGCTTAAGAGATTTTCATGGTAATATTAAATTTTAAACAAGGGAGGGTTTTATTAATATAAAACCCCCCAAAAATTTTCAGTTAGTAAGGAGAAGCTTATGGGCAAATATATATTAAGAAGGTTATTAATGATGTTCTGGGTTGTATTGGGCATATCATTTATCATTTTCACCATTATGAACCTAACTCCAGGTAACCCTGCTCAACTGATATTAGGTCAAAGTGCAACACCAGAACAAATAGCAAAGCTTGAGCATGAGCTTGGGCTTGATTCACCTTTTTTTGTACGTTATTTTAATTTTATTAAGGATGCCCTTAAAGGAGATTTCGGGAAATCATATCAAACACGGTTGCCTGTAGTAAAAGAGATTATTGTGCGTTTTCCTACTACATTTAAACTTTCTAGTATTTCAATGCTTATAGCAATGACAATTGGAATACCTATTGGTGTAATTTCTGCCATAAGACAGTATTCATTTGTAGATGCCGCAAGCATGATAGCAGCACTCCTTTTTGCCTCTATACCATCTTTTGTGCTTGGTTTGATCCTAATGCTTGTGTTTTCTCTTAATCTTAAATGGTTTCCGGCAACAGGCATTTCTTCGTGGAAGAGCTATGTGCTTCCTGCTATTACTTTGTCTACGTTTACAATGGCTACATTGGTCCGCATGACCAGGTCAACTATGCTGGAAGTCTTAAGGCAGGATTTTATCAGGACAAGCCGTGCTAAGGGTGCTACTGAAAAATCTGTTATATTAAGACATTCGCTGCGTAACGCATTATTGCCTATCGTAACGGTTATAGGTGTTGACTTTGGATATCTATTAGGCGGTACGGTAGTTATTGAATCAGTTTTTGCCATTTCGGGAATGGGGACTCTTTTAATAAACGCTATCCGTATGAAGGATACCCCAACAGTTATGGCAACCGTTATATTTGTAACCTTAGCTTATAGCTTTGTTAATCTATTGGTTGACATAGCATATGCGTTTATCGATCCGCGAATCAAATCACAATATAAGGGGTAAAGCATGATGAATGGTAATGCAATTCAATATAAAAGAAGAAGTCAAATCGGTTCTGTATTGTACCGGTTAAAGAAAAATAAATTAGCCATGTTTGGATTGTTTTTATTAATAGTTATGGTTTTGATAGCAATATGTGCAGACTTTATTGCAGATTATGATGAAATGGCCATTGGGCAAAATATACAGGAGCGCCTCCAAAGGCCATCATCTGAACATTGGTTTGGTACCGACCATTTTGGAAGAGATATATTTGCCAGGATAGTTCATGGTTCAAGAATATCTCTTTCCCTGAGCATAATCGCTATGCTGTTTGCAGTTGCAGCAGGCGCAATAATAGGAGCTATAGCAGGTTATTATGGAGGTAGAACCGATGATATATTAATGCGTTTTATGGATATTCTTCTTTCAATACCTCCCATGCTGATGTCAATTTCCATTGTAGCAGCTTTAGGCCAGAGTATGGTAAATCTTCTTATAGCATTAGGGATAGCATATGTACCAGTATTCGCCCGCGTTATAAGATCTACGATTCTATCGATAAAAGGCCAGGAATTTATTGAAGCTGCCAAGGCTTGTGGGACCAGTGATGCTAGGATAATCTTTAAACACATCATTCCTAATGCTATAGGTCCAATTATTGTACAAGCTACTTTAGCGATGGGATCCGTTATTTTGATTATCTCTTCCTTGAGCTTTATGGGTCTAGGTGTCAAGCCACCAGCCCCAGAATGGGGTACAATGCTTTATGAAGGACGAGATTTTCTTCGTCAGGCACCATATTTAACATTATTCCCTGG
>JAAYMO010000041.1 GCA_012521375.1 Clostridiales bacterium
CAGTTAATGGATTATACAACCCACAGATTCGATATGGGTCTTGCAAAATCTTATTGCTTATTAAGCTATGCTATCGCTCAGTACTTTGCAGGAAATTATTATGAAGCGCTAAAAAATGGTTCCAGCGCATATGAATATTTTAAAAACTTTTTAGGAGATACTCATCCCGACACCCTAAAAGCCATGCAAGTACTTATAATTGCCTATAGAAGGACTGGACGATATCAACTTTCTTTATCACTTTCCCAAGAGCTTTATAAACTAAGAGAGCAAATAAATGGACCAAATCACCCATCCACCATTGATGAGTCAATCAACTTGGCAATTTCTTATAGAAAAACAGGTAATTATAAAGAAGCTTTCAAAATATTAGAAAAAGTTTTGGCTTATAGAATCGCTGAAATGGGAGAAGAGCATCCCTCTACAATTGGTGTGCTGAGCAGCTTGGCAAATGCCTATCGCCAGTCAGGTGATAATATTCATGCTTGCCAACTATCTGAAAAGGTGGTAAAACTTAGAGCTCAATTGTATGGTGAGAATCACCTTTCTACCTTGGCTGCTATGGGAAGCTTGGCTCATTCTTACAGACTTGTGGGAAAGTACGATTTAGCCACTGAATTATCTGAAAAAGTGGTTAGGGCGAGATGTGAAATACTTGGAGAAGACCACCCTCTCACATTACGAGCCATGAACAATTTAGCGAATTCATATAGAAAAATTGGAAGGTATGACGAAGCGCTTCATTATGCAGAAAAAGTTGTCAATCATCGCATTCAGATATTAGGCGAAAACCATCCAAGTACAATAGGTGCTTTGAGCAATTTAGCTACATCTTATCGAATGCTTCATCAGTTTGAAAAAGCTCATTCTATTGCGCTTAAAGTATACGAGTGGCGTCATGAAAAATACGGTGAAAAACACCCTGCAACACTTCGTGCTATGAATAATTTAGTTAATTCATATAAAAAGATGGGTAAAAATGATGAAGCCCAGTTACTTTTAGAATCTTTAATCAAATTGACCAATAATGTATATGGACCAAAACATCCTTCTACTTTAGCTGCTATACATAATCTTTCACACGATAATCTTATTGATATTGATGAAGAAGATTCAGAAGATGTTGTGGAAGAAAGCTATGAGCTTTTGATGCATTAGATTTATATCTACAATATAAAGACACATACAACTAAGGAAGGTGAAAATTATGGATAATATATATCAATGCGGCTTTTACAAATGCATAGAAAAGACGAAACCTCCGTTGAGCTGGAGGGTATAAAATGAACGGACATAATTTGTTAAATTCCCGCAGGCTTTCTGTTGCGGCGCTTTCCCTTTCTTTTGCGTATCTGCTCTCCTTTCTGTTTGAGGGACAGGTGCTGTACAGCCTGCTGGACCTGCATAGGGTAAATGTCTCTGCTTACATACTGGCTGCCATGATTGCACATTTCATGGGGATTTTTTCTCAGAGCCTTTACGCCCAAGAACGAGCGCATTAAATCCTGTGCCGACGTGCTGATTTATTCCAATTTGCTGATGATTGCAGTCAATGTGGTTGCCATGAATCGCTCACCGTTTATCGGGCTAAGCCTAGCAATGCTTTGCCTTGTGATCGGCATGGTCTTCATTTTGATGCTGCCGTTGGAGCAGGAGAATGAGAAGAACAAAACATTTGAAAATAAGACGCATGGCGGTATTAAAAACCAGCTAATATTGCTGTGTCTTTTTGTCTTTATCATTACAATTAATTCCGGACTGATGTATCAGGTTATCAACCCCGCTTTTGAGAATCTGACAGGGCTGGTAAGCTGGCCTCGGGCCAGCCTGCGGGAACCATCGAATTGATCATACCCTATGACTACGCGGGCCTGGACAAGGAAACAAGCTTATAGAAGCGTTAAATGTGGTCTTAACCGGAATAAATCATATAGATTACTGTCGGAATTGTCGTTTGATTTGTTTCCTTGAACGCCCGTTTTTAGAGAGAATGCAAAAAAGCTATTGACATGTTACCGTGAACGCAAGGTTTAAAAAATCAGACCAAGACATCAATCCAAACGGCTAGCTTTTTGTTTATCTTATTTTTATGTATCCTCGTTCAAGTATTTAAATCTAATATCTGCTTCAAGAAATCGCTTTATTTCACGATATCTTCGAATAGGTTCAATGATATCGATGAATAATAAATGTATAGTCTCCCAAGCAAAAACCCAACCTCCAATCAGTAGGCTTTCGAGGAAAACTTTAGAAATGACAGTGTAACCTTTTCTATTATTCAAAAACCCATATGTGAACAATAGTGCAAATGATATAAAAAGGGAAATTGCAGAGATTTTAATATATCTTACTGTTTTTCGTTTCTCTGAACGCTTCAGAGAATTATAATAGTTTCTATAACTTATTAAGATCAATTCTTCTTTTTCTTGACTGATTTCAGATGTATTTAGAAAAAGAACAATTTGTAATTTTTTTCGCAAAGGTATTTCTTCTGAACATAAATCAAGAAATTCTGCTAGCTCAGGATTTATATCACGCTTTTTAAAAATAGAATTATCCCATTCGTGAAAAAATTCAAGATAATTATCTAGAGCAATATCTATAATAATACGACCTGTATCTGGATTTTTTCTGTATTGTATTTCATAGTTATCGGATTTTTTCATAGAATCATCCTAAACTAATCAATAA
>JAAYMO010000042.1 GCA_012521375.1 Clostridiales bacterium
AACCCGCAACCCGTAACCAAAAACTAACATAAGGAGAACAAAATGAAACTTATAGATCTTATCTATCCTAAAAATAGAATAATATCCATAGTAGGAACCTGCAAAAACGCAGGCAAAACCGTAACCCTAAACGAAATAATAACCCAAGCAGGGGAAAAAGCCATACCTATAGCCCTTATTTCTACTGGAAGAGACGGTGAGAGGCGAGATGTGCTAACAGAAACAGAGAAACCTCCTATTTTTGTAAAAAAAGGCACCATAATAACCACAGTGGAAAACGCCATAAAACCGGAGTATGCAGGCATAGAGATATACTCTGTTACCGACTATAATACACCTATGGGAAGAGTAGTAATCGGCCGGGTAGTTGAGGACGGCTATGTAGAAATATCCGGCCCTTATTCTTCCCGAACCATAAGACAAATGTGCCAAGAAATGCTTTCCTTTGGTGCAGAACTAGCTCTCATCGACGGCTCTTTAGACAGAAGAGCCTCTGCAGCTCCCTTTGTCTCTGACGGTACCGTACTGGCTACAGGAGCGGCTTTAGCCAGGTCTCAGGATCTGGTAATAGATAAGACTATGCATATAATAAAAAACTATTCCATACCCCAGATAGACCGGGGAGAAATCCGGGACATTGCAGCTGAAATAATTGAAGAAGGCAAAACCAGACTGATAAAACGTGATCTATCTATAGCCTATGTAGGCACTCTGACATCTTTGAGAAGTGGCAGCATTATAGCAAAAGCACTAACAGAAGATACCGAATATGTGGTTCTTTCAGGCTCAGCCACTACGGATACCTTAAAAGACATAATTCAAAATGCAAAGAATCCGATAAAAATAATAATAAAAGATGGAACCAGAGTGTTTATTTCCCCGAGGGAACTAAGCCTTCTAGAGAAAATGGGATTAGAACTCTATGCAATAGATCACATAAATATTATTGCAGTAACAGTAAATCCATATTCGCCAGAAGGATATTACTTTGATGCGGCTACATTCCTGGAAAAAATGAGAAGAGCTCTACCAGACATACCAGTATTTGATGTAATGCAAGGGGGATGGGGCTATGATTATTAATAACAACAGCTATAAACTTTTGGATATTGACAAAGTACTTGAAGATTTAAACCCCATAACACCTTTTGGAATTAAACTAAAAAGCCTTATGAAGCCCTATAGCAGATCAGAAGAAGAGGCTTTAAAAGAAGAACTGGATCGGATTGAAAAGATAAAGGAGCTTGTGAATACTCAAAGAGCAATTTTTGTTGAAATAAGAACTCACATGAGAGGCATGAAAGACATCAGAAAATCAGTGGAAAGAGCTATGGAAGGCGGAGTTTTAAACTCAGTAGAATTCTTTGAAATAAAGAATCTGTGAAACATAATGAGAATTCTATCAAAGAGCCAGTCTGCCCTCCATTGGAAAATTCCTGAAAAATACAAAGTCTACATCCTTGAAGAAGCAGAAAAGCTATTGGATCCGGAGAATTCCGGCCTAAAAACCTTCTATATATATGATTGCTATTCTCCGATCCTCTATGAACTGAGAACAAAAAAAGTTAAAGCAGAACATGCCTTGGAAGAAATGAAGAGACAGAAAGCAAAGCAAATAGAAGAAGAAATAGGCCTAAAACTGAGAGCCACAGGAGATATAACCATAAGCAGAAATCACATTGATGTCATTAAAAAGCTTTTAGAATATCCTGGCCTTCAAGTGGCA
This sequence comes from Clostridiales bacterium, assembly GCA_012521375.1. GTDB lineage: Bacteria > Bacillota > Clostridia > Lutisporales > Lutisporaceae > Lutispora. The sequence goes on from JAAYMO010000042.1 coordinate 1,727, forward strand.
TCCGAAACCTATATAAACGTAACCTTCAAAATAAGGCCTGATGAAAAAATGATTCAACTCATTGAACAAATAGAGGATTTAAAAGAAAAAGAGGCCTTAGAAGAAATGAAGGTCTTGGAAGAACTGTCTCGAAAATTGGCTGCTTATGGAGAAGCCATACTGAGAAATATGGATGCAATAGGTCATTTTGACCTATTGATTTCCAAAGCCTATCTGGCCATCGCCCTAGATGGGGTAAAACCCATAATAAGCAAAGATATATGCTGTATCATAAAAAATGGTAAGCATCCTGTGGTAGAAAGAACACTGAAGAAAAAGAATAAAAGCTTTACCCCCATCAGCCTTAACCTCGAAAAAGGCGTAACCCTTATTACCGGAGCAAATATGGGGGGAAAAACTGTATCCCTTAAAATGGTGGGTCTGCTGATGGCCATGTCCCAATATGGTCTTTTTGTGCCTGCTGAATATATGAAGACAAGCCTTTGGGACTTTATATTCATATCAGCAGGAGACGAACAATCCCTAGACTCAGGGTTATCAACTTTTGGAGCGGAAATGAAAAGCATTAAAGAAATGCTTGACATGTCTGATCAACAAGGCTTAATCCTCATTGATGAACTGGCCAGAGGCACCAACCCGCGAGAAGGCTTTGCCATATCCTATGGAATAATAAAATATCTTATGAAAAAACAATGTGTAACCCTTATCACCACCCACTTTGATGGTTTGGCAAAAGAAGGGGTCAAACATCTTCAAGTTAAAGGATTGAGAAATGTAGACTATGATAAGCTGGGCAATCCAGATATTATATCCCAATATATGGATTATACTTTGATAGAAATAAAAGGCAGCACAAAGGTACCAAAAGACGCTATAAACATCTCCCGCCTCTTAGGCATACCCGAGGAAATCCTGAAAGAAGCGGAAAACATCCTAGAAAACTGAGCCACCAGAGACGGTTCTTTTAGAAGCACCGGGGACGGTTCTTTTTGCTTCTAC
>JAAYMO010000043.1 GCA_012521375.1 Clostridiales bacterium
GCTTTTGAGATTTTGGTTGAAGCCGGTATCAGACTTCCTAAAAGCATAGGTCAAGCCTTATCAATTGTAGGAGCAGTAGTAGTTGGTCAGGCAGCAGCCCAGGCCAAGCTTTCTTCTCCTGCAGTTGTTGTACTGATATCTGTTACTGCCATATCAAATTTTGTATTGCCCAATCAGGATTTGTCCAATGCCATTAGGCTATGGAGGCTTATCATAGCTATAGCTAGTAGTATAGCTGGTCTTTTTGGCATGTGCATAGGCGGTCTTTTTCTGTTATGTCATCTTTGCTCCATTGAAAATTACGGTGTGCCATATCTGTCACCTTTTGTGTCCAGCACTAACCCTCAATTTCAGGACACTTTTATCAGAAGTCCTGTAAGGTTAATGAAAAAAAGACCTATTGATTTGAAAACCCTAAATAAGAAAAGGATAGATTAAGATATGAACTATAAAGTGTATAAGATACTTATTGTTATTCTTATATTCATGCTTATTACAGCTGGCTGCTCAAATATTAGTTTTGGAAAAGTAGAGATAGATGAGCTGTTAATTCTAAATGCAGTGGGAGTAGACAGGTCAAATGACAATAACGAAAGCGCTGTAGCAATATCCGCTGCTTCAAAAAGCATAAACGCAACCTCAGAAGAGACCAGTAATGCATCTGCTGGTCAAAAAACCAAATCAGCACTGCTTGTCTCTACTGGTGAAACAGTTTTTGAGGCTATTAGAAAGCTCTCAACCTTTTCTGAAGATAGATTATTCTGGGGACATGTTGACTATATCCTGATTGGAGAAGATGCAGCAAAGGATAATTTGCCCCAATATCTGGACTTTTTTATGAGAGACCATGAGTTGAGATTAAACTCAAAGGTTTTGATAGTAAAGGATAATACGGCCAAGGCCGTTTTTCAGCAAACCATTGAAGAAGAGAACTTTATAGGTGATATACTGGAAAATCTATTTAAATCAAAAGGACGGATGTCCATATCCGATGAATTACTCCTGGTAGAAATTATGGGTATGTTTGATAATACCTGTATATCAACCTACATCCCATGTATTGAATTAATAAATGAACCAAATAATAAAATAAAGCTGTCCGGATTTGCTCTATTCAAAGATACTGATTTGTTTGGGTATATTACTGATGGTATGGCAAGAGGCTTTAACTGGGTCAGAGGAAAAGTTGACTCAGGAGTTATAGCTGTTAAGGACAGAAATGGGCAAAAAATATCACTTGAAATAATCGACTCAAAAACTAAGATAAAACCTGTCATATCCGATGGCAGGCTTGATATAAAGATCAAAATATTATTTTCAACTAATATAACTGGTGTAATGGGAACAAAGAATATTTTTGAAAAGGATGAACTGGATTTTCTGAAAACACAACAGGAGGAAGCAGTTAAAAATGAAGTAAAAAAAATAATAGAGTTTGCTCAAAAAAATAATATGGACATATTTGGAATATGCAATGAAGTTCATCATAAAAAGCCAGTTTATTGGAAAAGTATAAAAGACAACTGGTCTGAGATATTTCCAAATCTCAATATAACAGTGGAAGTTGACTCCAATATAAACAGAACTTATGATATAAAACAACCAGTAAGAAGCGGTTATGGGGTGGATTAATGATTGCCTGGATCATCATAATAATTCTGATATCATCTTGGGAACTTTATAATATGAGAAAAAAAGATTTGAAGAAAGAAAAAGTAATCCTTATTTTTCTTACCTTACTATCTTTATTTATGGTTTTTATAAAATCAAAATATCCTTACGATATCAGTATAGCAAGATTTGCACTTGATCTGTTTGGCTTACCACATTAAATCAAAGGAGAATAGTACATATGCTGGCAGGTAGACAAAAGATATCATTGAAACAGGCTTTGCTTATTTATATTACTTTATTTTTCTCACCTTCAATACGATTCATGCCTTCCTATACTGCAGTCATTGCAAAACAGTGCGGTTATCTGTCCCCTATAGTACCTTTTATTATTTTACTCCCTGTCATTATCTTATTGAATAAAGTATTTATGAAACATAAAGATAAATCTTTGATAGATATTTACTACCATTCCTTAGGCAAAACTGCAGGAAAAGCTTTGCTTTTTTTATATGTCTTATGGATGCTGCTGATAACTGCATTATACACAAGATATTATAGTGAAAGGCTTGTAACTACAGTATTTACCCAAACTAAGATCGATATTTTTATACTGGTAATGATGGTCACTATTGCATATGTATTAAAATCTGGTTTTGTAGTAATTGCAAGAATGAATGAAATAATCTTCCCATTAATCAGCGTAATCTTCTGGAGTTTAGCAATATTTATGCTGCCTAACTTTAAAATAGATAATATCACCCCAATAAGTTATTTAGATATAATCCCTGTTATTAAAGCAGGTTTTGGCATCTCATTTCTATGGGCTTATATTATTTATATACTTTTTTTAAGTGACATTATCAATGATAAAGAAAACTTAATGCGCCAGGGTATGTATACATTAACTTATTTGACTATTTCGTCTTCAATTTTAGTTGCCTTTGTAATTGGTATAATTGGCTATTCCATAACAGCTAAAATTCCTCTTCCATTCATGGATGCTGTTAAAATAGTATCCTTTTTTGACATAGTAGCCAAAATTGAATCGGTAGTAGTCATAATATGGATCTTAGCTGATTTTATCCTTATCTCAACCTTTTCATATATTATACTGCATTTACTGAAATCCATATTTAATTTAGAGGATGAAAGACACTTTATCAATATATTTTTAATAATCTTATACTTCCTTGCAATGCTGATCACATCCAGTAAAATTGAACTTGAAGCCTTTTCATATACTATAGGTATTGCAGGCAATTTTTTACTGAATATAATCATACCCTATATTGTTTTGGCTATAGCTTTATTCAAAAAATAAGACACTGGGGACGGTTCTTTTTGTCCCCAGTGTTTTATTTGAGGAGTGAGTATTGTCGGTCTATGGTTATGATGGCATCATAGTTTGGATGCCTCTTTTTTATAGCCTGTTTCACTTCCTCTACCAATACTTTTTCGTCCTTTTCCTTAAATCCGTAAGGCACAACCATATCAAAGATCACATTCATATGCTTTTCAGTACCTGTAACCCTGAAATCATGAATGGTCAATTCATAAGGAAACTCTTTGAGAACCTCCTCAACATTAAATTTGGCTTTTTGTATTATCTTATCATCTGTATTTATTGGATCCATGTGTATTACCAGATGCAGTCCTAATTCCTCTGATATTTCTTTTTCAGCTCTATCGATTATATCGTGGGCTTCCATTATGTCCATGTTATACGGCATCTCTGCGTGAATAGAGGCTACTATCCTTCCGTGACCATAGTTATGAACTATTAAATCATGTATGCCTATTACACCTTCGTAAGAAAGGGTTTTATCCATAATAGCTTTAACCAATTCTTCATCTGGAGCTTCTCCTAATAAAGGATTCAATGTTTCCTTTATAAGATTATAACC
>JAAYMO010000044.1 GCA_012521375.1 Clostridiales bacterium
ACCTTTCTTTAAACTCATTACGGAAAGCTTATATTAAGGTAGAACTTTGCTTTCCTATGAGTTATAAGAAAGGTTTTTATTGAAAGTCATTTAGTATTAAGGATACCTTTCTTTAAACTCATTACGTAAAGCTTATATTTAAGTGAATTTTGCTTTCCTATGCATTATAAATATAATAGCTTGCACATGTCAAGTATAAAAATAGCCCGCAGAATTTGTGCGGGCTTATCATTGAACTATAATATTTATGCTTCTTTACTGATAATATCTTTTACTTTCATTAGTCGAGTTATGGTGCTTCTCTCATTTTCATCCAGTTTCATTCTTATAAACCTTATGGTTTCTTCCAAATCAGGTATAGTCCTGTATTCAAGAGCATTTACCCTTCTTCTAGTCTTCTCAATCTCATCTGCCATCAGTTGGCAGGCTTTTTCTACTTCGGCTAATTCCAACAATTTTGACATAATACCATATAGTTTAGCTATGGCATCATCCAATTCAGATGAAGTTTGGGCAAAACCATAGGGATAAATACTGCCTTCGTCTCCTTCAAGCTTTCGGATAAAATTCATAACCGGTACATGTACGCTCATTACATTCTTTTTCTTAATATCAACAGTAATGGTTTCCTTTGGAAATGCTACTGCTTCCTCCAGCATTTCAGGAGACATCACAGCACTGGCTATCAAAAAGTCTTTGAAAGAGTCTTGAAGTTCTTCTTCCACTTCCACTCTCAATGACTTGTTCTTTCTTATTAGCTCTATGAATCTCCTCATAAGCTCATCTTGTTTGTCCTTTAGGAGTTTGTGACCTCTTTTGGCAGTAACCAACCTTTTTTTGAGACCACTCAGCTCCATACGAGTAGGATTTACATTCAGTTTAGCCATCTACTCAGCCCCTTTATCATCTTGTGGCAGATACTTGTCAAGGTATTCGTCTCTAATTCTCTTGAGTTCAGTTCTTGGAATAATCTTTAACAGTTCCCATCCTAAATTTAAGGTTTCAATAATGTTTCTGTTTGTATAATAACCCTGATTGACATACTGTCTATCAAATTCTTCAGCGAATTTAGCAAAAGCTTTATCCGCATCTGAAAGGGCAGTTTCTCCAAGAATGGTAGCTAACTCCCTAGCTTCTCTGCCTGATGTATATGCAGCATATAACTGGTTCATGGTATCAGCATGGTCTTCTCTAGTTTTTCCCTCTCCTATACCCTTATCCTTAAGCCTTGAAAGAGAAGGAACAACGTTTATAGGAGGCTGTAATCCTCTTTTGTACAATTCTCTTGATAGAATTATTTGTCCCTCAGTAATATATCCAGTTAAGTCGGGAATCGGATGAGTAATATCATCCTCAGGCATTGTAAGTATTGGTATTTGAGTTATTGAGCCTTTTCTTCCTCTAATCCTTCCAGCCCTTTCATATATGGTGGAAAGGTCTGTATATAGATAACCTGGATATCCTCTTCTGCCTGGCACTTCCTTTCGTGCCGCTGATATCTCTCTCAAAGCTTCCGCATAGTTAGTCATATCTGTTAGAATAACCAATACATGCATATCTTTTTCAAAGGCTAAATATTCTGCACATGTTAAAGCCATACGGGGTGTAGCAATTCTCTCTATAGCAGGATCATCAGCTAAGTTTACAAACAGTACAGCCCTGTCTATAGCACCCGTTTTTGTGAAATCATCGATAAAAAACTGAGCTTCTTCAAATGTAATACCCATTGCTGCAAATACAACAGCAAATTTTTCTTCGGTGCCCAATACTGAAGCCTGTCTTGCAATCTGTGCTGCAACCTCATTATGAGGCAATCCTGAACCAGAGAAAATAGGAAGCTTTTGACCTCTTACAAGAGTGTTGAGCCCGTCTATACATGATATACCAGTTTGAATAAATTCATTTGGGTAATCTCTTGCTACAGGATTCATAGGCACGCCATTTATATCAACCTTTTTTTCAGGTATTATTTTAGGTCCGTCATCTTTTGGTCGACCAAGGCCATCAAATACCCTTCCTATCATATCCAGTGAGACACCTAATTCAAGGGGCTTTCCTAAAAATCTTACACTGGTACCTTTTAAGTTTATTCCGCTAGAGCCTTCAAAGAGCTGAATCATAGCCTTGTCTTCATTTATTTCCAAAACTCTTCCACGTCTCTTTTCTCCTGTATGAAGCTCTATATCAACCAATTCCTCATATTTTACACCCTCTACGCCTTCCACTATCATCAAGGGGCCAACGACTTCTCTAACGGTTTTATATTCTTTAAGCATCAAGGATACCTCCTTTGCTTATTAGATTATCTATGCTAGCTACTAATTCTTCGTTTATCTTGTCTATTTCATCTATATTATCTTCTGCTATATATTTAGCACGAGCTATCCTATTTCTGACTTCCATATCAAGTATTTCTTTCAGATAGACCCCTTGTTCCAATGCTCTCTTTGCTTGGTCATAGAAATTCAGAATGAGCTTGAGCATCTTGTTTTGCTTTTGTAATGAGCAGAAGGTATCAACATCATGAAAAGCATTTTGCTGCAAGAAATCTTCTCTTATGGACTTTGCAGCTTCAAGTTTTAATTGGTCTTCTTCAGATAGTGAGTCTCTTCCTACAAGCCTTACTATTTCTAAGAGCCCTGTCTCGTCTTGAAGCAGGTTCATAGCTTTTATCCTATTCTTAGAGAATTCAGGATCAACATTTTCATCCATCCATTCATCTATTTTAGACTGATATAAGGAGTAGGAATTCAGCCAGTTAATTGCTGGAAAATGTCTCTTATAAGAAAGAGCATAGTCTAAATTCCAGAATACCTTAACAATTCTTAAGGTAGCTTGGGAAACAGGTTCGGAAATATCTCCACCGGGAGGCGATACTGCACCAATTACGGTTATAGCTCCTTCTCTGTCATCACTACCATAGCAAACAACCTTCCCTGCTCTTTCATAGAATTCAGCAACACGTGATGCTAGATATGCTGGATATCCTTCATCTCCTGGCATTTCCTCCAGACGTCCAGACATTTCTCTTAATGCCTCTGCCCATCTGGATGTAGAATCGGCCATTATAGCCACAGAATAGCCCATATCTCTAAAATACTCAGCTATAGTTATTCCGGTATAAATAGAAGCTTCTCTAGCTGCAACAGGCATATTTGATGTATTTGCTATTAAAACAGTTCTCTTCATCAAAGATTCGCCAGTAGAAGGGTCGATTATCTCAGGAAACTCCATGAGAACGTCAGTCATCTCATTACCACGTTCGCCACAACCAACGTATACAACTATCTCAGCATCCGCCCATTTTGCGAGCTGATGCTGTACCACTGTCTTGCCTGAACCAAAAGGTCCGGGTATAGCGGCTGTTCCGCCTTTTGATACAGGGAAGAAAGTATCTATTACTCTCTGTCCTGTCAATAATGGAACTGTTGGATTTAACTTTCTCTTATAGCCTCTTCCCTTTCTTACAGGCCATTTTTGCATCATCTGAAGCTTGATTTTCCCATCAAGTACGCATACATCATCAACTACTGTGAATTCTCCCTCTTTAATTTCCGTAACAACTCCTGATATTCCAATAGGTACCATTATTTTATGAAGAACAACAGGTGTTTCCTGTACAGTACCTATAACATCGCCTTCAACTACCTTGTCTCCAACCTTTACTGTAGGTGTAAAATACCACTTTTTCTCTCTATCAAGACTTTTTACTTCAGTGCCTCTTGCAAGAAAATCTCCTGCTATAGCTCTCAAAGGCTCAAGTGGCCTTTGTATTCCATCAAACATTGCTTCTATCATCCCAGGCCCCAGTTCTACCGACAAAGGCTCCCCTGTTGAAAAAACAGGGTCACCGGGACCAATTCCGGTTGTCTCTTCATACACCTGTATAGAAGCTTTATCTCCCCTCATCTCTATTATTTCACCGATGAGTCTATTATTTGAAACATATACAACGTCATATACATTAGATTCATCCATCCCCTCTGCTACAACTAAGGGGCCAGATACCTTTATTATTCTCCCAACTTTCAAGATAAGCCCTCTCCTTCTATAAAATATTTGTTCCTACGGCTTTTTCTACATTACTGTTTATTCTGCTCATACCAATATCTAATGTTCCTTGATTACTTGGTATGAGTATTACCGCAGGGATTATCTCTTTATCGTAGCGTTCTATGGTATCTGGAATTAAACTAGCCACTTGTTCAGTGATAAATATAATACCATAGTTATTTCGGGCAATAGTGTCAACTGTTCTCCTGGCTTCGTCACTATCATAAACTGAAAAGACATCTACCCCTAGTGCCTTGAAAGCAAGTATGGAATCTTTATCTCCAACTACAGCAATTTTATACATACAAATCACGCACCCTTTCCCTTGTGGCATCCGGAGAAAGCTTGTTCAGCTTTGAAACCATAATAATTCTCAATGTCTTTATCTCTGCTTCCTTCGCCACTAAATAAGAAAAAATGGGTTCCGGTCCGAAATTCACATATTTAGATGGCTTATTTATCTCAACCAGATAATTATCCATATACTTCTCAAGGTCGGATAATCGATTTGTAGCCCTAAAGGATTCTAATCCTTTCAAAAGACTTTGCCCTATTCTATAATTTTTGTATCTAGATATCATAGTATCTATAGAATCGTTGTAACTTATCATTATAGCATCCTTATCGATGTTTCCATTGGGAAGGAGTACTTCTTCCAAAAAGTTCATATCCTTACCTTGTTTCTTTAACCTGATAGAAGATTTAATATTTACAAAATCTATCATATCCCTTACATAATCCACAAACAGCTGGATACCTGTATTTTTAGCCATCTTAAATAAATGCTGAAAATAATATCTGTCGAAAATTATATCTATCTTTTGTGGATCCTTATTTATTTCAAAATCTTGTACAACAGCTTCTATGGCTTCTCTAAACTCAGGTTCTACGTCCCTAAGATTGCCTTCTATAAACCCTTCTTTTATTTTTTTAAAATCAGTAGTCCCTATCGGTATATATAGTCTGGATAGATCCTTATTCAGTTTTCTTTCTTTAACTAGAACTTTCAGATTATGATAATCATATTTTAATGCCATTAAATCCACAACAATTTGATCTTTTGACACTTCTCTCATCAATTTATATACTCTTTTTAATTCATGAGACAATATATTTTCATAATCCTCATCTCTGGATACTCCTGCAACAGCGTTTGAGTATTCAGTTTCGCTAAGAGTTTTGAAAACTTCCTCAATATCTTTAGCTTCAATCATCCTATCTATTCTAGTTTTTGATAGGAGTTTTTTTTCAAGGACTCTGGTTCTAGTTACAGCTTGGATATAATCCATTCTATCCATGAAATCACTCCTATTCCTTAAAAAGATGTTGCGCTATTTCAGTTTCTAGTTCTTCCCTCAAATAATCTACTAAAGATTCAAATGAGAAATTAATTGCTACGTCACCGTCTTTCAATATAAAACCTGAATCTACTGTTTCATTTTCAGATACCTTTGGCAAAGACTCTATATCCTTTACTTTGCTCTTCATATCTTCAGGCACAATTAATATCTCTGTTCCTTTCAGGTTTATAGATTTTAAGTTATTGGTCAAAAACTTTATATATTCGTCTTCTCTAAGTTCTTTTAATCTTTTCTTAGATAATTCAAACACTTCATCTATAATTTCTTGCTTTATCTTCAGTTTTTCATCTCTAACTTTTAATTCAGCGTTAGATATTATTCTATCTTTTACCATCGCAGCTTCATCAGCTGCTTTTTCTAGTATTCTTTTCTTTTTCTCATTAGCCTCATCGATCTTTGAATCCAAAATATTCTTATTGGTTCTAGCTGATTCCTCCATTATTCGATCAGCTTCGATCTTAGCATCTTCCAAAATCTTATTTGTAAGGTTCTCTAAATTAGACATATCTTCACATCCTTAGATTTTCTAGAAACTTACTGCATTCACAAGGATTAGGGAAGTAACAAACGCTAACAGAGCATAAGTCTCAACCATAACAGCATAAATAATTCCCTTTGTAGATTGCTCTTCATTTTTTGCAAGAATAGCTATACCTGCCGCTGCCGTCTTACCCTGTGCTACAGCTGATAACCATCCTACAAAACCTATTGGAAGACAAGCAGCAAATATATACAAGCCTTCATTTAATGGCATACCTACACTTAGCTTTCCTAATACTAATAGTCCAATAACGAATCCATATAGACCCTGTGTACCTGGCAGTAGTTGTAAAACCAAGGATTTACCGAACTTTTCCGGTTCTTCAATCATAAGACCTGATGCTGCTTCACCAACCAAGCCAACACCTATAGCAGATCCTATACCTGAAAGAAATACAGCTATCGCGGCACCAAGCCCTGCAAAAAATACTCCACCATATTGAACCATAAACTCTGAAAAATTCATATATTTTTCCTCCTAACTTATTTTAAGTTTATATATTTAGCTTCGCTTCTAAATAAATTAAATGGTATACCTCCACCTTCGTAGAACTTTCCAAAGAATTCCACAAAGATAAGCCTAATAGAATGAACATATGCACCTAATGCACTTAAGAAAATATTGAAAAATTGACCGCCGATAAACACAACAACACCGGCTATTATTCCAATTATACCAGAATCAAATAGCATCCCGGCTATCATATTGATGGCACCACCTATAAATCCGCCAGATAAACCAAGAGCCATAAGTCTGGAATAGGATACAAAATCTCCAACATAACCTGATATTCCGTATAAACTGTACAAACCACCTACTGCTTTGCCTGGTATGCTTTTTGATTCTCTTCCACCAGTTGCAACAATACCCACCATTCCGATTATCATAACTACTAGCGAAATGTTTTTGATTATGGATGGTAGTGTTATGAACATCGGAAGAAGAAAACCAATACCTCCTGTTAAGGCCATATACCAGAAACCTACATCAAACAGTGCATCCAGATATTTGCCTTCTTTTATGCTTAAATATGCTTTTAATCCCAATCCGAAGTATAAATGGAATATACCAAATACAATTGATATGATCAGGATGTTGAAATATTCAGTTGCAGGATCAATCAAAGCCGGCATGGGGATAATACCGCCTAAGAATGAACCATATATTAAGCCCCAAACTATGGTTGGATAGCTTAGATAGTTAAAAAATCTCATAAAATTCTTCTGATTCTCAGATAAGTTAAATTTTTTAAGGGCGACGGTCGTACCAATTAGCAATGCCAGCCCATAACCGATATCAGCCAACATCATTCCAAAGAAAATAAGATAAAACGGAGCCAAGAATGGCGTGGGATCTACTTCATTATATTTTGGCAATGCATACATACTAGTCAATGATTCAAAGGTTTGAGCAAACTTTGAATTCTTTAGAAGTATTGGTACATTTGGGTCATCGTTGTCAGCTTCTTTAATCTCAAGATAATAAACATTATCAAGTGCCGCCTTCACTGTTTCTGTGAATTCGCCAGCCATATCTGTAGGAACGTAGCCTCTGATAATAATTACACTTTCTGTCATTAGGAATTTCTCTGATGACATAACTCTTAATTTTTCATTCATCAAATAATCATAAACAACCTCTAAATCTGGTAGATTATTTGATAAGGCTACAATCTCTTCCTCATACTCAGAGATTTTGCCCTCTAATTCTTCGATTTTATCATTAATCTGGGCTATTTCTCTTTCTGGTGTATCTTCCCCTATAAGTTTTAATATGGAGAAGCTATTGTTTCTTAATATGTCTTTAACTGCCTCTTCCTCAGACTTATAGGTTAAAACCATTACATATAGATTATCCTTATCCTCGCTTATTATTTCAAAATAGGTTAATTCTGTAATCGTCAGCTCATTTTGGACTTTTTGCTTTAGTTTCTTAGGTATGGTGCCCAAAAAAATATGGCTTTGCTCAAATAAACTTAAATCTTTAATAGAAGTATCAAGTTTAATCCAATGACTTAATTCATCAACTGATGTCTTCAGCTTTATAACTTCCTGATTTAAGGCTTCTTTCTTTGTGTCAAGCTCTTTCAGCTTATTATAAACCCCATGATAATCTACTTTTGAAGCTTTATCCTCAAGCTCATCAAAACTAAAGCTTTCTTTTCCCTTCTGCATAGCCTTTATACCAGTTTCTCTGACATAGTATTTTGATAGTAAATCAATAGAGTATTTAACTTTTATGATTTCTTCTTCTATGGCTACCAGGCTTTCGGGAATTTCAGCGCTTTGTAAACCCTCATCCATAAGGGATTCATCCTCAGCTAAATCATAGAAATGAACATATTTGAATTTTTGAAGCTCATGGAGAAGATTTTCCCTTTTTGAATCAAAGGCAAACAAGCTGAAATTACTCATTTTAACTATTGCCATTTGCGTTCACAACCCTCTCGATAATAATGTTGACTGCTGAGTCCAAGTCTTTGCTTGTAAGGTCTTTTAATGCCTGAGCTTCTTTTAAGCCTTTATCTATTATTGGCCCTGCTATTGATTCGCCCTCTTCTATAGCTTTTGCTCTTATTCTTTCTGCTTCTTTTTGGGCTTCTGAAATGATTTTGTCATACTCCTGTTCTGCGAGAATTTCTGCTTCCTGTTTTGATTTTTTGGAAGCTTGAATTGCATCTTGCAGCAAAGCCTTGGCTTTTACCTCTGCATCTTTTACTAATCCAATTGCGTCTTTTGCCATTGCCTCACCTCCTCTTTGGATTATTCAGTTTATATGGTAATATATAACCAAATATCCAAACATTGATATTTATTCGTCATTAAATCTAAAAGTCCTTCATCAAAATTGTTCAAATATCCATGTGATTATTACAAATTTAGAATTATTAAAATTATATCATAAACAAAATAAATATAGCAAGCTTAGCAATTGTTCCGCTGCATGGTTATAATTATTTATGATTATTAAAATGGAATTATCGCTATCTTTATACCTTTTTCATGTTAAAATAATCACATTTTTCTGTTATAGGACATATTTCACATTTTGGTTTTCTGGCTTCACATATGTTTCTTCCATGCCATATCAGTAAGTGGTGAGACAATGACCACATATCTTTAGGTAAAATGTCCATAAGCTGTTTTTCTGTTTCAAGCACATTATTGCTATCTGCTAACCCTATCCTATTGGCTACTCTAAATACATGAGTGTCAACTGCAATTGCGGGTATCCCAAACCCATTGCTCAATACTACATTGGCAGTTTTTCTGCCAACTCCCGGCAAAGAAATTAAATCATCCATATTATTCGGAACTTCTCCATTATATTTTTCCAAAAGAATACGGCACATTTCTAAAATATGTTTAGCTTTATTTCTATATAAACCTATCTTTCTAATTTTCTCTTCAAGTTCAGTTTGAGCCAAAGAAAGAAAATCCGTTGGAGTTTTATATTCTCTAAAAAGTTCTTCTGTCACCTCATTTACTTTTTTGTCAGTTGATTGAGCGCTTAGTATTGTAGCTATAAGCAACTGAAATGTGTTATTATAATTCAATTGGCATCTAGCTTCTGGATATTCTTCCTTTAATTTTTCCATAACCAACAGTGCGCTATTTTGTCTGTTTTCCAATGAAATCCCCCAATTCTACTAGATTCATACAATTAACCACATCTTTCGCTTCCAGCCACCCTTTTCGTGCTATTCCTATACCGAATATTATATTATTTAAACCTTCAATACTATGGGCGTCTGGGTTTATCGCAAACTTAGCACCTTTATCTTTCGCGTATTTTATATACCTCCAATCCAAATCCAATCTCTGGGGATCAGAATTAATCTCTATAATCTTATTATTTTTCACAGCCGTATCTATTATTTTATAAACATCCATATCACATGCTTCTCTAGCTAATAGTATCCTAGCGGTCATATGTCCTAATATAGTAGTATATCTATTATTTAGTGCATTTATCAATCTATCTGTCATTTTTTCTTTATCCATATTCATGTTTGAGTGAATAGATGCAATAACAAAATCAAATAGAGAGAGTATATCATCATCGTAATCTAAAGACCCATCAGGCAATATATCAGATTCAATCCCTTTCAGTATCTTAAAATCCTTTGAGCGCAAATTATATTCATCTATTTCCTCTATCTGTCTTTTTATATCATCTTCCTTTAACCCATTTGCATAGAAGGCAGAACGGCTGTGATCTGATATGCCGATATAACTAAAGCCCATTTGCTTAGCTGCTTCTGCCATCCCTGTAACACTTAGGGAACCATCACTATATGTAGTATGTATATGTAACAGACCTTTTATGTCTTCATATTCAATTAAATCAGGCAATTTCCCACTTTCAGCCGCTTCAATTTCACCCATGTTTTCTCGAAGCTCTGGTGGTATAAAGTTAAGACCTAGTGCATTAAAGATACTATGTTCATCTTTGCAATAAATCAATTCATCACCTTTAAACAATCCATACTCATTTATCTTAATATTAATTTTCTTGGCTCTATGTCTAAGGGCAGTATTATGTTCTTTGCTTCCAGTAAAGTGATGAAGAGCATAAGGGAATTGTTCCTCTTTTACTACCCTTAGGTCCATCATCATACCAGCTTTTAGTCTTACAGAAGTTTTTGTTTCACCTTTAGATATTATCTCTTCAATTTGATCAAGCCCAGTAAAGAAATCCATAAGTTTCATCGGTTCCATCGAGCTGGCTATAATATCTATATCTTTGACAACTTCCTTTTTCCTTCTCAAGCTGCCAGCTATCTCACATTTTGTAACCAGTGATGATGCGGTAAGTATTTTTTTTATTTCTTCAGCTATTGGATTAACATAAGCATATAAAAATAATCCGCTGTACTTTTTTAATTCTTGTATACCTTTAAGTATTTTCCTTTGGGTTTTTTCGCCGAAGCCATCAAGAGATACAAGACGGTTTTCTTTACACGCATACTCTAGTTCTCCTATACTTTTTATATCTAGCTTTTCATATAAACTTTTTGCTTTTTTAGGACCAATACCTGGAATTTTCAAAATATCGAATATACCAGCAGGTATGGAGCTTTTCAATTCTTCGTAATACTCTAATTTTCCTGTTTCATAAAGCTCAACGATTTTATCCGATAACGCATTTCCTATGCCTTTAATTCCTTCTATTTTGCCATCCTTAATATAATCCTTCAAATCTCCTTCCAAAAGCTCAATGATTCTTGCTCCATTTACATAAGCCCTTACTTTGAAAGGATTTTCTCCTTTAAGCTCTAACATAAGACCTATTTCTTCCAATATTCTGCTTATTTTTTTCTTTTCCATATCATCACCTCGCAGCATTATATATATTTTATCAGATTATGACCTATGAGCAACTATTTAAATAAGCAAATTTTTTAGCAATTATAATTATTAGCTTTTACTGTTATAATTAATACTAAATAATCAATTAATGGAGGCACATTATGAATAAAACACAAAAATTTTCACTTATAGCCTTAAATTCTAAATATATTCACTCGAATCTCGCAGTAAGATATATAAAGGCCTATTTAAAGAAATACAACATAGACGTAAACATATTAGAATTCAGCATCAACGATAGTTTCGATAATATAATAAAACATATATATCTAAGCAAAAGTAGTGTATTGGGATTTTCCTGTTATATATGGAACAGGGAAATGATTATGAAGTTAGGACCAAGTCTAAAAAAAATAATGCCGGATACTAAAATAGTGCTAGGTGGACCTGAAATATCCTATGATATGAAATCAACTATGGAAGAAAACCCATGGATAGATTTTATAATATACGGCGAAGGCGAAGAAACTTTTTATGAATTTGCAAATTCATATTTATCAGGCGATAAGAACTATGAGAATATCAACGGGCTTGCCTATAGACAAGATAACAGAATTTATATAAACAAACCTCGCAAGCCCATATATGATTTAGATACCATACCCTTCCCCTATGATGACTGTGATTATCCTGAAAATAAAATAATCTACTATGAAACTTCAAGGGGCTGCCCCTTTCAATGCCAGTATTGCCTATCATCTGTAGATCCTGGAGTTAGATATTTTTCATTAGATAGGGTCTTTCAAGACATAGATGTACTAATATCAAATAATATAAAACAAGTTAAACTTGTAGACAGAACCTTTAATTGTAATAAAGAAAGATCCATTAAAATAATGGAATATATATTGAGCAAAAAAGGCTCCACTAATTTCCACTTTGAAATTTCAGCTAAACTAATTGATCCTGAATTTCTAGCATTGATAAAAAAAGCTCCTAAAGGATTATTCCAATTTGAAATTGGTGTACAATCTACAAATAATGATACATTAAAGGCAATAACAAGAAATGAAAGCTTTGATGATATAAAAGATAATATAGCAGAACTAATTAATATGGGAAATTGTCATATACATTTAGATCTTATAGCCGGACTTCCTTTTGAAGATATAAAAAGCTTTATAAAATCTTTTAATGATGTATTTTCCCTAAAGCCCCATATGCTTCAACTGGGTTTTCTTAAATTGCTAAGAGGTTCTAAGCTTAGACTAGATGCTGAAAAATATGGAATAGTATATAATCAGCATCCTCCTTATGAAGTATTATCAACAAAACATTTAAGCTATGATGATATACTACTTCTTAAGGCAGTTGAAGAGTTGGTGGAAATCTACAATAATTCCGGCAGGTTTTCTAAATCTCTGAACTATTTAATAAAAAATCACTATGGTGATCCATTTAAGTTCTTTCAAGATTTATACACTTTTTACGCTGAATTGAATGTACTGGATAGACCTATAAAAGTAACAGAACACTACGAATTGCTATATAAATTTGTAGAAAAAAATATAGGCATTTCCACAACATTTAACGAACTACTAAAATATGATTTTTTTGTATCAATTGGCGGCAATATGCCACAATGCATAAAACGTTTTAATAATTCGAAAATAAAGAACTGGGTAACCCAATTTTTAAAGAATGAAGAAGCTATAACCAAATATATGCCTGAATTTAAAAATATGGATATTAGACAAAAACTAAAATTCATTAGATTTGAAATCTTTGAAGGAGATATTTTTGATGCTAGTAGTAGCAAGAGTCAGAAAAAAATTGTTTTATATATAAAGAATCCAATGGATAATAAAGATGGTCGTACTTTGCCTTTTGATATTGTTGAATTTAAAAGCTTAGCTTCTATGTAACATATTTATTCAATAACATATAATATATTGATAGCTTTTTTGGAGGTCATATGGTCATCACTATATCAATACAATATTGTTGGTAGCTATATCAATAGAAATGGTTTGGGTATAACAGTTACACCCAAACCATTTCTATTGATATAGCTTATTGCAGATGAATTATGTCTTGATAATAATTTAAAAAACATCCTGCAGTAGTCCTTTGAGCCATAGGAAAGACATGGCTTGCAATTCTATGAAACCTCTCTTTTCTATTTTTTATAGTCGAATATCGCCTATATATGGCTATAGAATCCTTCGCATTTTTTTCTATATACAAATATGGGCTATCTAAATAAATACCTCCTTCAATAGCAGCATATCTTTCAAAATCATTGTGAACCTTTTTTATCCATTGTTCAAAACTTCTATGGCTTTTCAATAGGTTAACATTGCCGTGCTGAGGAACTGTAGCATCTTGTATCAGATGCACTGCCGCACCTAAATATTTCATTGCCATTTCTTTATCTCCCGAATCCCAATAAACTTTAGCACATCCATAATAGCGGGCAAATTTTTGCCTCGAGGATTTACAGCCATATAAACCCCTATGAGTATAAGGATTATAAAAATGTTCCCTGCTCTTAAAATCCTGGTCTGCCCAATATACACCTGTATTTATCTGATGAAAAAATTGGCTTAAAAAATCATAAGCCTCCACATAGCCGTCATTTCTTAATATCTCTAATGCTCTCTTGTTTATGAACATATGAACTTCACATAGGGTTTGGACAAAATATTTTTTAAAGGGATTTATTAGCCATAGTATAGTTTTGAAGCTTTCTCCATATACTTTTTCAATAGTATCCATTTTGTTCACTCCAAAAATAGAACTTTATGATTTATTGTTACATCATAATATAAAAAAATACAGTAGTATATTAATATGTTTTCCTCATTAAATTTCTATATACGTTATTTACATTATGATATAATTTCATCTATATAGAGTTATTATTCAATTAATATTATAGTTTGGAGGTAGTGATTTGAAGGATCTTAGGATATCTCAATTAGCAAAGAATCTTATAAATTACTCGGTAAGCTTAAAACCAGGTGAAAATCTTCTTATTGAAGTATTTGATGCAGGTATGGAATTAGCTTCAGAGTTAATAGCTGAGTGTTATAAGGCAGGTGCCAATCCATTTGTTACCATAAAGAGTAGAAGGATTATGAAAGATTTGATCAAAAATACCAATAAAGAACATATGCTAGCCATATCATCTTTTGAAGCTGAAAGAATGAAAAAGATGCAAGCATACATAGGTATCCGAGGTGCTCTCAACACTTCAGAATGGTCTGACATCCCTGAGGAAAAGATGAGTATTTACCTGAAAAATTGGTCCAAACCCGTTCATTTAGATATCCGAATCCCTCATACCAAATGGTGTATCATGAGATACCCTACTCACTCAATGGCTCAAATGGCCGGTATGAGCACGGAGAAATTTGAAGATTTCTTCTTCGATGTCTGCTGTCTTGATTATTCAAAAATGGATAAGGCTATGGATCCTTTGATAGAACTGATGAATAAAACAGACAAAGTAAGGATCACAGGCAAGGATACTGATTTGACATTTTCTATAAAAGGTATTCCTGCAATAAAATGCTCTGGTAAGATTAATATTCCGGATGGTGAAGTATTCACAGCACCTGTAAAAGACACTGTAGAAGGATATATAACATACAATACACCTTCTGAGTACCAAGGATATACTTTTGAAAACATCAGACTTGAATTTTCAAAGGGAAAAATAGTAAAAGCCACTGCTAATGACACTGAAAAAATAAACAAGATATTTGATACCGACGAAGGAGCTCGTTATATAGGCGAATTCGCCATAGGGGTCAATCCCTATATAACAAAACCTATGAACGATATTTTATTTGATGAGAAAATTATGGGCAGCTTACATTTTACACCGGGCAACTCCTATGACGAGTGTTTCAACGGAAATAAATCCGCCATACACTGGGACTTAGTATTTATCCAAACTCCTGAATATGGTGGTGGAGAAATATGGTTCGATGATATATTGGTTAGGAAAGATGGCAGGTTTGTATTAAAAGAATTAGAGTGCTTAAACCCAGAAAACTTGAAGTAGAAATTGGATAAAAAAATTGCGATGGTATACATCGCAATTTTTTTATCCAATATTATCTCTTCGTCTATCCTTTATAATATAGACCTAATATTACCATATATGATAAGGTTCTGCTCATATGGACCATGCCTGGCACATAATCTAGTTTTTTGTTCAACTCAATCTGAAGGTTCCTCCATTCTATATGCCCATATAAATCCTTTGGCTTGTCCTCCTTCATCTTCTGCGACAGTTAAGAATAAATCTTTATCTTTGCTGCTGCGAATTCTATCCAATGCCTCATCTATATCCTCATTTGTAGGCTCATAATCAGGTATCCATAGCCTTGGTGTATCATTATGCCATTTTTCAGTTTGTTCAAAAAGATCGCTTAGTTTTCACCGCAGGAATTTAAATGAATTCTTCTGTATTTCACACCCAATCCTCCAAGCCATGTTGATAAATTATCCTTCTGAAAACAAAAATTTCATGAATGCATCTACTGTTGTAAAATAATAATCAGAATTTACTTCCATATAATTCTTAATCTCCTTGATAATATGGGACCAGCCTGCTGCTGCAAATGCTATTTCACAACTCCTTGCCATATCCAGTCCAGGCTTCAAGTCATCTACTACCAAAATATCATCTCTATCCAAATTGAACTTTTTCATAGTTTCAATTATCGGAAAAGGGTTAGGCTTTCTCTTATCCTCTCCCAATTCCCAGCCGAATATTAAATCCGGTGTAAACCTACAATTATACATATAATCCCTTCTGATCTTATCACTTTCAGAATGAGATACCACAGATATTATACCGCCTGATTTCTTATATTCTATTATTAACTGTCTCATGCCAGGATAAAAATCAGGTATTTTTGTGTTTGTATGATTTCTCCATATTTTGTATTGGTACTGCTGCTCATCTTCGCTGAACTTCAATATGCTTTTACATAATTCATAAAAACCTGTATTGAAACAATAGGTTACGAACTCTTCAAGAGATAATGGCTTCATATCCGGTCTTAATACTTTTAAAGCTTCAGCAAAAGATGGATAATGAATGTCCGGTGTGCTTTTTACAACTGTATCATCATGGTCTAATATCAAGCAACGATATCTCAATTCTATCCCCTCTATGATATTATTTCTGCACCTATGGTATAACTCCAACCATCTTCAGTTTTTGTGGCAGTGCAGTCATTAAAAAAGTACGCTCCAAGTCCGCTGCGCCATTTTGATGCGTTAAAAATAAAGCTTGTGTTGATAATAGCTGTATCTTCTATACTAAACAACAATCCCTTTTCGAAATACAATTTATCCTTATCTATATACCCCTGCTCATATAGCTCATCGTAAGTAGCTGCAAAGGCTTCCGTCTTGTAGGTATTCCCTATAATATATATCAATGCTGACTTCTCAGCCTCAGTAATATTAGTAACCTTTGTAAAATCAAAAGCAAGAATACTGATATTATCATTTAAACCTGGATCCACTTGAAACAAATCATCTATCACTTTCTTATATAATCCTGCAATATCTTCGCCCTGGCTTTTTATAATCAGTTTTTCTATATTGCCGAGCTGCATAGGAAAGCTTTCCATTATGGTGCCATCAAAAACTATATCAACTAACATACCTCTCTTTAGATCAGCAACAAATGCATCACTTCCATCAGCGGCCTTAATATCTGTATTTTCTACATTCACCTGATAGATATCTGTTGGGCCTGCATCTTCTGCCATACTTGCTAGTAATATGGTTGCTCCATCTATATCCATAATCTTAGCATTCAGTATCGCTTCAAAATTATCAGTGCTATCCCCAAATCGAGATTCTTCAGGCTTTTGTGAACAAGAAACAACGCTTACAGCTATTATTAGTATTAGGAGCATCATACTAAATCTCTTCATTCCAATTCCTCCACATCTATTAATCTTCTCTGCATATTTGACGAAAAATGCTCCTATATGTTCCGATGCTTCTCTTTAATTACAAACTCTAACTATATTTAACTTTTTAAAATAAGGTTATAGCACAGAAAGTGCCCACAGATATAATGAGGCTACAGAACCATAAGGTGAGTATCTCTTTTTATATCTATAAAATTTTTCTTTCCTAAGCTCCTTAAGTCCATATAAATTCATCATTCCCCTACGAATGGCTAAATCTTCGTAACTTACAACATCTGGGCGGCAGAGTGAAAAAATCAACACCATCTCAGCAGTCCAAACACCAACTCCATTAAGTGAAGTTAGCCTTTCTATTACCTCATTATCACTTAAAGTATGAAGTGTATGAAAATTCACCTCGCCAGATATAGCAGCATCTGCAATTCCTTTTATATATCCAGCTTTTCTTAATGTCATGCCGCAGCTTTGAATTTCAGAAAGACTTGATTCTGCAATACTATCTGGCGTAATGTTCCCAAGAAGATTGCATAATCTATTCCATACAGTTTCCGCAGCTTTACTCGAAATTTGCTGGCCAACAATATTTGAGACAAGTGCAGTAAATGGATCTGATATGATCTTACGTTCTATCATCCCAATCTTATCAATAGCTGCACCAAGCTTTTTATCTTTTCTCCTTAAATACTCTATTTCCTTTTGTCCATATTTAAAAATATCCATATTCTTTTGCATTCTCCAACTCAAGTAATTTCTTTTTCAATTCAATATCACCAAGATAACCAGTAAGTGATCCATTTGTACCAATCACACGTTGGCAAGGTATAAATAGGAGTGAAACCTGTATTTGAATTTTAGATTTGTATTACGAAATTCTATTTGTATGATGAAAATCCTTCTAACTTTTATTCAAGTTACTATTTTATTATTTTTATTTATGCCTATAAAATCAAATCTGTTTTTTATAGAAATGATCACAAAAAAAACAGTAGATTAGATCTACTGTTCAGATTCATCATTTACATCATACCAAAGTCATAAATTTTAAAATTATTATCATTAGATGATTTACCTACTATGAAACTTCTATTATAGGTTCCATCGCCCCACTGTGACCCTAATTTAATTGAGGTTTCTGAATGCACCTGAGTAAAATTTACATTTATAATTTCATATTCTTTTAAATTATATTTTTCAACTATCTTTTGCCACTCATAATAATATAATGGGTTTGGTTCACTGTTTTCTAATTTCTCTTGATTGTATTCATTTTCAGATAATGTAGAAATTTCATGAATGGTATATGATTTTATGTAAAGACCATCATTGAATCCTTTTTCTTCATTTCTTATTGATATCTTATGAGATTCTATATCTGCTAAAATTTCTGACTTACTATCGAAGTCAGCAACTATGGAGTATAAAAAGCTATTTACCACAGTTTCTTCAGCCATGTTTTTTGGTAAATCTTCTAATTTGAAAATTCGACCATCTACATTAACCTCAGTTTGTCCATTATAAATATAAGGTTCCTGTGATTCCCCAATTTGTGTACATGCAATCAAACTAGTTAGTACTATGATAATAGCAATTGAGGTCAATGTTTTTTTCATTTCTAATATCCTCCTTTATATTAGTTGTATTGGTTTCTAGGGACTTCGTATAAATCTAGACTTATACCGTGACAAATAAAGAGTGCGTCGCATTACTATGCGAACTTAATACTAATTCAATACTATAATCATTCACCTCTGAATGTCAACGTGACCACCTGCACTAAATCCATTCCTTCAAATTTAGAAGGCTCAAAGTAATCTTGAAGAGAGTAACTCCTCATAATTGTACCGCTATCATAAACCATAATAGCAACAGGGATTTCTTTATCCATTTCTATCCCTTGGAATTGCATCTTTAGATGCATCAAAAATTATAATTTGTGAATTTTCTTCCATACCAAATGACCTTAGCAAATACTTCTCTCTTTCGGATAAATTATATAGCTGAATTCCTTCTTTTGCTTTTCATTAACAGTCACCTCATGAATTTAATTAATCTGTAACTACACATAATTCTACAAGAGTAACCTATAAAATAAAAAATGCGTCTTAATTGCTTATTAAGGTTTGTTCGTAATTTAGCGGTCATTAAACTCTACGTAATTTTCACTGGTATTATTGACATAGACATATATCCGAAGATTAAAAACAACATAGTAGTTACAATAATACAAATAACAAAGACAACAACTACTGCGATATTTCCCATTAGAACTCGTTTCAAAGATACCCAAAATTTTTGTATAATTAAAACATTAACTACAAAAAACAAGATATATATTGCACTGGTTTTAAAAGAAAACATGCCAGAAAGCAATATATAACTTAGTATAATAAACTCTACTGATTCAAAGATTATGTTTATTGCTTTCATTAATGAATTTATTTTTTTGTTATTCAACTTAATGCCCCCTAAAGAGATCAATTATCCTTATTTCGCTTTTATAAACTTCTACGTAATAAGTTCTTGTGCCTAAGATCGGCTAAACTAGTATATACAATAAGAAGTTGAAATGTCCTCTTGGAAATTCATAAAATAAAATATACCAGCTCCATTTTAGGAGCCCTACCCTACTACATTTATTGCATTCTCTTTAATCTTATTAATAAACTCTACTATTTTCTTCTGCTTAGATCTATCAAATAGCTTTATAAATTTATGAGGTTTGTCAAATGGAGGTTGAACTAAAGTTGAAATGTCTTCTATATACCCATTTTGAACTACATAATCTATAATCTTATTTATAAATACAATCTGTTCCTGATTTAGAGATTGCTCATTTATAAAGTCAGAAAATACACTCATAGCTGCATCATATTCCAGCTTTGCTATTTTTCTAATCAATAGTCCAAATGGAGTATCTCCAAATACTCGTTTATAATCCTCTTTTGTTCCTAAATCTTTTGTTAATATTTTTTCTATAGCTTCATAGTCTGGCTTAGTAAGTGGAATATTATTTCTAAGCTTGTATATTGCAATATGGTTTTTGTTTTCTTCTATATATCTGTTTACCTTTAATCTATAATCAGTAAAATCATAAGCCGCATCCAATTCTTCTCCTTCTTTTACAAGGATAACCTCATCACTTATATTGGTATACACAAACCTATTTTTGCTTTCATCTGATAAAAACTTTATTAAGTCTCTTAACTCAACTCTTACCTTTTCTAAGGTTAAAATATCAGTGTTGTTCCAGAATTCATCAGTTAAAATAGTATTAATCAATTCTAACTTTTCTTTTATCTGTGGTATAGTTGCACGTTTTGAAAGCCCAATACAATCATTCTTAAGCTGCTTCTGTCTAATCTTAAATCCTTTATTTCCTTCAATCTGTGCTAGCATTATACCATACATGAGATTATCAAAGCTCTTAGCATATTCATCATTATCATCCATAAAAACAATAGGTGCTAAATATGTTATTAGATCATACTTGTCTAATTCAGAAATATAGGTAAATGCTTCTTTAGTTTTATATTTTTCTATATATTTAAGCAGTAATCTTACAGATACTAATTCTGTATTTAACGCTTGTATCTGTTTTACAACTATATCTACCAATTCGCTTCTAAAAGCTTGATGCACTTCGTCTGCAAAGGCGCTGTCTTGTAAATAATGTATTAATGAAACTCGTTTTGAGAAAATCATCTCGCTTAAGCCCTTAGAATCATTCCCTTTAAAACCTTCTTTGTGTTCGCGGAAAAATTCAAAATTGCCCAGATAATCAAATATAACAAAGTATTCTTTATCCTCACCCTTTCCGAAAAGGTCTTTACATAGTCTCGTTCCTCTACCTATCATTTGCCAAAACTTAACTTTTGATCGAACCTTTTTGAAGAATACTAGGTTTACTATTTCTGGCACATCTATACCTGTATCAAGCATATCTACTGAAACTGCTATATATGGTTCTTTATCCGGAATTTTAAACTCATCAATAATCGTTTGGGCATAACTATCATCACACACTACTCTTTTGATAAATCCTCCTTTATATTGAGGATAAAGTTTATTGAATCTATCTACTATATATTGAGCATGATTTTTATTTTGAGCAAATATTATGGTTTTACCGATTCTATCTCCGCCTGCTACTTTAATGCCTTTTGTCATCAAATCCTCTAACACCATATCTACAGTTTTTTGATTAAAAATAAATTCATTAATATAAGCAGGAGGTATATAGTCAGGCATCTCGCCCTCTTCATCTGTGAAGTCTTCTTCATATTTTTCCTTTTCTTCTTCCGATAAGTCATCATAGGTTATACCTTGATCCAATACCTTGGTAGTTACTTCAATATTATAATATGGAACAAGCACATGGTCCTTTTTCACCGCTGTTTCATAATCATAAGCATAGGTTGGTACACCTTGTTCCATTTCAAAGAAGTCATAAGTATTTCTATCAACATCAGTTTTTGGTGTAGCAGTTAATCCCACTAGAATGCTATCAAAGTATTCAAAAATGGCTCTATATTTTTTAAATATACTTCTATGTGCTTCATCAATGATTATTAAGTCAAAGTGTGCAGGAGTATATAGCTTTTGGCCAAATTCATTTTTAGCAGAATCAATTTCGTTTAGCATCGTAGGATAAGTGGAGAATACAATTCTTGCATTTTTATCATCCTTATTAGATAAAAGATTGCATAAAGACATATCAGGCAAATAATTTTTGAAATCATCCTTTGCTTGTTTTACTAGCGCAGTTCTATCTGCAAGGAATAAAACATTAGTTATATGTCCTCCCCTTGATAACACATCAGTAAGGCTTGCAGCAGTTCTTGTCTTGCCCGTTCCCGTTGCCATAACTAATAGATGCTTTCTGTGACCCTTTTCAATAGCATCACATACAGCTCTAATAGCTTCTTTCTGATAATATCTATCTGTGATTCTATCATCTATAGTTATCTTTATTAAAGGCTTAAGGCTATTTCTTCTATTTATCAGTTTTTCAAGGTCACTTTTGCTGAATATACCGCTAACCTTTCTTTGAGGTGAAATCTTATCATCCCATATATAAGTTTCAAAGCCATTTGTAGTAAATATTATAGGACGCCTACCTGTTTTTCTTTCTAAAGAATCTGCATAAAGCTTAGCTTGTTGAAGTCCAGTATTTGGGTCAACTGATGTACGCTTTGCTTCAATCAATGCTAGAGGAAGTCCATCCTTACCGTATAGAACATAGTCAACATAGCCAATCTTACCTTTAATACTCATCATGTTATCTACTTCAACTTCTTCTAGACAATCGTCTCCTATCGTCCAACCTAGAAGCTGTAAATCAACATCTATATACTTCTTTCTAGTCTGAAATTCTGAAATATCCACAGCAGCAAATTTACGTTTCCCCTTGTGTTTGGCTTTTGCTTCTGTATATTTACTACTCATTCTTTCTATGGCTAATCTTAAAGCTTTTATTTCATCATCTTTTTGAAAAATCAGGCTTTCCATTACTCTTATCTTCTCTTCATTTAATGCTACTTTCTCAGTAGGAATTAATTCTTCTTTAAATACACGCTCTTCATATTCGCTTCCATAGCAATAATCAAGCCATTGGATAAATTCAAAAAGAAACTTTAGTGATAGAATTGCATCGCTTCGGTCAATCTTTTTCTCAGTGTGAACAGCTAAATTCCCCAACTTTATTATATAAGGCAACTTGTTCCATGTAGCTGGCTCAATAGCAATTTTAAATGATGGTTCGTGAATTAGAGCCTGTATACTATCTTTATAAGGCATAGACATGGTGTTATCTGCAGAATATACCCATTTTACAGCCAATTCCAATGCTTTTCTACTACCAATGGCACTCATGGCAGCAGATGTAGATAATACTATTTCAGCTTCAATACAGGCATTTGCAAATAGTTCATATTCGCTTTTATTCTTTAAAAAATCAAAATTAGCAGGCATGTTCACACCTCACAATTTACAATTCGATTATGTTATTTCTATTGATTGATTTTAATCTTGTTAATCAAAATACTTACTTATTAGACTATCGAATAAATACTGACTTTCATCAATGGTTTTTTGGACTAAGGATTTTTGTTCTTCTATTCTAGATACTATTTCTGCGAACTTGATTTGTAGGTATAGTGGTGGCAATAAAATCAAAACAGATTTAACTAGCGAAGAATTCAAGTTGTTAACTACTCCTCCAACAGCTCTGATTTTAAACTGAGCATATGTTGCTTCACTACTTAACGCATAATAAAGATATTCGTTAATATAAGCCTTGTTTCTGTTTCTCAAAACAAGCCAGCCATCATGAATGCACCCATCTATTTTTAGTATATATGGTCTACCAAAACTCATTGAATTAGATAATAGAAAATCACCAGCACGAACAAATCTAGATTTTTTTACTCCTTCTGGTTTAATTTTTTCTCTAGTTTTTGTTATATACATACTGTTATCAGCATCACCTATTTTTATCCAGTTTACACCATTTTCTTCTTCTGTTATATAATTATCTATAGGGCGTGGGGAACCTCCCCTCTCAACATCACATATATCTTCAATCTTTACTTTGTCCCATCCTTTTTCATTTGTAGCAGGATCTCCAAACATATCATAAAATACAGATTTAATCAGATTATTTAATTCTTCAAACTGTTTTTTTCGTAAATTTATTAGTTCTGATGCTTTATCTAGGGTTTTAGCAATTTGTTTTTGGATTTCTATCGATGGAAGCGAAAATACTATATCACTTAAATTCTGTTTGTTTATTGCTTTAAAAGTACTACCAGTTCCTTTTAAGTTCAGTTCATCATATTTGCTCATCAGCATGTAATACAAGAACTTGTAATGCGTAATTCCTTCAATTTCTGTAATTGCAGCAAGGCCTCTTCCAATACAACATTTTTCCATTGCAATATTCAATGCCCCAATAGGAGCTCTTACTGATATTAATATATCATCCTTTAATGCAATCTTAATAGGTTCACTGCAATAATATCTTACTTTAGGATACAAATCGCCAAAATCTGCATTCCCCTGATAAAAAGGGAGTCCTTCACCTTTTTCATTATAACTATATGATTTTGGGGACTGTCCCATATTTATTTTCGCTACATCTCCCAATCTAACTATTTCCCACTTATTCATCCAACAACCCCCTCAACTCCTCCATCTTAGAGGCTATCTCAAGGGATAGCTTATCTAAACGGGCCATGATTACTTCCGGATCATCGTATTCCACTTTTTCATATACTATTTCCTTATATCTATTAATGGACAAGTCATATCCGTTTTCAACTATTTCCTTCTTGTCCACAAAGAAGCTTTGGTCTGTTCTCTTTCTATTTGCTTCATTTTCCAGGTTATGAAATCTATTTATTATATCCGGAATATCATCTTCTTCAATCTTAGTACGCTTATCATCAAGACTAAAGCCATCTGCTTTCATGTCATAAAACCACACCTTGTCTGTTCCACCGGCACCTGTTTTTGTAAATACCAATACTGCTGTTGAAACACCTGCATACGGTTTAAACACCCCACTGGGCATGCTGATAACCGCTTGTAAGTGATGGTTTTCAACTAATTCTTTTCTCAATGCTTTATGAGCCTTTGTTGTACCGAATAATACTCCATCCGGAACTATACATGCGCATCTGCCGCCTTTCCTTAACATCCTGATAAATAGGGCAACAAAAAGAAGCTCTGTCTTTTTTGTGTTACATATTGCTTTTAAATTATCATTTATACTTTCTGTATCAATTGTTCCTGTAAATGGCGGATTTGCTAATATAATATCGTAAGCTGATGAAATATTATTTTGCTTTGAAACGCTGTCCATATATTCTATTCTTGGCTTTGTGATTGAATGAAGCAATAAATTCATTGAAGATATACGTAGCATGGTTCTATCCATGTCAAAACCGGTAAACATACCATTTTCAAAAAATTCCCAGTCTTCGCTGGTCATCTTTGATTCATAATTTTCCCTTATATATTCTGCTGCTGAAACTAAAAAACCTGCAGTACCACAGGCGGGATCACAAATTTTATCAATAGGTGATGGTGATACTAATCTCACCATCATATCCCTTATTTGCTTTGGTGTTCTAAATTGACCATTTTGGCCTGCAGTAGATAACTTACTTAGCATATATTCATAAAGATCGCCTTGCATATCCAGATTCTTAATATCATGCTCATATAGTTCATCTATTCCAGTAATTACTTTTTGCAAAACTTGAGGAGTAGGGATTAAAAACATAGCATCTTCCATAAAACGTGAAAATGCTGTTCCGTTATTTCCATTCATGTTTTTTATGAATGGAAATACTTTATTTCCAACAATATCATATATTTCACGAGCATCCTTTGACTTAAATTTGCTCCAACGCATCAATTGTCCCTCTTCATCTTGAGGAAATATCTTTTTTACAGTTACTCCTAAAGCTTCCATGCTTTCATTTTCAAATTCCTTTTCATCAAGGGAACGTATAAACATCAAATATGTAAGTTGCTCAATAACTGTAAGTGGATTGGTAATTCCACCTGCCCACATATCAGTCCATATTCTGTCGATTTTATTTCTGATTTCTCCTGTTAGCATATTTTGTCTCCTATCTATTTAGATATTTATAGTTTAAAATGTAGATATTTGTCCCATTAATATAATTGTATCCAAATTTCAAAAGAGTTAAAAGGATAAATGTTAAGAGAATTATCTTATTACAAAATGAGATTGCTATTTCAAGCATTAATTTTCTATACATACCAATTATTGACTTAGAACCAGAAGTACAAAAAATCAGTAGACTTACTCTACCGTTGCTTACATATATTTATGGTGGGCGGTATTGGGATAGAACCAACGACCTCCACGATGTCAACGTGGCACTCTCCCCAGTTGTATTACAACCCAATGTATAATAATAACATATTTTCCAGTTATAAGTTGGTGTAAATCCTATTCAGTTTCCCTCTGTATTTCATAAAATATAAAAAATGCGTCTTAATATCAACTAAGTATATCAGTTTTTTTATTGTAATCTTGTATATAAATCTATATAATGCTAATGAAAACAATCCTCCTAATATGGTAGCAATTACATCCTTTACATCAAATGTCATGTTTGAAAATAGTTGTTCAAATTCATATAATAGAGCTCCAGAAGTCATTAGAAGAATACTTTTGATTACTTTTTTTTCATTCTCATTTTTAGAACAACTAAAAATTATAAATATAATTCCAACTATATATATGAAACTCGGAAAGCTATCAGCCAATCCAAAATCAAATATATTTTTTTCATATATAAATTTTCTATATGGAAATTTTGCAATAAAGCCTAATACTATACTGAGGATACCAACAATCAGAAATTTATTATTCATCGTGTTTCCTCCTAATCTATATGCTCTAAAATATAAGGAACGCTAATTAATTTTTTTATTATTTACTTAAATCCTAATAAATTTATTTCCATCCCACTTAAAATAATCTTCAATATTTTTGCCTTTTGAATTATCGTAATACTCTATTTTAAATGTAATATTATCTATTTTTGTAAGCTTTGTAGAGTAAAAACCTGTAGTATTACTTATAAACAATGAAAAATAATCTTTAACAGGCAATTCTTCTATTCTTCCATCCTTCCGTATTGTAAATAACTTATAATCTCTTCCATTACTGGATGCATACTGACCTATCGTAAAATCTATATCATCATCGCCATTATAATCGTCAAATTGAATTTGAAATAAAGAATTAAAAATCAAAGGTTCTTTATATACTTTACTCAAATCATTTTGGCTAATAACATTACCTGATTCGTCTGACAATTCTAAAATAAAATAGCCCTCCCATATAGTTCCCATATATGGTCCTGGAATCCAATCTTCATAATATCTGCCTTTAACCATTTTTAATCTCAAATATTGATGCTCTCCATTGACAGGAAATAAATCATTATTTGACAGTGTCATTGGCGATTGGATTGTAATATCTGGGCTTTCCTCTTTACTTCCATCAGAACTATTCAAGGAAGCAATATAAACTCCATTTTTTGAGGAGCAGGATGAAAGTAATAAAACTAATATCAGATATGAAATTATCATCCTGGCTATTCTTTTCAAAAGATTACCCCCTTTATTGATTAGCATTTTTCTACTATTATAAAACACAAAGTCAGTGTCTTTAAGAAAAAATAAATAAACAATATAATCAATTCTGTACTTTCATATTCTTTAGTAGCTCATACAATCCTTGAAGACTATCCAGTTCAATTATTCTATAACGGTCTTCCATATGCAATCTAAGGTAAAGCTTACCATTAGTATCCATATTAAAATTCGACCTTTCTTAAAGTTGTATATAATACTTTTAGAACATGGAAATGCACTATCAGGATTATTTAAATCTAATGGCAAATAAAAATATTATTACACTAATGGTTAATAGAATGTTTTTCCCATTTTTTATCAATCTTTATTGCTTCACATTATTATCATTTATGCAATAAGTTGCTGTACCTTACATCAGCTATACTAATATATTCAATATAGCATCGAAAAGTCCTTTTCTTTATTAATTCGAAAACAGCTAATATTGTTCCAGAGACCACATCAACATAAGATGTTTATTATCAAATACATATGAATACTCTGTCCTAAAGTATAAAAAAACAGCAGACATTAAATCTGCTGCTTACTGCTAAATATGTATGGTGGGCGGTATTGGGATCGAACCAACGACCTCCACGATGTCAACGTGGCACTCTAACCAGCTGAGCTAACCGCCCATATGTGTATCGAAGTATATTATACCATTTGGAAGTAGGATTTTTCAATACCTATATTTTCTTTAAGCACTTGTAATAGTCTTCCAGTGTATCAATAT
Source organism: Clostridiales bacterium (assembly GCA_012521375.1). GTDB lineage: Bacteria > Bacillota > Clostridia > Lutisporales > Lutisporaceae > Lutispora. The sequence goes on from JAAYMO010000044.1 coordinate 28,149, forward strand.
CAAAACCAGCCATTGTATCACAGAAATCAACATACATTATAGTATCTGGATTGGCTTTAATAATATCTCTGCCTCCTTTATCACCTGTTACATTCATTAACTCTTGCTTAAAATTGCTTGAGAATATGGTAGGCATCCCGTTTTTTCCATTATATCTTGGAACAATTATGGAATTGGGATTTTTATTCCATGTTTCTATAATAGCATCCATTGTATCTATATTGATAAAGGGCTGATCTCCCATTATGAACATGTATGCTTTAGTTTTTGTATTGCAACTTTTCATACCTGCTACTAAAGAGGTACTCTGTCCTTTTTCTGCAATGGGATTATAGATTGTTTTTACATCATATTTTTTTATTGTATTCAAAACTTCTTCTGATTGATATACTACGATTATTTCACCCAGTGCTGAGCAATTTATGACTGTTTTTACCACTTCCTCCAATATGGTGCTGTCCTTAAAAGGTAAAAGCAGTTTCTGCTTACCCATTCTCTTTGAACTGCCAGCGGCTAGTATGATTCCACTAATAATTTTAATCACATCCAATACCTATTGTTTTCTAACGAAGCAATTATTATTGTAGTATTATCTGTCTCAATCATTTTACCAATTGTTTTGCCTAGTTCAACCATATTTACATTATCTGCTTTGTTCAGCAAAACAATTTTCTTAGCTTTAGAAGGCGTATTCTTAAATAATCCTTGAGGATGGTTAATCAGCTTAGCAAGCATAATTTCATTGATTACATCACCCAGACTGCATTGAGTAATGAAACAAAACTCATCTAACCTGTGTACATTTTCTTCATTTGCAATCATCCCTATTGAATCTAGACCTATGACACCTATATTGATTGTTGTGTTTGCAGGTACCATAGGTTCCCAATTAGCCGGAGCTTTGATTGGCTTCCTTTTTGATCCATCTGCTTCCACTAATATAAAGTCAAATATATGATTGTTATATAGTTCATCTGCTAAAGAAATATCTATTCCCTTAATCTTTTCTTCATCTGTAATATGGCTACCTATAACAAATACTCCCTTTTTATTTATGGATTCAGCATATTTAAGCAATGCTTTTCTATCGCTATTAATATACATATCATCATAAATGTCTTTTGGGGGTATAAATATATGGGTTGTTGTTGATAAAAGAATTCTTTTGTTGCATTTTCTCAATTCCCTAGATAGCCGATAAAGCAGTGTAGTCTTACCTCCTACTCCAACAATTGAAATAAACTGTTTTTTGTTTATATTTATATTCAAAGCTTCAATAGTATTCATATATATCACCTTTTACAACAAGAATACCATAAATCATCTTTATAATAAAGAAAAAGCCCAAGGGCTTATTCTTTATTCTCATCGGAGCTTTCATCACAAGATTTACCTTCATTTTTGTTAACATTTATCTTATTTATCAATTCAGGCACCATATTTATCAGTTTTTCCAGGTTTTGTTTTTGCTTTAACTGCAACAAACTGACCTCTCCATCTTTGATAACCAGTATGGCATCAGGGGATATTTTGGCACCTACACCTATACCGCCGCCGCCACCTTCTGAACCCTTAGGATCCTTCCCTTGGCCAGCGCCTCCGGAACAACCAAAGGAAACAGTTATAATCGGTATTAAAGTAACTTCTCCAACGGTTATTGATTCTCCAATCACTGTTTCTGATTTTAAGAAATTTTTAAGCTTTTCGAATGCCATTTCCAAACTGTTGTCGATAAGCAATTTATCCATCATTATACCTCCTCTTGTTTACTCTTTTTTACCATCTATTATCATTTACACTTGCATCTAACCAAAAGTTTCAACTTTTTTTAGATTTTTAAATTTTTTTCTTACATTTTTATTTAAAAAAAATTTTAAAGACATTAGCAATATGGTGCCGATACTAATCTTCCCATCAACATTCATATTCATATATATTACTTCCTCTTCAAATATAGGCTGTATATCAAAGTTACCCATTGGTATGATTTCTTTCAGGCAATAGATCAGTCCTGAAAGGCAACCTGTTATGCTGGGATCATCAAATCCAAAAGATAGCTTTAGGTTAAAAGCTTTAGGTTTTACAACTCTCATGGTATTTCGGATATATATGCATATTTCTTTTAAAAAGCTTTTATCCAGTATTTCTCTAATATCAAATTTACTTTTCTTCTTTAGGTCGTTTTTTTTGACCTTATCTTTAACTCTGGTTTTCTTTTTTATATTGTTTTTTGATTTCAAAGCTATCTCTCTATTGAATATTATAAGATTTGATGCAAAAGCTTCAGCATTATCATATGTACCACTTATACCTAAAAATTTAGCCCATATAATTTTTATTCTTAATGCTATTCCTTGGTCATATTTTATATTTATATAATAATCAAAGGGTATTATTGATAATAATGCTATTAAAACAAAAACTATAGATAAAAATATAAGAAACAATTTCAATATAAATGCAAGAACAGTCAAATGCCCTCCCTCCTTATTTTGCTTTTTTTCTGTTTAGTGGCAATAAGCTTATCCTAGCATTTTTATATTTTGTTCTCACTTTTCGTCTTATAAATGGTACTCCAGGAATATATTCAAGAAATCTTGAAGAGTTTTCAAGTATTATGCTATTCATTCTTACAGTATCATTGATAAAATCTTTTAGCTTTTTCTCCTGCTCTATCTCCGCAAATATATTGTCTATTGTAAGCTCGGTCATAGTAGAAAGTTTATCTTCATGTCCTGTAAATCCTTGAAACAAAGATTTTAGAGTTTTATCCACAGTATAAAGTGCTTCTAAGTCTTCTACGCAGCTTGAACAAACCTTTAAGTGTTCTGAAAGGAAAATCATCTCTAAAGGTTCTATGCTATTATCAATCAAAGCTTGTAGTAGTGCTTTGTCAAATTTGCATTCCATCTCCGTACACCTCCTGTTTCTTGGACAAATATTGTTTAAGTGTTGCGCGTGCTCTGTAGAGATCTGTTTTTACAGTACCTATAGGCTGATTCATAGCCAGAGATATATCTTTATATGACAAATCTTCAAAATATCTTAATGCTATAACCATTCTCTGCCTTGAGGGCAGTTTTTCTAATAATTCTTTCATTGCTTCTTTTAATTCAATCCTCTCAAATTCTTCTTCTAAATCCTCATTTGAAGCAAGTACATCTCCTAATACTAAATCATTACTGGTTACGGCATTCAAAGATATTAAATTAGTTGATGAAGCTCTTTTGAAATTCAAGCATGTATTTACTGCAACTTTTCTAATCCACGGGTGAAATGGCTTCTTTACATCGTATTTATCAATAAATCTAAATATCTTTATATATATTTCTTGTACCAAATCCAGGGCATCATGACTGTTTCCAGTATAGCCCATGCATAAAGTAAAAAGGTATCTTTCATAGGTTTTACATAACTCAGTAAATGCCTGCTTATCTCTTTCTTTGCATGCCATCAGCAAATCTTTATCAACCATCTCAACCACGATGCTATCAACCTCCATACATTAAGTATACAATATGAAATTAGAAAAAGTTTCAATTTCAGCTATTTATTAATTATTTATTTTAATAATCATGTGGAAATAATATATTAGGACATAGTTTTGAAAGGGTGATTCATTTGAAAATCAGAGAATTGATGACAACTGATGTGAGAACTATTCCATCAAACGCTACTATAAAAGACGCAGCAGAAATTATGCATAATATTAATGTAGGTTCAATTCCTGTAGTGGATAATAATAATAAACTAGTTGGAATAGTTACAGATAGAGATATAGTATTGCGCTCTGTAGCTAAAGGGCAAGATCCAAATATAAAAGTTTCCGATGTCATGAGCAGAGATATTAAAACTATAAGCCCAGATACTGATGTTCATGAAGCAGCAGATTTAATGGCCGAAAAACAAATAAGAAGACTGCCTGTAGTAGATAATGGAAATCTTGTTGGAATTGTTTCAATAGGCGATCTGGCTGTAGAAGGTAAATATGAGGACGAAGCTGGAGAAGCCCTCCATAACATTTCAAAAAATACTCTATCATGAGCCTATGCCTCTGGCTTAACCAGAGGCTTTTTTAAAAGTTTTATTTAACATTTTGACTTGCTGAATTCTCCTTTATTATGAATATAAGATTACTGTCAGGTTAAAATGTATTACTGATAGTGAGGTGTTTATTTTGCTAATCGTATTTATCAGGACAATAATTTTATATTTTTTGATAGTTATAATAATGCGACTTATGGGTAAAAGGCAAATAGGCCAGCTACAGCCTTCTGAATTAGTAGTTGCCTTGATTATTGCAGACTTGGCTGCAATACCTATGGGTAATACAGGTATACCTCTTATTGCAGGTATTATACCTATATTGACATTATTTGTATGTGAAGCATTATTATCTTACATATCTTTGAAAAGCCAAATAGCCAGGAGAATTATATCGGGAAAACCTAGCATTGTTATTGAGAAAGGAAATATTTTAGAACATGAACTAAGAAAGCAAAGATTCAATATAGATGATCTGATGGAACAACTCAGGTTAAAAAATGTATCTGATATAAAAGATGTGGAATATGCCATATTAGAAACAGGAGGCCAGATCAGTATAATATTAAAAACTGAAAAAAAAACCGTTACAAGGGAAGATCTCAATTTAAAACTTCCTTATGAAGGCTTGCCCATATCTTTAATAATTGATGGCTATGTAAATCATCAAAACCTTAGTATTGCAGGCCATGACATAAATTGGCTTCAAAACCAGCTTAAGAAAAACAATATTAAATCACCAAAGGATATACTATTTGCTTATATATCTGAAGATAAAAAATTTATTTATCAATTAAAAGATGTTGCAAAAGGGGAGTATAACAATTGAGAATAATTGTATTTACATGTATTATTATTGTATCAATTATAGCTTTAGGTTCAATCTCAATAAACATATTAGAAAATAATACAAAAATTCTTGGAGATTTAATAACCAAGATTGAAGATGAAATAAAACATGAAAGATGGGAAGAAGTAGTTAAGATAGAAAAGCAGCTGAAAAATCAGTGGAAAAAATACGAAAAAACTTGGCCCATGTTGATAGATCATACGGATGTTGACAAGGTTAACACTTATCTTTCAGAGCTTGAGATCTTTATTGCCAAAAAAGATGAAACCATGGCCGCATCGAAACTTGCAGTATTAAAGCTATTGATGAAAAATATACCTGAAAAAGAATATGTTACTCTACAGAATATATTTTAATCCTAACATATTAATAAGTTTTTTTATATCATCAGGTATACCTGCATATAATTCTATAGGCTCACGGGTTACGGGGTGAATAAAGGATATTTTTTCCGCATGTAGCCCTTGTCTATGTATTAACCTGGAAGCTTCTCCATATAATTCATCTCCTATGAGAGGATGGCCTATATGGGACATATGGACCCTTATTTGATGAGTTCTTCCAGTAATCAAATCAATTCGTAATAAACTAGATTTTTCATTTTTATCGATTACTTCATATGCAGTTATAGATTTTTGTCCTTCTTCGTTTACTATCCTCTTAATGCTGTATTCGTTCTCTCTTTTTATGGGCAGATCAATTATTTCTCTATCTTTAGATACCATACCTTTTACTATTGCAATATATTCTTTGCTTATGAAAGAATCTTCCTTTGACATTAAATATTGAATGTGTGAATTTTTAGCAAAAATTACTACCCCTGATGTATCTTTATCAAGTCTGTTTATTGGCCTAATCTTAATGCTTCTTCCCACGTTCATATAATAATAAGCTAAAGCATTAGCTAGTGTTCCTGTAAGATGGCCTCTTGTAGGATGAACCGGCATATCAGGCGGCTTGTTTACTGCGATTATATAATCATCTTCATAGATAATATCCAAATCAATAGCTTCAGGTATTACATTTTTTGATTCTTCATCCAATAGTATAATTTCAAGCCGATCACCTGCTTTTAGTTTTTTTGTTACATAAACTGCTTCCCCATTTAAAAGTATTGAAGAGTTCTTTTTTAACTTTACAAGAGTTCTATTAGATATTAGCATATGATTCTTGAGATAATCTTTTATACTCTTACCTGAGTGTTCTTCAGTGATTAAATATTCATTGTAATGCTTCATGGTTACGCTTCTCCTCTAAGTTTTTGCAACAGCATAAGTATATCAGAAGGCAGTCCAGCCTTTAAATTAATATTTTTTTTATCTATAGGATGAAGAAAATTAAGCTGCCAAGCATGTAAGGCCTGCCGCTCTATATCATCATCCGGTCCGCCATATAGCTTATCGCCTAATAACGGATGCCCTATGCTGCTGAAATGAACCCGTATCTGATGGGTCTTGCCTGTTTTTATAATTACTGATACTAAAGATGCATCTTCATATTCCTCTAATACTTGGTACTCTGTAACTGCTGATTTTCCCTCATCAGAAATGTATCTTCTGCCTTCTGTATCCGTATCATCGCTTATAGGAAGTCTTATTTTGCCACATTTATCAGAAGGGACTCCTGAAATAACTGCTATATATTTCTTTTCCATAGTTTCTGCCGAGTACCTGTCCAATAAGCTATGAGCTTGGGAACTTTTTGCTGCAACAACTATGCCTGACGTATTCATATCGATTCTGTTAAAGAATCTGACAGGTTCCCTGATGCCTCTCATATCTAAATAGTATCTTATACCGTTTGCCAGTGTACCACTTATATGATTCTTTGTTGGGTGAACTAGTAAATTAGGTGGTTTGTTTATCGCCAGGATATGGTCATCCTCATATATAATAGAAAGTTTCATCATCTCGGGTTTTATATAGTCTTCACTTATATCTTCCTCTAAAATCAATATATCCCCATCTTTCAATTTTGTGTCTCCATAGGCTTTTTTGCCATTAACTTTAATTCCCATACTCAATAGCTTTTTAGCTTTTCTTGAGGATAAATCCATGTTTTCTTTTAAATATGCCAACAATGTTTTTCTATTATCTGATAGCTTGACTATATGTTTCTTCATTGGTTTTGCCTCTTTTTTCTTTTAAATTATAGTTATAGAATGACATCACATAAACTACTGCAATTATAGGCATGATATAGGATAGAAATGCGTAGGGCATAAAATCCATTACTTCTACTCCCATAATGGTAGCAGGTGTCAAAGCAGCTACATTCCATGGAATTATAGAACTTATCATGACACCTGAATCTGAAAGCAATCTAGCAAATACTCTTTTATCAATATCCATATCTTTATATCTGCTCATCAATACTCCTGCAGGAATTATTATAGAAATCACCTGATTGCACATAAATAATGCTGAAACAATGCTGAAAGCTATAGTAAAAAGCAAAAGACATTTTGGGGTTTTAATTCTTTTTAATATAGGTTCAACTAAAGTTTCAACAATTTTAGTACCTTCAAACATTCCATTTAGGGATGTTGTAAAAATTAGAACCAAAAGCATAGTTTTGAAAGATATAAGTCCTCCGCCGGAAAGAACAACGCTGTATTCTGAAGGTATATTTGGATGGAAACCAATCAAAGCAGCTTTAATTACATCTATCACCGATATTTTCTGATATATCACTGAAAAAGCTGCTCCGATTACCACTGATGCAGCCATTGTATATAAAGCAGTAAATTTAAGAGCGTAAAAAATTATAAGTATAAGCGGCGGTATCAATAACAAAGGAGTAATATTTACATATTGAGCTAATAAACTTTTATAATTTGAAACACTAACGGGATTATAAGCATCATATGAATAGTTTAATCCAACAAAATAATAAAAAATACATGTCAGTATTACACCAGCAAATAATGTTCTCATAAAAAATTTGAAATTATCACGGGGATCAGTTTCAGTCATGTTGGCAACAAGATTAAATACACTTGAGATTGGAGCACTTCTATCCCCCACAAAGGCTGCAGATACAACTGTTCCCGCTATCACCGGCTGTGGTATATTCATAGCACTTCCCAATCCTATTAATACAATTCCCACAGTGCTTACAGTTCCTGAAGAAGTTCCCATAAGTATTGCTATTACAAAAGTTATTATAAAAGATGATACAACGAAAAGCTCTCTGTTAATCATACCAAAGCTGTAATAAAGCATGGCAGGTATTACTCCGCCTATCTTCCATATTCCTATAAGCATAGCGATCATTGACATCATTATCAACACTCTGATACTCTTTTTCAACCCTGAATATGCAAAAGTAATCAGTGTTTTTGCACTATAATCATTAATTATTCCGACAATAAATGTGGCAGCTAAACCAATAATTAATCCATAGTATAAAGGATTGTTCAAAATGAATAAATTAATAATCAAAGCAAAGATTAAAATAATTATTACTGCAACACACTGAGTATAAGGTACTCTTTTCATTCTAACTTCCTCTTTTAAAATTAAATAGAAATTTTCTTTTATGTTTAATTAAAAGTTTTCACATATGCAATCAGAACAATTCTATAACACAAAGTACAAAAGTTCCAATACAAGATAATTTAATAATGGATTCCTTTTTCTATAGTGTTTAATAGTCAAAAAGATGCTTTAGTATATTTGCATATTTCTTGGGTATATTGCTATACCATGTTTTATCTTTTAAATATCCCAGCTCTTGGGGAGCTTCCTCTACTCTTATTATATGAGCCAATAGCAATTGGTGGTTTAAGTCAAAATTTTTTTTAAAATAATCGTTAATTTTTTTATCTCCATATTTTACATCACCTATAATAGGATGTCCTATGCTGGATAAATGAACACGTATTTGATGAAATCTTCCTGTAATCAGCTGAACATAAAGTAGAGAAAATTCTCCGTTATCATCTCTTTTTTCATAATATGTTATAGATTCTTTCCCTTCATCAGCTAGTAGTGCTTTTTTGGCTTTTTCATCTTTCCTCAAAAAGCCTGAAATTTGTCCATTTAAATCTGTGCTGCCCTTTACTACGCAAAGATACAACTTTTTCAATTTTCTTTCCCTAATCATTTCATTTACTGCTTTCAAACTTTTATAGTTTTTGGCAGCAATAACCAAACCGGCAGTATTTCTATCCAGTCTGTTACATAATGAGGGTGAAAAAGTGGGAGAGGTGTTTTGTCCTTGAGATAACTGAATATGATATTGTATCCTGTGTATCAGGGTATCTTTGTCTTTCGAGCTTCTAGGATGGCTCAAAAGTCCAGCAGGCTTATCTACTACCATTATGTTTTCATCTTCGTAAATAATACTTAAGCCGCCAGCTTTGTCAATTATATTTTTCTCAATAAACCCAGATTCCACATTCATATTTCTAAAATTGACAATGTCATCAACAGCCAATATATAATTTTCTTTGGATTTTCTCCCATTTACCTTGATTTTACCCTTTCTTATACCTTTGTATATTTCACTTAAGGTAGCTTCTTTCATAAGCTTTCTTAAAAATCTATCTAATCGTTGACCTGCTTCATTTTCTGTTATTTTAATTTCTTTCATCAAATCCCCACCTTGTTCTGATAACCTGCCGGTAAAATCACTGCATGATTTTTTACTGTTGTATTTATAATTATTTCTAGTATGTCTATACGATTAATATCTATTGTAAAATTTTATCATATTTTAAAACAATTACATATTTATCTTTTTATAGCTTAATCCTGCCCCTTCCCTACCTATTAAAACCTTGTCTCCTTCTTTTATATCTCCCGCTATCAATGCTCTGCCAATAAATGTCTCAATGCTTTTTTGCATATATCTTTTTATTGGTCTTGCACCATATTTCGGTTCATAGGAGTTCTCCAGAATAAATTCCTTAGCATCTTCTCCTAATGTAATATCAATATCCCTATCCTTGAGCCTGCTTGCAATATATTTAAATTGTAGTTCAATTATCTTTAATAACTCTTTCTTACCTAAGGGTTTGAAGAAAACTATATCATCAACTCTGTTCAAAAACTCTGGCTTAAAGTATCTTTTCATCTCATCCATAACTGCTGATTGTACTTTATCATCTAGAATACCTTTATCATCCACATGTTCCAACAGATATTCACTGCCAATATTTGAAGTCATAATTATAACCGTATTTTTAAAATCCACTACATGACCTTGGCTATCCGTAAGTCTTCCATCGTCCAGTAATTGAAGAAGTATATTGAATACGTCATGCTGAGCCTTTTCTATTTCATCAAAGAGTATTACCGTATAAGGTCTTCTCCTTACAGCTTCCGTCAGTTGACCTCCTTCCTCATAACCCACATACCCAGGAGGTGCACCAATAAGTCTTGATACTGAATACTTCTCCATATATTCAGACATATCTATTCTGACCATATTTTCTTCCGTATCAAATAGAGCCTCTGCGAGGGCTTTGGCTAATTCAGTTTTTCCTACACCTGTAGGTCCCAGAAATATGAAAGAGCCCACAGGCCTTCTTGGATCTTTTAGTCCACTTCTAGCTCTTATAACTGCATCTGCCACTGCAGATACTGCTGTATCCTGACCAACTACCCTCTCATGCAATATTTCATCTAATCTCAACAACTTATCTCTCTCATTTTCCACAAGTCTGGTTACTGGTATTCCAGTCCATTTAGAAACTATTTCTGCTATTTCATCATCGGTGACTTCTTCCTTTAAAAGTTGTTCTCCTGTTTGTAAACTCTCAAGTTTATTTTTTTCTTCATTTAACTTTTTCTCCAATTCAGTTAACTTACCATACTTCAGTTCTGCTACCTTGTTTAAATCATATTCCAGCTCTGCCTTCTCTATTAATCCCTTTACATCCTCTATTTCTTTTTTTATTTCTCTTATATTTTTGATGTTTTCTTTCTCTAACTCCCACTGAGCTTTCATAGAATCGCTTTGAGCCTTTAAGTCTGAAAGTTCCTTATTTAGCGCCTCCAACCTTTCAATTGAGTGTTTATCATCTTCTTTTTTCAAGGCTTCCTTTTCTATTTCCAACTGCATTATTCTTCTCATTATTTCATCCAGCTCTGCGGGCATGCTGTCAATTTCTGTCCTCAACATTGCAGCTGCTTCATCAATAAGATCAATAGCCTTATCAGGAAGGAATCTATCGCTTATATATCTATTTGACAGCACAGCTGCAGAAATCAATGCATTATCCTGTATTCTTACTCCATGATGTATCTCGAATTTCTCTTTTAAACCTCTGAGAATGGATATGGTATCTTCGACTGTTGGAGGTTCAATAATTACAGGCTGGAATCTACGTTCTAATGCTGCATCTTTCTCTATATACTTCCTATATTCATCCATTGTAGTTGCCCCTATACAGTGAAGCTCTCCTCTGGCTAGCATCGGCTTCAATAGATTTCCAGCATCCATAGCTCCTTCTGTCTTGCCAGCACCTACAATATTATGTATCTCATCTATGAAAAGTATTATATTGCCATCAGAGGCTTCAATCTCCTTTAATACAGCTTTTAATCTCTCCTCAAACTCACCTCTATATTTAGCTCCTGCTATAAGAGCACCCATATCCAAAGAGAATATGGTCTTCCCTTTCAACCCTTCCGGCACATCACCTTTCATAATCCTCTGTGCCAATCCTTCTACTACTGCTGTTTTGCCAACACCTGGTTCTCCAATCAATATAGGATTATTTTTTGTTCTCCTAGACAAAATTCTGATTATTCTTCGTATCTCAGCATCTCTGCCTATAACAGGATCCAGTTTCCCTCTATTAGCTTCTTCCACTAAGTCTCTTCCAAATCTCTCTAATGCCTCATAAGTCTCTTCAGGATTTTGGCTTGTAATCCTTTGATTTTTTCTTATGGTGGAAAGCTCTTTAAGAAATTTTTCTTTAGTTATTCCATACTTTTTAATAATATTACTGGACATACTATTTCTTTCTTCCATAATTGCTAAATAAATATGTTCCACACTTACAAATTCATCTTTAAATTTATCAGCAATTTCCTCAGCTTGAATAAAAATTTCTTCAAATCTTCTGGTAACAATTACATTTGCATTGCTCCCGTATATTTTCGGCAATTTGGATAATTCATCGCTTAAATCCTTATAATAAAAATCAACAGGAACATTCATTTTAATCAGTATTTTTGATATTAAGCTATCTTTTTGCGATAACAAAGCAAAATGAAGATGTTCAACATCTATAGATTGATTGTTTAGTTTCAGAGCAAGATTATTAGCCTCAAAAACTGCCTCTTGGGCTTTCTTAGTCAATTTATTTATATCCATATATACAATCTCCTTTGACTTTGACCATCTTTGACTTTTATATATTATTTATATCATATTGATGAAAAATTTTAAATAGGCTGGATTAATTTAAATTTACCATATATGGTTACTTTTTAATAATATATTTAATTATCTATATTTTTCTTTAAAATAATACCAATTATTTATGTCATCAGCAAAAGAAAACTTTTGATATATATGCAGAATATAACACTAATAATTTAGGTGAAAAAGTAAAATATAATAGCAGGAGGTGATATTAATGGCAAGGTCCAACCGTAAAGTAGTACCTCAAGCTACAGCCGCTCTTGAAAGAATGAAATATGAAGTAGCTTCTGAAGTAGGTGTTAACCTAAAAGAAGGCTATAATGGTGATATATCAGCAAGGGATGCCGGTAGAGTTGGCGGCAACATGGTAAGAAAGATGATAGAACAGGCTGAAAGAAGCATGTCTGGAAGATAATTGAATATAGAAATAATAAAAGCACTCCTTCATTAGGGGTGCTTTTATTTTAGAACCTAAAATTTATCAAGTTTTAATTTTTTATAATCCATAGGATTAGTAATTTCTCCATTGCTCCTTTATACATGTATGCCAAATATAGCTGTTTGTTTGTTCATCGAGTTTTTTGTAAACAAGTAGAACCCGCTTAAAATCTAGAAATACTGTTTTTACTTTTTCACCTATAATAACTCTTTCATTTTCTAAAATCAAATCTCCATCTAAGCTTTGAACTACATCAATGGTAGAGTTATCTAATATTTCTCTCACACTTAAAATATTTTTCGGAAGAGGAAATTTTATCTTTCCTTTAATTCGCCCATCATTACCAGTAAGGCGAAGCCCAACCCCTGCCAGTGCTCCAATTACACCTCCCCCAGTACCCCCATGCTCCGAAAGATGTACACCTAGTTTTTTTGCAGTATCATAGGCATTTTCCTTAGTTAAGATTTCTTTTTTTGCTCTTTTCCCATAGTCTATTAATAAATCCCTATCCTTAAGCTTTTCCTCCTCTACTATGCACAATCCTGGGTCAGAACCTTCCGAGCTTTCTCTTACTAAAAAATCAATAGCAAAATCTCTTAAGGGTTTGAAAATATCTTTATCGTGTTCTATAACAAAGCACATTGCACTATTATGAGAGGTATAAGGAATATCTGGATGAACATATAGTTGATGTCTTGTGATAAAAGAGCATTTTCCCATACCCTCTTCTTCTATATACTCTATCATAATTCTTGCTAATTCCCCTGTGCTTTTAGCCTCTGGGCTCAAATTGTCTGTGTCATCAATACATACAAAGGTTCTCATTATTAATCCCCCTATTGTTTACTATTTTTTGGCTCCCTCATTCCTTTACCTCTTAATATTTCATCTATTTCTTCATCACTTAGTTCCATATTAAAAAAATCTTTATAGTATTTTTTCGTCTCGGCTTCCATGTCAATATGCTCAAAATAATCTGGATATAAAAGCTTGGCAGTCCATAATGCAGCTAAGGGTGTTTCAATAGAGCCAGGATGACCCCATCTCGATACCCCATTGGGCATTTGATATACCTTTTTTTCTTTAACAGCTCTTAATGCAGCCCACTGTTCATTACTTAATATATATTCAGGAACCCCAGATTCGTTTGCTATAATAACATCTGGATCCCATAGATATATCTGCTCTAAAGTAGCAAATGCTTTATCTCCTGTTACTCTTAAATCGTGTCCCAGTGATACATTTATTGCTCCGGTGGCTCCAATCCAATCCGCTGGTAGAGTATTATCTATGTCAGTACGAACCGCCTCATTAACAGAGTGGTAAAGACGTACCCTTTCCTCTTGAGGAATTGTTTTGGAAATACTCCTAATAGTTTCTATAGTGTTTCGATAATACTCTATATAATCATTGGCCTTTTCTTCTCTTCCAATAACCTTTCCTATTAGTGAAATGCTATCAATTTGTTCTTTAATAGAATTAAATGCTATAGCTATATATGGAATGCCCAGCTGGTCTAGCTTTGATACCACACTTTCATTTGTTGCTGTATCCGGTTGAATAAAAACTACATCAGGCTTAGTTGTAAGGAGCTCTTCTATATTTATGGTACCTGAACTGAAGGGAACGGGTAAGTCCTTAATATGCGGATATTGATTTGTTAACACCTTATCTCTTTGTAGTCCATTAACTACTGCAACTATATCCTCTGCCCTTCCAAGCATAGTAACTACGTGACCTGAATAGGCATATCCACAGGCTATTCTTTCTACAGGCTTATCTATCAAAACCTCTCTACCTAGGTAATCTGTTACCGTTATAAGAGAAAGAGTATCCTGATTAGATTGTTCCTGTGGTTGGACTACAGGTTGGGCTGAGCAGGCTTGAAGTAATATAACCACTATCAACATCATAATTATATTTTTATAGCTTTTAGCTTTTGTAAAATTCTTCATTGTAATCCCCCAATTCCTATGCATCCTTTACAATGGATAAAGGAACAATTTGTTTTATAAACCTCTTGCCTAAGTTATAATCTATTAACTTGGAATTAATACTATATATTTGACGAATATTGTTTTCATTTAACACTTCTCCAGGGTTACCAATTTTCTCTAGTACCCCGTTATTCATAAGGGCTAAAGTAGTTGGAATATTGTTAGTTTCAAAATAATAAGCATGGTTTGGAAAATGTGTAGCCATAATTACTGTTATATTGTTTTCCCTCACTAGATTAACCACAGTTTCTAATAATATCAACTCATTTTTAAAGTCTAAATGTGCTGTCGGTTCATCCATTATTATAATTTCTGATTCTTGAGCAAGGGCCCTTGCTATCATTACCAGTTGACATTGTCCCCCGCTTATTTGTGTATATGGTGAATCCGCTAATTCAAGAATGCCGACCTTCTCCATAGCTTTCTTTGCAATTTCTTTATCTTCACTATTGGGAGAGGAGAATATCTTAGTTTTAGAGGCTCTTCCCATGAGGACGATGTCTTCTACCTTGTAAGGGAATCGCCTTTCATGGGTCTGGGGTACATAGGCAACCCTTTCAGCTAATTCCTGAGGTTTAGTTTTCTTTATGTTTACCTTACCTACTAAAATTTCTCCAGTATTTATCTTAAGCAATCCTAATATGCAATCTAATAATGTGGTTTTCCCACAACCATTTGGCCCAATTATGCAAAAGACCTCTCCCTTTTTAACATTAAAACTAATATCATGAAATACCTGTTTTTTACCATAGCTAAAGGAAGCATTTTTCACCTGTACTGCCAAATCGTCCATCTACCATGATCCTCCCTTAGTCCTTTTTAATAGATATATGAAAAAAGGCCCCCCTAACATTGATGTTAAAATTCCTATAGGGATTTCCCCACTAGTAAGGGTTCTTGCTATATTATCTATGATTATCAAAAAAGAAGCACCCAATATACAGCTAATAGGTATTAGTTTTTTATTATCATTTCCAGCTATCATTCTGCCGATATGTGGGATTATGAGGCCTATCCAACCAATTGTGCCACTGACACAAACAGCACCAGCAGTAGCTAGAGTCGCAAATCCAATTGCTATTAATTTGTTTAAGTTAGAATTAATTCCTAATGTATGAGCTTCACGGTCCCCCATAGAGAGTACATTTATTCTCCACCGTATTAGTATTAAACCCAGTATACCTATTGTCATAGGTGGCAGCCCTACAATAAGATCTTGTCTGCTTACTGAAGCAAAACTGCCTAGTAGCCAGAAAGTAATTGCCGGTAGCTTTTCATATGGATCTGCTACATATTTAGTAAGAGAAATGAGAGAAGAAAATATTGAGGATACCACTGTACCTCCTAACACTAGCATAATAGTCGGTGTAGTGTTATAGGTCCGCCCAATTATATAACTTAATAACACTGCTACTGCTCCAAAAAATAAAGCGAAGATATAGATATATATTGAAGATCTATTAAATAAAAGTATAGCCAGGGCTGCACCAAATCCTGCCCCTGAGCTAACCCCTAGCATTCCAGAGTCTACTAGAGGATTGAAGAAAAGGCCTTGAAATGCAGCGCCGCTCACAGCTAGGGAAGCACCGACAAGACCAGCTAATATTGCTCTTGGCATACGAATACTCCAGATTATTGTATAATGTGTTTCCTGTATGCTAGATTTATTCTTTAGAAAAGGATAAGCTAAAACCTTTGGTATTTCACTAAAGGAAATAGGATATCTTCCTATAAAAAGAGTTAATAATATTAGGACTATGGGAGATATGAAGATAAGTATATAAAGAATCCTCTTTCTTATCATCGCTACTTCTTCTTACCCTTTATTATTATAATAGCTACTAAAACAATGATTACTATAAATACAGGTAATAAGTAATTGGTAGAAGCGAACTTTGTTGCCTCTATTGTATCATCCTCGGCTAAGGCATCTGAAAAAGCTTCACTAGCTGCCTCATCCCCTGAATTCTTTGGATTAGTAGGCTTTTCTATGGCATTTCCTATTAATTCATTTTCTTCATCCAGGTCCTCTTCAGAGGCATCCTGAGGGGCAGGTATTACTTCCTCTTGATCCTTTTCAGTAACAATATCTGTTTCGGCTTCTTCTGGATTTAAAACCACATCACCGGAATTACCGTCAGGTTTTTCAACATAAGCCGAGATTTCCTTAGGCTCTTCACTTTTATTTGAATCGGTTTCAACGTTAGTTAATCTTATTGTGGTAAAAGTAAAGGCTATATTTTCCCCTAGGCTATTTCCATTCTTAGCCATAAGGTTCGATGAAATATTTACAGTATAGGTTGTATTTTCTTTAAAAGCTTCCTTAGGCTTTATAAAAATTTCCCTTTTCCTATCAGGCTCTATTTGATCATCAGGGAAAATAACATCTATTAATATCTCTTCATTATTTTCATCTACAATGCTAAAACAAGTAGAGTTATTTTCCTTCACTGAAAAATTAACAACATTTTTATTAAATAGTAATTTTATTTCAGTATCAAGTGGTACATCTATAGAAAAATGTTTTGGAAGGGTTTCTACTAGGTGTAACGCCTTACTGTTTTCTTCCCCATATACAAAAATACTAGTAGTAAAAATGCAAATTAACAATATCGATATCAACACTTTAGATTTATTTTTCATAGTATAATTCCTTTCTTTATGATTAATATAAGGGAAAATAAATTTTCCCTTATATGATTTTGTTTTATATAGATTATTTAGAAACACATTATTTTATAGTAAATGTAATAATAATATCTTTGCCAAGGGAATTCCCATTGTTAGCCTTTAAGTCTTTTCCTATTACTATGTTGACTGTCTTTCCTGATTTTAAGTTTTCTAAAGGCTTAATGAATATGTGAGATTTTTCTTCCTCTACTCCATCAATTTTAAACACTTCACTGTCTATTATTTCTCCATTGTTCGCTTGAAGTATAATTTGTTCTTTGTTATTTTCCCAATACTCCCTAATTACACCTCTGTCAAATACTAGCTTGATAATTAATTCTTCACTGCTAACCTCATCTTCGATAGTTCCTAAATCTATTGATCTGTTATCATCAATGGCTACAGAGAATACTCCCTGAAGATTAAGTGGGGATTTCCCGCCCCCTTTTTCTTCCTGTTTTGGTGCTTCTTCGTTAGTTTCAGTTCCAGGTAATAGCTTTCCTAATAATTCTACTACTTCAGAGCCTATTACCTTTTCAAAGGGCTTTATCTTATTTTTATCACCAATTATCCCTTGCTCAGTTAACGCTTCTACTGCTCCAATAGCCCAGCTAGGCACTTCATCAGCATCCTTAAATCTTTGCATTTGATTTGCTTGTTTATCTAGGTCTAATTTTAATACTCTTGCTAATATTATGTATGCTTCTATTTTGTATACTTCACCTTCAGGATCAAATATATCTTCACTTCTACCCTTTATATATCCAGCATTAAAAGCCTTTGCTACTTCCTTATAATAGCTCGCATCATCTGGAACATCTATAAAGCTTATCTCTCCATGGCCTTTTATATCAAAGAAAGCATTGATTAATGCCACAATTTCAGCCCTTGTAAGATTTTTGTCATGCTGAAAGTCCTGACCTTCATACAAACGTGACCAAGCCTTGCTTTTCCAATCACTAGTTTGGTTAGCATTAGCTTCAGATGTTTCTGCAAAGGTAACTACCGAAATCATCATAATAATAGCTATAAATGCAGATACTACAGAATATAGTTTTGTTTTTTTAATCATACTAATCCCTCATTTCTTGAATTTTTGTCAATAAAAAAACAGCTTCCCCGTTGAAAGCTGTAACATAACTGATCAATTAACATCTACTTTCCAAACGGGAGGCATAATCGTTTCCAATTATACCCATAGGATTGTTTCCATATTTAAAAACTTAGGAAAACAACCTCGTAGAAACAAGCTGTTTAGTTTGATATTATTATATCATAAATAAAAGGCTCTTTGTCAACAATCCATTCTAGATTTAATAATTGTGTGATAAAATTAGATTCACATGTGAAAAGATATCCTTTCTATGTTATTTTTAGCCAATTTGGATTTTAGCATATTTATTTGCCAAGTGCATTTTATAATGGGAAAAAAATGTTGAGGTACATTTTTCTCCACCCCAACATTTACTATAGAAGCTTATTTTATTCAACTTTTTTATAATACACTAAATCCGTATACAATTTATCATTATAGTGTTCATATCGCATCCCTGCCAATGTATATTTCTGTTTTTTTCTGAACTGAAGAGAAGCAAAATTAGGCTGTGGACTGATTATTGTCTCAGCAAAAATGTTTTCAATTCCTTCACTTTTTAAATCTGACAATAATCTCGTATAAATCAAACTACCTATACCTTGACCTGTTAATCCTGCTTTTATAGCTGTCTTATCAACAACCACAAAATTATCTAATTTGCTCTTATCAAAGTCTGGTTTCCAATAAACATCTGTAATCCAATCAGGGTTATCTGCTAGCCATTGTTCTTTAGTATATGCCATCATAAAACCATAGATCTTATCATATTCAGCTACATAAAAATGTTCAAGATTCATTATGGCATTAAGCAGTTTCTTTTTATAAAATTTAGGATTAGATCTGTAATCGTCAACTAAAAATCCCTGTTCCGATATTTTCTCTGAAGTACCAACAGAACAAGCTATTGCATAAACTTCATTCAAGTCACTTGGATTAGCTTTCCTAACTCTTAAAAGTTTTTTAAACATAAAATGATTTAATTCTACACTGGTCTTATTTACAACTACCATCAAAATACCTCCTTTATAATTTAGTAATAACCTGTGTCGGGGAGGTATGAGCTATAAAAAAAGCCGTGGAGGTATCCACGGCTAGGTTTTCATACACTGCAAAAAGCGTATAACCCTATACACCCAAACCTCCTCTTCCTACGCTTACGAGGTTAGCTGACGGGTTCGGACCGAAAGAGAATAGCCCTACCTATAACATAGGATTCACCCCAAAAAATTGGTTCCCCCGCTTCCTAATAAGGAATTCAGCGAAAGCATGAGTAATGTTTTATTAGGTTATTATATTATTAAAATATTAAAATTATGATTCAAAAAAACAACATGTTGCAAAATATTAACAGGTCTTTTCATTAATTTACCTAGGTTGATAATATGATAATACAAATACTAATCATATGCAAGTTAAAATTTTTTATATCTTATTAATTTTTTTTAACATATTTTAGTATCATATTCTTTTTTATTACAAATTGGAATTAATAAATTAGATTATGGTTGAGGTTCTAAACTCTTTGTCCTGTTTTTTACTTTTTGTTTTAACAAACTATGATTTACTATATATCTTTCGTGAATACCCTTACCGATTATACCAAGTTCATCATAGGCCATGATTGTAAAATTTATTCTATTATTATCTATCTCTGATATTTCTGCTTTAACTGTAACCGTCATACCCTTTGTTGTAGGTTCTAAATGTTCAATACTCAAAAATCTACCTATTGTTATATATCCATCAGGCAGGAGAGGGTCTACAGCAGATACAGCAGCTTCAATCATTAAAGCTGATAACACAGGTGTAGCTAAGAAATCTTCTATGGAGCCGCTTCCAAAATATAATGCTGTATCCTTTTCTGTTATTTCTTTTTGGATAGTCTTAGATATACCAACTTTAACAGCAGGAAATCTCATATAAATTCCTCCTTTATTTTAATTATATCACAATATTTCCGTTATTTTAATATTCTGGATAATTATATTAATATTTTTATTATTATTACCTTTATATGCTTTATATCAATAAAGAGGAATGGGATTATATGTTTCCCATTCCTCTGAATGAATATATAAATCTGTATTAAGTATATTGTTTATAATGAATATGATGTAAGCTCCTCACAGTATTCACAAATATATTCCACTGTACCGTTAAATCTAACAAGTTTAAATGATGGATTTGAATAAAGTTCTGTATTGCTTATACAGCGGGGATTTTTGCATCTAAATAATCCATGCACTTCCTTTGGTATTTCTACCTTCATCTTTTTTATTATCTTTTCATTTTCTATAATATTTATTGTAATATTAGGATCGATAAGTCCCAGCATAGTCATATCAATATCTATACAATTCTCTATCTTAATTATGTCCTTTTTCCCATATTTACTGCTAGGTACATTTCTAAGCAATACCACTGGATAATCTACTTCTTCCAGATTTAGTTTATCAAAAATTCTTTTGCCTTTACCCTGAGTTATATGATCAATCACTATTCCATAATGAATACTCTCTACCTTAAGCATTTTTATACACCCCCAATAATAACGCCATAAGTGCCATCCTTACATATACTCCAAATTCTGCCTGTTTAAAATATACTGCCCTATCATCTTCGTCAACTTCATAACTTATCTCGTTTACTCTAGGCAAGGGATGCATAATTAGCATATCCTTCTTAGCACATTTTAGTTTTTCTTTATTTAATATATAACTATCCTTTAATCTAACATAATCAGCTTCATTAAAAAATCTTTCCTTTTGTATCCTTGTCATATAAAAAATATCAATGTTATCTATAACAGATTCCAAATCTTCGGTTTCAATAATTTCAATGGTTTTTTGATTATCTAAAGAATATTTTATATGTTCAGGAAGCCTCAGTTCCCTAGGTGATATGAGTATAAATCTATTATAAGGATATCTTGACAAAGTTTTTATTAAAGAATGGACAGTTCTGCCAAACTTTAAATCTCCACAAAACGCAACACTTATCCCTTGAAGAGAACCTTTAAAAGTCCTAATAGTCAACAAATCTGTAAGTGTTTGTGTTGGATGTTGATGTCCTCCATCACCACCGTTTATAATCGGTATGGAAGAATATTTAGATGCTAGTTTAGGAGCCCCTTCTTTTGGGTGTCTGATAACTGCAATATCTGCGTAAGACGATATGACTCTTATTGTATCTGCAATACTTTCGCCTTTGGATGTAGAGCTTACATTGGCATCAGAAAAACCTAGCACTTTACCACCCATTCTCAGCATTGCAGATTCAAAGCTTAGACGAGTCCTTGTGCTTGGTTCATAAAACAATGATGCCAATATTTTGCCCTTACAAATTTCAGAAAAATCTTCTTTGTTCTCAATAATTTTCTCAGCCAACTGAAATACAGAATCAAACTCAGTCAGCGTAAAATCTCCTGGGTCAATTAAGTGTTTTCCTACTAAACTCATATTGTCTCCTCCTTTTTAGCCTCTCTGGACTATTTTAAAGGTTAAAAAACTAAAATAGTCTAAAACCATTGAGAGATTAACATTTAATATGTCTTAGATTACTATAATAAATACAAACATAAAAAAACCTTCCCATAAGCTGGAAGGTTCACAATAGCATAAAGAAACACATAGTAAATGCCTATATAAAAACCTTACCAGTCTCACGGGACTAATTTAAAGGTATTTTTATTAAAATATCATAGATTATTATTTATGTCAATTTTTTTATTTCTTA
>JAAYMO010000045.1 GCA_012521375.1 Clostridiales bacterium
AATGCTTCACCAAATCTCTGAAAATGAACTACTTCTCTTTCTCTAAGAAAACTTAAGGTTTCGATTACTCCTCTATCATTAGTAGATTGTATTAAGTGCTCATAAGTAGCTCTTGCTTTTTCTTCCGCAGCCAAATCTTCATGTAAATTCGCAATTGGGTCTTCAATAGCCTGAATATAAGCTGCTGTCCAAGGAACACCGGCAGCATCATGAGGGTAAAGATCTCTTCCGTGTTGAACATAATGAGGACCCAATCCCGCTTCTTTCAATTGTTTTGGAGTAGCTCTCTCGATAATCTTATATATTAAAGTTCCTATTATTTCCCAATGCGCAAGTTCCTCAGTGCCAATATCTGTTAATATTGCCTTAGCTTGAGGAATAGGCATTGTATATCTTTGAGTCAGATATCTTAATCCAGCTGATAATTCGCTATCAGGTCCGCCATACTGGGCGAATAATAGCTTTGCTATATTTAAATCACAACCTTCAACCCAGGCTGGATACTGTAATTTCTTTTCATATATCCACATATATTATTTACCCCCCATCTCATAGTCAATTTCCCAAGGCCATGGATCCTCTATCCAATTCCATGATCTATTACCTGCTTCTAAAGCAGTTAACGGTGCATATTCTTTTTCGTATCTTCCTCTTAGACTTTTAAGTTTACGTGAATACTGTTCAAAGACCATTAGGGCTCTTTCGTCTTCCGGGTGAGTATCTAAATATAGATTGAGATCTACTAAAGAAAACTCTAAAGCCATTATTTCCTTTAATAGCTCCAGCCTTTCTTTTTTAATCTTCATATAAGAAGCCTCCTTTATTTAATTTTCATCCGATCTCTTCTTTTTCGGATATGGATCATATAATTCTGGAAATATTGTTCCTCTCATAAGGCCCTTCCATGGCTCAAATATTTTATCCATTATTTGAAAAGGTATATATGCTCTAGCTAGTTTAAAACCTGGCCCCATCTGAGGTAATACAGGCATGCTATATTTTTTCATTCATTTCCCTCCTCGAAAAATCTCTATATCATAATATTCAGAAAAAGAATACTTTGACACAAAAAAACCAGCAGGCTACAGCCTACTGGTCAATTACCCAAAATGCCGTCAGAGATAAACCTTACACCTGCACTCACACAGGTGGGTGCCCTAATCAATGCTTCAACCCACCATCCATAAAAGGCACGATTTCCACATTGATACCCGAGCTCCCGTATACAATCTGTAGGTTAAGGTTTTATGTCTGACCAACATTTCAGGTGATGCTTATATTTGCTTACATATAGTATAAATAATTTACCTAAAAAAATCAACAAAACCAAACTGTTAATATTTATATATTTAGCATTACATTTTTTATCAATTTTATACTTAAAAAGCAGAAGAGTCTGCGGCTAATTAGCCGCAGACTCTTCTGCTTCTACAACGGTTTTATCTTTCTTGCTCTTGAACCAATGATTACATATTAAATTCATAATAACTCCTACTGTAACTGCTATAAACACACTATTAGTCATATACATCTTGCCAAAATTACTTAATGTGTTTACCCATTGAGCTCCTGTAGTGGCTGAGAAATAAGGCACCATTACTCCAGCACCTATAGCAGTACCTGCTACTAAGTTATTTTCGAAGCTTTGTGCTTCAGAAATGATAACTTCAATACCTGAGAACATTATCAAGCTTGCGCTAATTGCAAATACTCCACCAACTACTGACCTCGGTATGCAAGCTAATGCCATCGCTAATTTTGGTGATAAACCATAAAGTAAGAACATTACAGCTGCAACTTGAGTAATAAATCTGCTTGCAATACCTGTTGCTGCAATGATACCTATGTTCTGAGTATATGAAGTAACAGGCAATGCTCCAATAAAGCCACTAACCATGCAACCTAATCCTTCAGCTGCTATTCCTTTGTTTATGTGTTTTACCCTATAAACTTCACCAGATACTGCACATGTTGCAGCGTAATCTCCAAGAGACTCAAATATGGAACCTATATATCCAGTAAATCCTCCAATGATAGCTGCCGTAATAAATACAACCGCTTTATCAGTCCCATCAAAACCTTTAAATGGGAATAATCTAGGTAAAGCAATCCAAGGTTCTGCAGCTACTTTAGCCCAGTCATATTCGCCAAGCACAGTCGCAAGCCCTACACCTACTACTACTACAGAAATCAGAATAAATCCTTGAGACCAAATACCTTTTCCTTTAAACTTTAATATTAGTGCTAGTAAAAATGCTATTAATGCTAGTGCCAGATGAATAGGCTTTCCAGTCTGAAATATCCATCCTACTGCAATTCTTGCAGCAACAAAACCTATAGTTGCTACAACTGAACCTGTAACCACAGGTGGTATAAATCGACGAATCTTACCTATAACTCTTGAAAAACCTAAAACTGCTTCAAGTAGACCACCTACGATAACGGCTCCCCACATCGCAGGGAATCCATATATGGCTGTTACACCACCCATAGCTGTCAAAACAGAAGAGGAAGGACCTTGAACTATAGGTAGTCTGTTACCTATAGTTGTTTGGATCAATGTTGCAATACCCATAGCTAAGAAACACGCACTGATCATCGTAGGAATAATAGTATCAGGTAGTCCTGCTATTGATACAAAGGCACCAGCCCATATAAATGGTGTAAAGTCAACCAATGTCACTTGCCATGCATAAAACAAAGACTCCCACCAAGTTTTAGGCCTGTCCTCTATACCGTATAGAAGCTTGATAGATGATTTAACCTGTGTTTCAAAAACCGGTTGCTCTGGATTATAAGCCATAATAATTCCTCCTTATTATTACATAATACAATTTGTTGTTTAATAATAATTTTGGTGTAATTTGTTGTACATGATATATTCTTCACAAGAATTCTTTATCCTTTATATAATTTCTACTAAAATAAAGTAGAATAATGTCGTATTTTCGTATGTTTTTTATATAGATTATTTTTTACATATTGTTGATAATTTATGTAAAGTTACAATAAATATAATAGTTGACATAATAATTAATGCTTAAGTTAATGTTTTTTATATGCAAATTGCGAAACCTATCCGATAAACATCCATGTATATACATCCCCAAATACGGATATTTCACTTATATTTATTAAATTCAAATTGTATTCGAGGTGATTATGTGAATGAACTAAAAGGTAAAATTATTAGAGTGGATTTAACAACGGGGAAAGTTAATGTCTTTGAAACTGAGCATTATTACAGCTTTCTTGGTGGTAGAGGTTATGGAGATTGGGTTGTTTTGAAAGAAGTTCCGAAAAACACAGAACCCTTATCAGAAGATAATAAAGTTGTAATTTCAACAGGCTGTTTTACTGGCACTTCTTTGCCAGGTTCTTCTAGGATTTCTCTCACTACAAAAAATGTTTTAAGTGGAGGTATATCTTATTCCAGTGGAGGAGGTAACTTTGGGCCTGAACTGAAAAAAGCTGGTTTTGATGCAATTATAATAGAAGGTAAAGCATCAACTCCTAAGTATCTTTTTATTAACGACGGTAATGCAGAACTTAGAGATGCTTCACATTTATGGGGATTAACTACTTGGGATACTGAAGATACCATAAAGAAAGATCTGGGAGATGAAAATATCAAAGTTTTATCTATAGGACCTGCTGGAGAAAACTTGGTTAAAGTAGCCTGTGTAATGATCGATAAAGCTCATGCTTTAGCTTGGGGAGGAAGCGGTGCTGTACTAGGCTATAAAATGTTTAAAGCCATCGCTGTTAAGGGAAATGGAACTGTTAAAGTTCATGATCAAATACTTTTTAATGATTTAGTAAAAAGCTATAGCCACATATTGCTTTCATCTTCTGCTTCTGCATCATTAAAAAAAGGCGGCACCCACGGTATGGCAGGTGTAGGTGGATGGAGTGGGAGAGTTCCTACATCTGTAAGAAATCTTCAAGAAGAATATTGGGATCCTGAAAAATCAAAAAAGGTTTCTGAAGAAGCTTATAAACCCTATGAAGTAAAGCGAACAAATTGCTATAATTGTCCTCTGGCCTGTCTCCATTATTATGAGATGGAAAGAGATGGTGAAGTCCTTTCCTGTGAAGGAATGCATGCTAACTCAGTAAGAGGATTTGCTTCCAACTGGGATATTGATGATCCATTCTATGTTCTTAAAATACACTCGCTATGTAATAAATACGGACTAGATGTAGATGGAGTTTCTGCTTCTGTAGCGTGGGCTATAGAGTGTTTTGAAGAAGGAATAATTGATGAAAAGGATACTTATGGACTTCAGCTTAAATGGGGTAATGCAAAAGATCTTACTGAGCTTGTCGAACAAATCACATATAGAAAAGATTTTGGTAATATACTTGCCGAAGGAGTCCATAATGCTTCCAAAATCATAGGACGCAACAGCTTTAAATATGCCATGCAGATTAAAGGAGTGGGAATAAACGAACAAGGTGTACACTCTCATAAAGCATGGTCTCTTGGAATTGCTACAAGCACACGGGGAAGCGGACATCTAACAGGTTCCCCACAAACGGAAAACCGTCAGATACCTAATGAGGTGGGTAAATGGCTTTTCAATTGTGAAGAAGCCGGAATTCCTGGCTCATATAAAGGAAAAGGCAAATTAGTTGCATGGTACGAAAGATACAAAGCCATTATTGATTCCATAGGGATTTGCTACTTCAACGCAGGCTGGTATGAAGTAGCTCTTGCAGATATAAAGCATTTTACAAGAATGTATAAAGCTTTAACAGGTAAAACCATTACTGATAAAGAACTCTGGACTATTGCAGAGAGAATTATCAATATGGAAAGAGCTTTCAACACTGTGCATGCAGGCTTTACAAGAAAGGATGATTATTTGCCGACAAGAATTATGGAGCAACCTCTCACTGTTGGTCCATTTAAAGGTGAATATATGGATAAAGAAAGATTTGATCAGATGTTGGATGAATACTACGAATCCTTAGGTTTGTGCATAGAAAATGGACTTCAAAAAAGAGAAACCATTGAACAATTGGGTATGGATTACATCATAGAATATTTTGAATCTAACGGCGTACAAATATAATTTTTATTATATTTAAGTGCTAATGAGTTTAATTGAGGGATTATTTATAGTATTTATATGTAAAAAATCCCTCAATTATATTATTTTAAAGAAAAGCAGACTTCCTTTCACAATGAGGAATACAATTTTATATTTGCAACCTTTTTATGTTGCTCCCAGTAAATATCCGCTCCTAATATTCTGAATACTTCTCTCACTGGCACATATATTTTATTATTTTTTACATATTTATCAATGACCACTAATTCCCCGTTGATTAACAATTTTATTTCATCCATATAATGGGCTACTCTCTTTTTAAAAGCTTGCCAATCTTTAGTTTTCAGCATAATTTTGGGACAATCTTTCCCTGTTATATCATGGTGTCTGTACATACTATCAATGTTAAGATTGTATTTTTTCAATAAATATGCAGCAAGTTCAACTGTATTTTGATAGGTTTTATCCCAGTCTCCATCGCTGTTAACACACATCTCAATACCTATAAGAAAATAGTTGGGAGAATAGTTTCCCTCTTTTATTTTCAAACCTGCTGCAGCATATTTTTTTGCACCAACATGATAAGCTATTTCTCCATCAGGTATACATCTTATTATGTTTTTATCATCAACAATATAGTGAGCGGAAACAGAATTCTTGGTATTGTTAAAATAGTTTCTATTAGCTATTGCATCTGCACCTTTATTTGTATTTGCAGTCCAATGAATCACTATACCTTTCAGTTTTACAATCTTTTTACCCGGCCTATTATGATTTGTAAGAAGCATTTCTTTCACTCTTATTGCCAATGTTTCA
>JAAYMO010000046.1 GCA_012521375.1 Clostridiales bacterium
CTAAGTTTCTCATCTACAGTAAGCCTCATAGCCTCCAGCTTTTCACTATTCTCTCTTATAATATTATTTAATTTTGACTCCAGTTCCTTTCTCATAGCTTCCAATTTTTCTTCATTGGTATCTACCAATCTTGCCATGCGGCTATCCATAGAATCTGATTGCATATGCTGAAGTTTTGACATTTCATTTATCCTTGAAATCAGAGAATCGCTGAGACCCTTTATAGAATTGGACAGCTCTGCCCTGCTGAGCCCCATTTCATCTCTCATAGTTTTCTCTGTTTTATCCAAAAGTTTTTCCAGATATTCAATTCTTTTCTCTGAAGCTGATATTCTCTCTTTAAGCTTTTCATTTCTTTTAGCAGCACTTCTTCTTTCAATTAGAATAAACAAAAATATTAGGAGGCTTATAGTGAAAGCTCCCATTTGAAAAAAATTTTCCATAAATTCACCTCATTTAAACTACTACAACTTTTGTACTACTTCCTGTCATGCCTTGTGTTACTTCGATTCTAGCTCTTATTCTTTCTTTTAACTCTCCCACGTGGGATATCACTCCTACCAGCTTGCCGGATTTTTGCAGATCCAGTAAACAGTGTATGGATTTTTCCAATGAATCATCATCCAAACTGCCAAAACCCTCATCTATAAAAATTGTATCTAAGCTGATGCCCCCTGCATAAGCTTGTGCTACATCAGATAGCCCTAAAGCCAAAGATAAGGATGCTTTGAAACTTTCCCCTCCAGATATAACCTTTACATGCCTCGGCAGTCCTGTATAATAGTCAAAAACTTCTATTTCCAAACCCTGCTGAGCTCTTCCTTTTTGTTTTTCTCTAATTCTTGAAAGTTCAAATCTTCCATCTGTCATCTTTAAGAGCCTTTCATTGGCAGCTTCTATAATATCATCAAAATAAGCAGCTAAAACATATCGTTCAAAGCTAAGCTTCTCTCTGTTATTGCCTTTTGCCATATTTGCCAGATGGCCAATTTTTCTGTATTCTTCCTCTTTTTCTTTTTTTTCTTCGTTCACAGCTTTTATATTATTTAACAATGCCTTATTATGCATTAACCTAGCAAAATTCTCCTTTATACTTTTCTCTATTTCCGATTTTTTTGTTTTACATAGATCTATGTTTTTTTCTATCTTTTCTATATCAACAACTTCAAGACCTTCCACATCTTTTCTGGCTTTGGCAAGACTGCTTTCTGCAGTTTTTAAGTCTTCCTTGTATTTGTTTATTTGGTTTTCAAGTTCTGCCACAGCTTCTTCTTCCATCTTGCTTGCAGCATATTCATCTACGCTTGCAAAGCCGATGTTTAATATGGAATCATTGAATTTTTTGGAGGCCTCTTTGTATTCCTCTCTTGCATTTTCAAGTCTTTTCTCTCTAAAGTCCTTATTTGCTTCCTCCCTAGCCTTTGCAACTTCAGCCTGTCGAAAATTTTCTCTGGCTTCATTTAAGGCCTTCTCCATCCTGGCATATTCTTCTTCCCAATGGTTTATTTCCTTTATAAGGAAGTTTTCTTCCTTGATACCAAAGGTTAAATCCCTTTCCATCTTATCCAATAAAGCCTTATTTCCTTGGACTTTCGCAAAGCTTTCCCTGTATTCTTTTTCCAGAGTTATTGCTGCTTGTTCTTTTTTTTCTAAATCTTTCTCTTTTCCTCTCAATAGTTCTTGGAGCTTGCTTTTTTTCTTACTCTTTTGTTCATAATCCAACAGTTTTGATTTTTTATCAGTTATTTCTTTTTCAAAAAGCAATATGACGTTCTTTATATCCTTTTCGTCTTCTATCACATCTGATAAATTCTTTTTCAGCTTCTCTACATTTTCCCTTTGGGCATCCCCTTTAGCCCTGATTTGGGCAAATTCATCAGATGCAGATCTAAGCTTTTCACTGACTTGGTCGAATTGGGTTTTCTTAGTTTTCAGTTTTTCTTCCGTAGGCATGCCTGAAAGCTCTTTAGCTGGGTTTGGATGGTCTTTGGAACCACAAACAGGGCATGGATTATTTTCCTTAAGCCCCTTAGCCAGCAATCCAGCTTGACCTTGGAAAAATAATCTATTCATTTCTTCATATTCTTTTTTATATGTTTCGTATTTTTTATATAGTTCCTCATATGTTGACCTTGACTTTTTATACTCATTCCTTAATTCTTCAAGAGCACGATTTCCTTCTTCCAATTCTTTCAGTTTTTTAAGTATATCATTCTTTTCTTTCAAATCCTTTTCAAGTCTTATGTATTGTAATGCAGCTTCATTGGCAATTTCAACTTCAGCCTTTAGTTTTGTAATATCTCCTTTCAGCCTTTCTATTTCTTCCTTATTTTTTGTTATGGCTGCCTCTTTTTCTTTCAGGTTTTCTGTCATTTTGTTCAGTTCTCCGGACAGCCTTTCATATTCCTTCACCTTTTCAATATCTTTTTTCAGATTTCCAATCTTTTCTTGAAGATTTCTTCTCTCGTTTTCCTTGGCTTCTTCCTCTTCCAAATCTTTTTTTGACTTTATGAATCTTTCCTCAGCAGCTGCAAGAAGAATTTTTCCATTTTCATGGTCTATTACAGCTTCATCCAATTCGGCTTTTCTTTTAATCATATGTTCTTCAACAGCCTTTATCAGCAAAGCTTTTTTAGCCTTTTTCAGCATATCTTCTTTTTCATGCCAAAAATCACTGCTTTCTTGTAATGTTTTCAACTCTTCCTCAATATCCTTTAAATCTTGGAATTTTTTATTTATTTCCTTACCTTTATGAAAAGACTGCTGCAGCCTTTCCAGTTCACATTCCATCTCTTCCGCTTCCTTTTCCAGCCTTATCTCCTCTTCATCATCCTCTCGTATTAGCTGTATAAGTTCTTCTTTTATTTCTTCAATATTCACATTTTCTTCTTCTGATTTTGCCTTTTTATCTTTTTTGTTTCCCCATTCTATGTTTCTTATATATGTAAGTTCTTTTTGTTCTAAGGTTTCGATGGTTTTTCTTAACTGCCTAGCTAAATCATCCAATTTATCCTGAATCATCTGAAACTGCCAGCTTCCAAATATTTTTCTCAGTATTACTTCTCTATCATCGCTTTTGGCCAAAAGCAGCTCCCTGAATTCATTCTGGGGAATCATAACAATCTGTCTGAACTGGTCACAATTTATCCCCAAAACCTTAGTTATTCTATCATTGACTTCCATTACTCCCGTTACTAATCTTTCTCCAGGAGCTTTAAATTCTGCCTCCGGTTTTTGTTCTGTATAGCCTTCTCCTCTTTCTTTTTTTCTCATTTGCTTTGGAATTCTTTTTACATAATAAGTCTTGCCCCTATGTTCAAACTCCAGCTCTACATAGGTGAGGATATCATCCTTAGCAAAGTGGCTTCTCATGCTTTCTCCATCTCTGCCTTTACCTGAAGCGCTGCCGTAAAGAGCATAGCAGATACCGTCAAATATAGTGGTTTTTCCGGCACCGGTTGGGCCGGTGATTACGAATATATTATGCTCCCCTAATAAAGTGAAATCTATTACTTCAGTGCCAGCATATGGGCCGAAGGCTGACATGGTCAACTTAATTGGCCTCAAGGTCTTCACCTCTCTTTTCCACTTCTTCGATTATTTTAGTAACAATTTCTGCACTATCTTCTGCCAATTCTTCATCATTTATATATCTATAAAATTCATTGAAGAGTTCCAGTTTTGATTTTCCCCTAGATGCTTTAGATGATGAAT
The DNA here is from genome assembly GCA_012521375.1 of Clostridiales bacterium. GTDB lineage: Bacteria > Bacillota > Clostridia > Lutisporales > Lutisporaceae > Lutispora. The sequence continues at coordinate 3,715 of JAAYMO010000046.1, forward strand.
ACTGCTCTCCCCTTGTTGCCCTATCTTCAAACTCTAACTGCATTATATTAGGATAGATAGCTTTCAGCTTTCTCATGGGTTCCAACAACTCACCTTTGTCTGTTAGTATGACCTTTATGTAATCCTCCCTGTTTCCCAGATTATATATTTCCGGATCCATAAGTTTATTAAGCTCTCCTTTTATTATTCTCATATCTCTCAGGGGGATTAACTGTCTGGTTTCAATTTTTACTTCACCTTTATCATCAATGTTAACTATATTAACCCCTTTTTTCTGCTTAACCTCAGAAAAAGAATATTTCAGTAAGGAGCCGGAATACCGTATTTTTTCTATTCCTGCTTTCTGAGGACTGTGAAGATGACCTAAAGCCGTATAGCAAAAATCATCAAATAATTCATAGCTTACCATATCTGTCCCTCCGATGGATAACGGTCTTTCAGAGTCGCTGGTTTCAGGATCTTCCTTACCTCTTATGTATCCATGGGTTATCACTATATTTCTTTCATCTTTGTTCATGGTTGCTTTTATCCTATCTGTAATGGCCTTCATAGCATCCTGCTGACATCTTATATCTGAATCTTCAAAAACATCTCTAACCAAAGCCGAATCTGCATAAGGAATAAGATAAAAATTCACAGGTCCATGCTCATCGTATAATACAACCTTTGCGGGGTCTTTTTTCAGCATGCCTTCTATGTACAATCCTTTGGTTTTTAATATTTCACTGCCAAAATTCAGTCTTTCAGGGCTGTCGTGATTCCCTGCAATGGCAAGAACAGGTATTCCATACTCCAGTATAACTTTCCCCAATACCTTGTCTAAAAGCTCGACCGCTTCCACAGGAGCAACAGATCTATCGTAAATATCACCGGCAATAATAAGGGCTTGAGGCTTTTCTTCCTTGATAATATCTAGCAACTGATCCAATATATACTCTTGATCCTTGGTCATATGATACTCATTAACAATTTTTCCTATATGCCAATCCCCTGTATGAATTATCTTCACTCTATCACCCCACATTTCTCTATATATCCTTTATAATTAGCTATTTACCAGCATAATCCTTCCTATTACTCAAATTACCAATTAGTATTATAAACATTCCCTTGTTGGATACTTCCCAGTTGATTACTCTCCTTGGACTGAAACCACCCATAATATGGGACAGTATACTTTCAAATAAAATATAAAAAAGTAAATAATTATCAATGGTTTTAGAAAGACAAAATCTATGATATAATAAGATGTTAAGAAATTTATGACGGAAGTGGTAACCTATGCAAATAACTAGCAAATCCAAAAAATCTGCTGTATTATTTTTTGTTGTATTGCTTATATTTCAAGCAATTTCTTTTACGTATGGAAATATTGGGCAAATATCTACTTATTATTTTAATTGCCATGAATTATTATCGAGAAATAATATACCTATACATATAACTCTTATAAAAAAAAATGACATCATCAGGTCTTTTTTTAATATTATAGAAGAACAGATTAATAATAACATATTAGAAAATATTTATATCGTGTATATGTCAAAAAACAACTCTCTATATAATGCTAAATTAGATGATAGTTATGAAGATATAAATCTTATGAACCCTCACTATTTTCATGGTAGTAAATATAAAGAACAAAGCCTCTTTTTTATCCTTGGATAAACAGGTAATATTATTCAAATATTATATAGGGGTGATATAATGAATCTTAAAGAAACATTTAATGAAGTTGTCTATGCGATAATACCCATCGTTGCGCTAGTTTTATTATTGCAGTTTACAGTAGTGAATCTACCTATGGATGTACTTGTAAAATTCATAGGCGGAGCTGTTATGATTGTATTAGGCTTAGTTCTTTTCATGGCAGGTTCTAAAATCGGATTTATACCTGTTGGAGAAACAATAGGTTCAAGTATAGTAAAAAAAGGCAAGTTATGGATCGTATTATTTTTTGGTTTTTTATTGGGTTTTGTAATTACAGTTGCAGAGCCTGATGTTCAAGTATTAGCTTCACAGATTGATAATGTTACAGGTGGAAGCATTGCAAAACCTATTGTCGTATCTACTATCGCTTTAGGCGTTGGAATCTTTGTTGGCCTAGGTTTGCTTCGTATATTTTTAAGAGTTCCAATATTCTATTTGGTTACTGTGGGATATTCCCTTGCTTTTGCCCTCGCATTGGTAACTTCACCAGAATTTGTAGCAGTTGCTTTTGATGCTGGCGGAGTAATGACAGGTCCGTTGGCTGTGCCATTCATAATGTCTCTAGGCTTAGGCGTATCTGCTGTCATCGGTAAGAAGGGCGATAAAGGAGATGATAGCTTTGGTATGATTGGCTTAACCATGTTAGGACCTACCTTGGCAGTGCTGATAATGGGGGTGTTTTTCAGATGATAGCAGGATTATTCGAAGGTATGCATTTGACAATGATAGACGTGGCTTATGCATTAACACCACTTATAATAGCTTTCCTTGGTCTTCAAGTGTTTATGTTAAAGTTACCAAAACGTCAGGTAATAAAAATTATCAAGGGAGTTATAATGACTTATTTTGGATTAGTGCTTTTCCTTCATGGGGTTCATGTTGGCTTTATGCCTGCAGGAGATTCTCTGGGTATGGCTTTAGGTGATCTTGATTATAACTGGATACTAGTGCCCATTGGGTTTATACTAGGTTTTGCTGTTATATTGGCTGAGCCTACTGTAATGGTATTGATAGATCAAGTTGAAGAGGCCTCAAGCGGACATATAAATAGAAAGATAATGTTATATACTTTGTGTTTCGGTGTGGCAGTTGCTGTAGCATTAGCTATGCTAAGAGTATTGTTAGGCATATCTATCTGGTATTTTGTTGTGCCAGGTTATGTAATAGCTTTAGTGCTGTCAAAATTCTCTTCCCCAGATTTCGTTGCCATAGCCTTTGATTCAGGAGCTGCTGCAACTGGTCCTATGACTGTTACCTTTATATTAGCCATGACAGTTGGAGTAGCAAAACAAATTCCTGGCAGGAATCCTTTGATGGATGGATTTGGATTAGTCGCACTGGTAGCTCTGGCGCCTACATTGGCAATTCTTATTCTAGGGTTTATATATAAAAGAAAGGAAGAGAAAATGAATGAATAGCGACTATAAAATTATCTTTACAATAGTAAAAAAAGGCATGGGTAGTATGATAGTATCAGAAAGTAAGAAATTAGGTGCCTCAGCTTCAACGATTATGCTTGGGAAAGGTACAGCTCCTAAGTCAATATACACTGAACTATTAGGCATGAGCTATGAACCGGAAAAGGAAATAATTATGACCCTTGTAAAGGAGGATTTGGTTGAGAAAATCATGCAGAGAATCACAGATTTAGCTAAATTGAATCAACGGGGAAATGGCATAAGTTTTGTAATAAATTTGAAAAAATAGGACATTATCCTTTCAACAAAGACATAAATTATTAATAAGGTTATGGAGGTATATATATGTCTAATAATCAACAAGTAAAATATGACTTGATAGTTACAATAGTTAATAGGGGCTTCGCTGAAGAAGTGGTGGAAGCATCTAAAAAAGCTGGAGCCCAAGGTGGAACAATAATGAGAGGACGAGGAACTGGAATACATGAAACTGCTAAAATATTTGGCATTCCTATAGAACCTGAAAAAGAAATTGTATTGACGCTTATCGATAGAGATAAAACAGAGCAGGTTATGGCTTCCATAACTGAAGCTGTAAAACTTGAAAAACCAGGCCATGGTATATCTTTTGTATTGGAAGTCGGTAAAACTGTAGGCATATGTCATGACTGCAACCCAGAAAATCCATCAAAATAAAGAAACCGCATGGGCAGATAACCCATGCGGTTTCTTTATTTAAATACATTAGGCTCTACCTGATTTCTTCCCTCATCAGGATGGTTCAATGAAAATAATGCAGGCCCTTCTATTATATCCCCATCATAGTTGAATCTTGAACCATGGCAAGGACAATCCCAGGATTTCTCTTCATCATTCCACTTTAGTTCACATCCCATATGAGTACATGTCAAATCCAATAGATGAAGCTTTCCATTCTGATCTTTATACGCACCTGCTCTCTTGCCCTTATATTCCACAACCTTTCCCTCACCTTTCTTGATATCCAGTTCATCATCCGGATTTTCCATCTTACCCGATATGAGCTGGACAGCCACATCTGCGTTTTGGACTATAAAAGTACCTGCAGCTTTGACAGTGGTTCCTCTTTGAGGACTATATATATCCTGCCAAGGACTATTACCTTTGGTTATCAAATCTTTTATTATTATAG
>JAAYMO010000047.1 GCA_012521375.1 Clostridiales bacterium
AGAAAGCTCTAGATAAAATCTCTCTTAGGCCATAACCTATCATCCCTATAGAATAGAAAAATAAAGCATTTGAAGTCATAGATAAGGCCTTAGAATCAAAAGCTCCCCTTCCAAATAACAGTTTCACCACTGGTTCAGCAAATATAATAGCTCCCACTGTAGCTGGTATTACAAATAAATTGATAAGATTTATAGCTTCGGATACTGATTTCTTGAGAACATGAAAATTGTTTTGGGCAGCCATTTTTGATATCATTGGATACATGACTGTCGATATCGTTGTAACAAACAAGCCTTGAACAAAACCATTGAGCTTACTAGCATAGTTAAGAGCGGATATTCCACCTACAGCAATGGTAGATGCTAAAGTCCTATCAATAAGCACATTTAGCTGGTTTACCGACACTCCAAACATTACCGGTAGGGCTATATAGACAATCTTCTTAATATGTTCATCTTTTACATCAAACACAAGAAATGTATGATTATAACACTTTTTACGTACAAAAGGCACTAACAAAATTAGTTGGGAAATTATGGATAGAATAAAGCCTATAGATAATACGAATATGTTTGTTTTAAAACTTATAAAAATAGCAGCAATAACAAAAAAGTTCATTGGGAATCCAATCGACGCAGGTAATATATAGTTTCCTTTTAATCTAAGGTATTCACTAAAAATATACACAAGCCCTGTAAAATATATACTCAGCATGCTTAGCTTGGTAAATTGTATAGATAATGCTAAAGTCTCCCCTTCAAATCCCTTTGCAAACATCTTTACCAATGGTTCTGTAAACGTCAATCCAAATATAATTATAATAGTACACAAGCAAAGAAAAATATTTACAAGATTATTAGTAAATTTATTCGCTTCTCTTTCTCCATACTCTTGTTCAATCTCACTATATATGGGAATATATCCTGTAGATATGCCTGTCCCGATAAAAGAAAATATTACATTTGGAATAGTTATAGAGACTAAGAAGGCATCAGATATATTTGATGCACCATAAAAATATGATAGGGTAATTTCCCTGCCGAATCCCACTATTTTCGAAGCTATTGTTATTATCATTAAAAATAGTGCTGTTTTTTTCATTTGAATTCTGCTCTCCACTATCACTTAATATCCTGGTTTTCCTAGGAGTCTAAACATATTATTTTTGTATGCTTCTACTCCAGGTTGGTCAAAAGGATTTATACCTAATAAATAGCCACTCATGCCACAAGCCTTTTCAAAGAAGTATACTAAATATCCGAAGTAATATGGCGATATTTCCGGAATATGAATAACGAGATTTGGAACCCCACCTTCTACATGAGCCAAAATACTTCCTTCCATAGCCTTTTTGTTTACGAAATCTAATGTTCTTCCACTTATATAGTTTAAACCATCAATGTTGTCTTCAACTTTTTCAATTATAATCTCATCAGAGGAATTTACTACATTCAGCACAGTTTCAAATATATCTTTCCTACCATCTTGTATATATTGACCCATTGAATGTAAATCAGTTGTAAAATTTAATGCGGTTGGAAATATTCCTTTCCCATCCTTCCCTTCAGATTCCCCGAAAAGTTGTTTAAACCATTCCCCAAAATAAAATAATCTTGGCTCATAACTTACCATTATCTCAGTTGTTTTTCCTTTAGAATACAATAAATTCCTTATAACTGCATATTGATATGCAAAGTTATACTCAAGATTATCGGTAGATAAATCATTAGCTGCTGCATGTGCACCCTTCACAACCTGATCAATATCTATTCCTGCCACAGCCATAGGGAGTAATCCTACAGGTGTAAGTACTGAGTATCTTCCGCCAATGTTATCAGGGATTACAAAAGTTTCATATCCTTCCTGATCTGCCAACGCTCTTAAAGCACCTTTACTTTTATCTGTAGTTACGTATATTCTTTTTCTGGTTTCATTTCTGCCATATTTGCTTTCCAGATATTCTTTTATTATTCTAAACGCAATTGCTGGTTCTGTAGTTGTCCCAGATTTTGATATAACGTTTATAGATATATCCTGACCCTCTATTATTTCTAAAAGATGTTTTAAGTAGGTGGAGCTCATATTGTGACCAGCAAAATACACTTTGGGTCCTTTTCGTTTGTCTTTCGGCAGTTCATTATAAAATGAGTGATTTAGCATTTCTATTGCAGCTCTAGCCCCTAGATATGAACCACCTATACCTATTACTATAAAAACCTCTGATTGACTTCTTATCCTTTGGGCTACTGCTTTTAATCTGTTAAACTCTGACCTATCATAGTTGTTAGGTAAATCTATCCATCCTAAAAAATCACTGCCTAATCCAGTCTCATAGTGAAGCATTTTGTGGCACTTGCTTACCCTATCTTGTAGAGCATTTATTTCTTTACCATTAATGAAACTAAGTGCATGTGAATAATCAAAGGTAACTTTTACCATGTTCTTTTCTCCTCAATTAAATTTCTTGAATCTTTTCTTCCACCCAAGCGATAATCTCGGCTAATTCTTCTTTACTCTCCTTTAAATTACTTCCTTTAACTCCACCATATAGTTTAAGCTTTGGCTCAGTCCCTGAAGGTCTCAGGCATACCCATCCTTCATTTTCCAATATAAATTTAACTACATTTGCCTTTGGTAGTTCAATATTTTCTACATTATTAGAACCGTCCATATAAATTCGCCGCTGTGATTTATAATCTTCTATATATAAAACTTTTCTACCGCCTATATCGTCTATAGTGGTAGTCCTAAAATACTCCATTATAGAATCTATTTTATCTAAACCATCTTTTCCTTCTAACTTAATAGATTTTAAATCCTCTAAAAAATATCCGTATCTACTATACAAATCCATTAAAACATCATATAGGTTCATGCCCTTTGTATAGTAGTATGCGACCATTTCACAAATAAGCATAGAGGCTACCACAGCATCCTTATCCCTTGCATATGTTCCCGCCAAATAGCCATAGCTTTCTTCATATCCGAACAAAAAGGTTTTTTCGTCTGTCTTTTCAAACTGTTTAATCTTTTCTCCTATGTACTTAAATCCGGTTAATGTGTTTATAGTTTCAACCCCATATCTCTTAGCGATATTTGCTCCCATCTCACTTGTAACTATGGTTTTTATTATGACACCATTTTTAGGTAAATTATTGTTTTTCTTAAGTGTTTCCAAGATATAATTGATTAAAAGAGCACCTGTTTGGTTGCCTGTGAGAACTATATATTCACCCGTATCATCTTTAACTACAGCTCCGACCCTATCACAATCAGGATCAGTACCTATAATTAGGTTTGCGTTCTCTTTTCTTGCCAACTCTATAGCTAACTCAAAAGCATCTTTATCCTCAGGGTTTGGTTGCTTTACTGTCGAAAACTCAGGATCAGGCTGTTCTTGCTCGGGAACTACTATTACATTTTTAAATCCGGTTTCCGTTAGTACCCTTCTTACGGGTTTGTTTCCCGTTCCATGTAGTGGAGTAAATACTATCTTAAATTCATCAGAAACTTTATTTACTATATCTCTTCTTAATGACTGTTTTTTAACCTCTTCTATATATGCATTGTCTATCTTTTCGTTCAAGTATAATAACAAACCTTTTTCCTTTGCTAGCTCTTTGCCTAACATTTTAATACTTCTTAAATCATTTACACAGTCTATTTCATCAGTAATCTCTTGGGCCTGCTCTGTAGAAATTTGTGCGCCATCTTCCCAATATACCTTGTAACCATTGTATTCTGCAGGATTGTGGCTTGCTGTAATTACTATTCCAGAAATACAGTTTAAATATCTAATAGCAAAGGAAAGTTCAGGTGTTGGACTAATATCGTCAAAAAGATACACTTTTATATCATTACCTGCTAATACACATGCTGCTTCTTCGGCAAATTCTCTTGACATTCTTCTGGAATCATAGGCTATTACTACACCTCTTGCTTTAGCTTCTTCACCTTTGGTATTTATGTAATTTGCCAATCCTTGAGTAGTCTTTCTCACTACGTATTTATTGATCCTATTCGGCCCTGCACCTATAATACCTCTAAGCCCTGCAGTTCCAAACTCTAGATCTTTAAAAAAACTATCCTCTATTTCTTTTTTATTATCTTTAATAGACTCAAGTTCTTTTTTTGTCTCTTCATCTATATAAGGATCTTCAAGCCACAGTTTATAGTTTCTTAATGCCTGTGATTCCACAATACTTCCCCCTAACATTAAAGAAGCCTCGGAAACAAACCCAAGGTTTTATTGTCAAGTATTATACTCATTCCTCGTTAGTCGCTACAGCTTCATCCATTGCGATGCCCTTAGTTTCTTTTGCAACAATATCAACTAAGTACTTCAAGAATTCTTCTCTCAAATCTTCCCTTCGGAGTGCATATTCAACGGTCGCCTCCAAGAAACCCTGTTTATCTCCTACATCATATCTTCGGCCTTCAAAGTTATATGCATACATAGCTTCACGTTGAGCTAACACTCTTAAAGCGTCTGTTAACTGAATTTCTCCACCTTTTCCCGGCTTAGTATGTTCTAATATTTTAAATATAGTTGGATTAATTATGTATCTCCCTAGTATAGCTATATTTGAGGGTGCATCTTCTATTGCAGGTTTCTCTACTAAGTCTTTCACCTTATAGACTCGATTTTCTATGTGTTTTCCATCTACGATGCCATACTTACTCACGTCTTTTTTAGGAACCTCTTGCACTCCTAATATAGTAGTCTTATATTCGTTATAGACTTCTATCATCTGTTTCAAACAAGGTTTTCCATTATGTATAATATCATCACCTAATAACACTGCAAAAGGTTCATTACCTATAAAACTTTTAGCACAATAAATAGCATGTCCTAATCCCAAGGGCTCTTTCTGTCTTATATAGTGGATATCGGCCATGTTTGAAATCTTTCTAACTTTCTCCAGTAAATCTGTTTTTCCTTTTTTTTCAAGCTCTAGTTCTAATTCTACCGATTTATCAAAATGATTTTCTATAGATGTTTTATTTCTTCCAGTAATTATTAAAATTTCTTCTATTCCAGAATTCACTGCCTCTTCTATGATAAATTGCAAAGTAGGCTTGTCTACTATAGGCAGCATTTCCTTTGGCTGAGCCTTAGTAGCAGGCAAAAATCTTGTTCCTAATCCTGCTGCTGGAATAACTGCTTTACGAACTTGCATAATATTTCTCCCTTCTATTCAAAAGATTAATCAGTAAATAAGCTATTTGTATATTTTAATCTTTGCTTTTTCTTACTTCCTTTTTTATTTTCTTACTGTACTCAAACAGAAAGACTTTTAAATTTTCCTTTATTATACAATTTAAAAAAACCTAAATATCGAAAGCCGTAACAATTAGTATTTACTGCATATCCTTATATAACATAACACATTTAACAATAAACATGGTCATATAAAAATTGTTAATGTAATTACGTAGATAAAAACAAGGGTTAGAACTTTTTCGTCAGCTTGTTCTGGTAAAACTTTATATCACAACAAGAATAACGTGAACTTTGAAATCTAATAATACATCACCAATTATCTTATACGATATCGATCAGACAATATCTAGAATGCGAAACTCATATTTTCTCAATGTTCTCATCGTGGTGGCACACAAAGTTATATAACACTCGCGGGAAAACTCTAAGATAATATAAAAAGTTTAACTGTTGCCAACACTAGGTGCAGCTATTCTAACATGTTTAGCTTTTAATAATATCTATACTGCAAATACCTCTAATCATCTCTTTTTTTTAATACTATACGTCTATTAAAGTAAAATATTATATACATTGGTAAAAAGTAGTTCATAAAAAATGTTTCTTCTATCTGAACATTATACATCATAGCTGCACCTAGCCAAATGGCTCCCCAAGTAAATATATAACGATAATCAATTCTTGCTTCGCGTGATGCTCTACTATCAAATCTCATCATAATATACGTGGATAGAGCTGTAAAAATCGGTGCTCCAATAATACCGAAAAAGATATATCCTTGCCCACTCATAGGAATAATCTGACTTGTATTATCTCCAAAACCAAGTACTCTATAGTTAAAATATGTATTAGTTCTATCTAGACGATTTACTAATTTACTAATTCCAGGTATTGACCCGAGAAAATCATTAAAGAAAGTATTTATAGTTATATCGTTGCTAAATATATGTTTAGTCTCTATTGCCATAGCTATGTTCCTTGGCCCTGAGAAATACATTTGAAATCTTTCGGCCAAAACTTCTAATGTTATTTTTGCAGTTGATAAACTTGAGTTAACACCAAAATATTTATATAGAGTTAAACTGCCTACACTAAACAACATTATTAATGATATCATTGTTATGGTTATTGTTTTATAATTAGGATATAAAATGTTCATTAATGTTATTATTACAATAGAAGGAACAACAATACTATATCGGCTTGTATTAATAAAAAACATTACAATTGGCAAGGAAACTAAATATGACAACCAAACATATTTTATTTTTCCCGTTCTGTCATAGCGTACCTTGAATTTGTCTATCATAATTATGTAAATAAAATATTTAGCCCATTCCGACAGTAATTCGATTAATCCTTTAAATAAAGCTTGAATTTCTACTCTTGCTTTAAACTCTTTTCTAATCACAAAAAAGTGGTAACGTTCTAACACTTCAGGATACCTCGCTATAACGCCTATAGCAACTGCTATCAAACATAAAATAACAATCTTTGAGTTTAATGGAACATGGCTAAAATCATATTTTTTAGTTTTCTTATCTTTATATATGGACTTTGCAAATACTGCAACTACTATAAAAACAACCAACATTTCATAAAGCATTATAAAAATAGCTAATCGCACTGTATTGCTATCAGGATTCTGACCAAATCCACCGTAACTTCCACTAATGGCAATAACTAGTGGCATAATTACGTAACGAATCAGCATAATAATGTTCATAATTAGCATGCCTATGTGGCTAACTATATAACGGCTCATCGATGGAAATATCAAATAAAGAATTCCATATGAAAATGGCAATAAAGCCATGTGTTCATAGCCGGGAGCAGCATTATAGCGGTTGTATAATACAATTAATCCTGACAAAAAAGCAAAAAAACTTGGACATATATATAAACACAATCTGCAAAAAATAAATATATCACGTGAGAGTTTTGAATAAGTAATTTTTTTACGTAAATATATTTTTTCATTTTTGTCATGACTTGTTTTCAGCATTATATAATTACACTTCTCCTTTTTTGTCAGTGAAAACCCTAAATCTAATATATTGACATACACTTGCAATACTATCAAAGTTCAAAAACAGTAGAAGAGATGTTAATCGAACGAAAAATTTCGTTATAAAATTAGAATATAAATCTGTGCTTTTACCGAAGGCAAGATTTTTTATACCGAATTTATAAACTGGTAATCCTTTAACCTTTTTTATTTCTTTTGTCATATCCACTATACTTCGATTAACCGAGTAAATATTATACATACCTGCACTTACGGCTGTAAAAACAAGCAGTGGAATAAAAATATCAAAATCTTTATGTTTTTCATGCCTATGTATATACCTCTTGAAAGTATCAACCATATGCATATATCTGAACATAAAATCAGGCTTAGGAGAATGTGAAATCGAATCTGGGCGTATATAATAATTATAAAGAATTTCATCAATAACGAGTATTCGTGGAGCATGCACCACGCAAAAAAAATTAAACAAAAAGTCTTCCGCTATGGTTTCTTTAAGGAATTCTAATTGATTTTTTTCTAAGAAACTTCTTTTATAAAGCTTGTTCCATACGCTCAAACCATAGGCCGTACCCCAAAAATAGTCATATATGAAATCATTCCTATTTTCGCTATTTAGATCGAAAAGCCCAGCTGTTAAATTTTTGCTCTTACCATAGTGGAAATTACTGGAAACATCCCTGAAATTACAAACAGTGATTTCAGCATCATTTTTTTTGGCTGCTTCATACATTTTTTGGTACATTTCCGGTTCTAACCAATCATCTGAATCTACAAAAGCTATATATTCACCTCTCGCTTTTTTCATTCCGACATTACGGGCAACACCTTGACCTTCGTTGATTTTTGAAATTGAAATTATTCGGCTATCTGATGCTGCATACCTATCTATAATCGTTTGGCTATTATCTGGTGATCCATCATTTATTATTATAATCTCAATATCATCTAATGTCTGTCTACAAACAGACTCTAAGCATTTACTTAAATATTTTTCAGACTTATAAACAGGTATTATAATACTAACCTTAGGACTCATAATTTACCTCCACAATACTATTTAGATAAATTTTGCAAATCATTTACAAAATCAGTAAGTGTATTTGAAAAGTTCAGTTGACATAATATACTGTTTCTATGTTCATATATTTTTCTTAAGTCTTTAGCCCTTGAAAAAATTCTTTTCTTAAGTTCTTCACATAAATACTCAAAATCATCTTTATAAACAACACCTACATTGTTTTCACTAGTAAATGTAGCTGGATCGTAAAGTGCGGCGCTACATATAACCTCAAGACCACTAGTAACATACTCTGCAAACTTGTTTGGAAAAGCCACATTATTAGTCGTTTTATCCTCTCTAAGTAGAAATGCTACATCCCCAGCAAATAATACATCTTGTACAGTCTCAGGAGAAAACGATTCCATTATAATATCTTTTTCTCGCTTACAAATTTCTTTAATCTTGTCAACATTTGCCGACAAAATTAATAATTTTGTTTTGGCAGAAATATGTTTCTTTATTTTTTTGTAAAGATTTATTGTTTCATTAATCATCTGCCATTTAGATACGCCACCAGAATACACAAACACTACATCGTCTTTTTCAATTCCAAAAAACTCACGCCACTTTGCTCTTTTATTCAATGATTCATTTATATCTATCTTTCTCACATTCACTCCGCAAGGCACTATATAAAATTTAAAATTCGATTTGAGAAAGTATTTTTCTTGAATATATTTAATTAAAGCTTTAGAAACTACAAAAGCAGCATCAGCAATGCAAAGACATCTTTGTAAATTAGCATTAAAAATGCTGTACAGTACAAAATTTAATCCATACTTTAATTTTTCTTTCGGATATTCAAGTAATTCCTCATAGGCACCATGTATATCCAGCACAACATAAATATCAGAGCGTATTCTTTTTAGCTCTTTCAGTATAGCAACTGGGATAAAACTCGAAACCACGACGACTTTTATATTTTTATCATTAGTTACCCTCTTTAAAAACTCTTTTTTAAACTTTTTATATGATATTAAAGAAGTTACCGGCGATGCTAAATTATATGTATAAACATTAAGTACTGATTCAGCACCGATATCCTCACGTTTTCGGTTTAACTTCTTGCAATTTATAAACGCATAAAAAGTTGTTCTTATGCCCCATTTATTAAAAAGAGCCTTTGTACGATTTTTTATTAACCGTAACTCACCACATGGATTAATAATATTTCGAGATGTTAAAAAAAGTATCTCGCTCACTTCGAGCACATCCTTAATTAGATTTTTTTATTATAGCCTCAGATAACCTCCCAATCTGAGTTTCAATAACATTCTCTCTAGCTGTTTCGAGACCATTACAAGCTAAATAATATCTCAAGTTTTCATTTTCCATTAAAAGCAATATTTTTTGTTTTAATTCTTTCGTATTCTTAGGTTCAAAAAGTAACCCGTTATATTCATCTTTTACAATTTCTGGTATTCCACCTACTTGTGATGCAACTATAGGCACACCCATACTCATTGCTTCAAGTAAAACAAGGGGCAACCCTTCTGAGTATGACGGCAAAACGAGTATATCATGTTGCCTTATTAAACGAAAGAGTTTTTCACCCCATGCCACATATCCATATATGTCAACAATATCTTCAAGAGAATGTTGGCTAATATGTCGCTCTATATCTTTTCTTAATATTCCGTCTCCAACTAAAGTTAGCTTTATACCATTACGAATTTCGCCTACAACTTTTATTAAATCAAAAATCCCTTTCTCCCAGGAAAATCTTCCTACAAACAGCACTTTGAAATCTTCTCGCATAGTGCGTTTTTTAATATCAGCAACGGTGCATAACATACTTTTACTAACTCTATTTTCATTTACAATCATGTAAGGTTTTTTATTATAAGCATACTTATCAGCAAGCCTTTTAGATACAAAAACCTGGATATCAGCTCTTTTATTACAATAATAAATTATCTTTTTTTGTATCCACCTTATTACTCTATGTAGAAAGCCTTTATAGCAGTCAATATCGCCCACAAGATGTGTAACAATTACCTTATTATTCAAAGGGCAGAAAAGATATGTAAGATATGAAGCCACAAAGCTGAATTTAAGCCAAATGATATTACTCTCAGCAATCACTTCATTTAATAAAACTATATTGTGAAACATATTTTTTAGATGATTTGATACCCCTCTTTTTTGTTCCCAGCTACCTTTAAAAGAAACGTCAAAACTCGTTTTATCTAATGGTATTCTATACAAGTGACTAACATTATTTGTTCTATAAAGTCTACCAAAAAAAATCCATTTTTTTATATATGGCATATGGGCGTTAATAATATCCAAAGGAAATGCCGCAGTAGTATACCAGTTACCATTATTATCAACATAATACCTCTGATCGCTTATATAAGCTAAAACAACTTTTTTCATAGTGAATTTACCTCATTCATATTTATCCTAAAATGCTCTTTGAACAATTCTTTATCGTTATGCTCTTATTCGCAAATTAGTAAAAATTTGTTATTTGTTCTTTTTTATGAAATACTATTATTAATATTTTAGAATAAAAAATGACTATTAGTATCATATTTTCGTCTCTAAGTAATTGTTCAAGTTTAAGCCTGTTTGTTTAAAACAATTTACCACATAATTAACCTTCTGTAGAATCCTGTAACTTTTATTCTAAAACAATTTGATTTCCTAATATAAAAACCTTTTTTATTTTCTCACAGCTTAACCACAATATTTCCTGTACTACTCTACTTCCCTATCTTTTTTTACATTGTCTCTGGTATAAATCTTAAACATTATCAAAATCAACATTTGCATCCATAAACTTATTATAAAATGTAAATCTTGATTAGTTGTCAACACAAGTTTGTTTAGTCTTAAATTATCGATCCATTTAAATTTACAAATTATCTTTATACCATTTTATTGCTTCTTTAATTCCGACCTCGAAACTCCAATTAGGATCATATCCTAATAATTTTCTTGCCTTTGAGATATCAGCATGGGAATGTCTGATATCTCCCGGCCTTTCCGGGCCAAATATTGGTTCGGTATTTTTATTTAATGCTCTACATAAATAGAAATATAAATCAATAAGATATACTCTTTCACCGTAAGCGATATTGAAGGCTTGTCCTGCTACTTTACTGGGAGCTTTACAAGCCTTTAGGTTGGCTTCAATAACATTTTCTATATATGTAAAGTCCCTACTTTGTTTTCCATCACCATGAATGGTAG
>JAAYMO010000048.1 GCA_012521375.1 Clostridiales bacterium
AAGCATAGAATAAGGAGGTAAAGCATGAAAAGCAAGTTGAACCTTGATCCAAACTTGATTGATAAAGCTAGAAACTCCGCCAGAAAAATTGCCGATGATGTTCAAAAATTCGTGGATCAGCATACAACTGTTTCCGTAGAAAGAACAATTCTAAGGCTTTTCGGAGTTGATGGTACCGATGAAATAGGCACTCCACTTCCCAATATAGTTGTGGATAACCTAAAAAAAGCTGGCGGACTATCTACCGGCGCTGCATATTATATGGCAAATGCAGTGTTGAATACCGGTCTTACTCCTCAAGAAATTGCGGAAATAATTGCAGCAGGAGAAATGGACATCACCAAACTGCCTGCAAAACCAGAAGCAGAGATAAAAGCAAAGGCTGAGGAGATGGCTTTAGCTACCATAGAAAAGATAAGAAAAAACAGAGAAAAGAGAGAAGAATACCTTTCAACCTTAGGAGAAGGCCCTCGTCCTTATTTATATGTAATAGTAGCTACAGGAAACATTTACGAAGACGTGATACAAGCACAAGCCGCTGCGAGGCAAGGGGCTGATATAATAGCAGTCATAAGGACTACTGGACAAAGCTTGTTGGATTATGTTCCCTATGGACCAACAACTGAAGGATTTGGAGGCACCTATGCTACCCAAGAAAACTTCAGGATAATGAGAAAGGCGCTAGACGAGGTAGGAGAAGAGCTGGGCAGATATATCAGACTTTGCAATTACTGTTCCGGGCTTTGCATGCCTGAAATCGCTGCCATGGGCGCTTTGGAAAGGCTGGACGTAATGCTCAATGACGCTCTATACGGCATATTGTTTAGAGATATAAACATGCAAAGGACCTTTGTTGACCAATTCTTTTCCAGAACCATAAATGGATTTGCCGGAGTAATTATAAATACTGGAGAGGATAACTATCTGACAACTGCCGATGCAGTAGAAGAAGCCCATACAGTATTGGCTTCCCAGTTTATGAATGAGCAGTTGGCTTTAAAAGCCGGCATACCAGAAGAGCAGATGGGCTTAGGTCATGCCTTTGAGATGGATCCTAACCTGGAAAACGGCTTTTTATGGGAGTTAGCTCAAGCCCAAATGGCAAGGGAAATATTCCCTAAAGCTCCTTTGAAATACATGCCTCCTACCAAATTTATGACAGGAAATATATTCAAAGGCCATCTGCAGGATGCGCTATTTAACGTAATATCTATTTGGACACAACAAGGCATACAACTTCTGGGAATGATGACAGAAGCTATACACACACCGTTTATGTCAGACAGAGCCTTATCCATAGAAAATGCAAGATACATCTTCAACAATATGAGAAATATAGGCGATGAAGTAGAGTTCAAAGAAGGCGGAATAATACAAACGAGAGCAGCAGAAGTACTTCAAAAAGCTGCTGATATGCTGGCACAAATAGAAGAAGAAGGACTCTTTGCAACTATAGAACAGGGGAAATTTGGCGGAGTAAAAAGAAGCAGAACAGGAGGAAAGGGTTTAGACGGCGTAGTGGTAAAAGACGACAAATACATGAATCCCTTTATTCCTTTGATGCTCAATTCATAGCCGAGAGGAGGTAGTGAAATGAGTTCAGGTTTATATTCAACCAGCAATAAAGATTACGATACTACTTTTGATCCTACGAGAGTTAAGCCCTATGGCGATACAATGAATGACGGAAAGGTGCAGCTTAGCTTTACACTGCCCATCAAGGCTGATGAAGCCGCCAAAGAAGCTGCAAAACTCTATGCCATGAAGATGGGCATCGACGAACCTAATGTAGTGCTGGCACAGGACATGGGTGTAGGCTTTACTTTCTTTGTGGTATATGGAAGCTGTATCCATACCATAGATATAACAGGCATAAAAGTTGCAAAGGTGGAATCCACCACCATGTCCATGGAAGAAACAGACCAATACATCAAGACAAATATAGGAAGAAAGATTGTGGTTATAGGAGCTTCTACAGGTACCGATGCTCATACTGTAGGTATAGATGCTATAATGAACATGAAGGGCTATGCAGGCCACTTTGGTCTAGAAAGATATGAGATGATAGAAGCTTATAATTTAGGCAGTCAAGTACCTAACGAAGAATTTATTCAAAAAGCTGTAGAGCTCAATGCAGACGCACTGCTAGTATCCCAGACTGTAACTCAGAAAAATATCCATATACAAAACCTTACTAATTTAATAGAGCTTTTGGAAGCGGAAGGGCTTAGAGATAGATTCATAGTTTGCTGCGGAGGTCCCAGAATATCCCATGAACTAGCCAAAGAATTGGGATATGACGCAGGTTTCGGCCCTGGCACCTACGCTGATGATGTTGCATCTTTTGTAGCAGAAGAAATAGTTCGACGCAAATAGATACAGTTAACAAAAGTCATTGGAAACTTGACATTAAAGGTCAATTTTCCATGACTTTTGTTTTATTGATCGTGTAAATATTTAAGAAAATCATGAAAGTCTGTAAAAGCATGTTATATTTCAGATTTTTTTGAACATAACATAGTAATTTTTTCATTTTTAGCCTTGACGTAAATGTAAAAGAAGTATATATTTAATGTAAGTGGTCGACCGGTCATCCACTTAAGGAGGAAAAGCCATGGATAAAAAGTTTCAAGATGTCGCAAGCATCAAGGGGAACTTAAAAGAATATGTTGTTGACTATATCAGAGAGCAAATTTTCGATACCGAGACGCTCCGACCCGGGGATCGAATAAACGAGAGAGAACTATCACGTGTGTTGGGTATCAGCAGGGCTCCAATAAGGGAAGCATTGAAAGAACTTGAAGAACAGGGCTTAGTAACATCTATACAGTATAAAGGCTGGTTTGTTACTGAAGTCCATGAGGAAGGATTTCATGAGATTACCAAGCTGAGGACTTTATTGGAATATAGTGTCCTGGAAAAAGTAATATCCTCAGGGGGACCAAGTGAAGAAGAAATAAAAAATATTGAGCAGATAAACAGAGAACTGTTAGAGATAGTGAATAATTCTGATCTTGGTGATAAAAAAATGTCCAAGTTCTGTGAGAAGGAAATGGAATTTCATACGTATATATGCTCCCTCGGAAAGAGTGACTGTTTCTGGACCCAAAGGATTCATAGAAATCTTTCATTTCAAATAAGATGTTCTCTAATGATGCTACTTAAAAATGAAAAACAATTAATGGATAGTATCGCTTCTCATGATGTAGTTATACAATGCTTGAAGAAAAAGGATCTAGAGAATCTACGAAAAGAGATGTTTCGTAAAATTAAAAATGGAAATATGGATAATTGGAAATACTAGCAAAAGACGATTGGAACAAATATAAAG
>JAAYMO010000049.1 GCA_012521375.1 Clostridiales bacterium
GAATAGGCATGACTGAACTTTGAATGGGGGAATATATATGTCTTTAATAGAATCACTAAAGGATTTTTTCAGTACCATGGGTATTGCTGCTATGACTTGGCAGGAAGGCGTAATGATCCTGATTTCTTTTGTACTTATATATCTTGCTTTGAAAAAAGGATTCGAACCTTTATTGTTACTGCCAATAGCTTTTGGTATGCTTCTAGCAAATTTACCATTGGCAGGACTGACTGCAGAACCTATATATGAGATTGTAGTTGATCCGGTTACAGGAGAACATGTGCATGAAATGGTAGAAGCAGGCGGTTTATTGTATTGGTTATATAGAGGAGTTAAATTAGGCATATATCCTCCTCTCATATTTATGGGAGTTGGAGCTATGACTGATTTCGGTCCTCTTATTGCAAATCCTAAAAGCTTGCTTTTAGGTGCTGCAGCTCAGATTGGAATATTTGCTACATTCTTGGGTGCATTGGCTTTAAACTTGGTACCAGGACTTGGTTTTACATTACCTGAGGCTGCTTCTATAGGAATTATTGGTGGAGCAGATGGACCTACTGCAATATATCTTACAGCTAAACTAGCTCCCCATCTATTGGGTCCAATAGCGGTAGCTGCATATTCCTATATGGCTTTAGTACCATTGATCCAGCCTCCGATAATGAAGGCTCTTACAACAAAGGAAGAAAGAGAAATAGTTATGGAGCAGCTTAGACCTGTATCCAAGGTTGAAAAAATAATATTTCCAATATTAGTTACTGTAGTTGTATCTTTGCTTCTTCCTGCAGCGGCATCTCTAGTTGGTATGCTTATGCTAGGTAATTTACTCAGAGAAGCAGCAACAATGCAGAGCACACTGAACAGACTGATGAAAACTGCAGAAGGCGAATTGATGAATATAGTTGTTATATTCCTTGGAACTACTGTAGGTGCTACAGCTAAGGGTGAATTATTCCTATCTCCCAGAACATTAGCAATAATTGCACTTGGTCTTGCAGCTTTCGCTGGTGGAACAGCAGGTGGAGTATTATTTGGAAAGATAATGTGCAAAATGACTGGAGGAAAGGTAAATCCGCTTATTGGGTCTGCTGGTGTTTCTGCAGTGCCTATGGCAGCCAGAGTATCTCAAAAGGTAGGTCAAGAAGCCAATCCTTCAAACTTCCTTTTGATGCATGCTATGGGACCTAATGTAGCAGGTGTTATCGGATCAGCTGTTGCAGCAGGAGTTCTACTTTCAATGTGCAATTTCTAAAAAGTATAACAAAAATACAGGCAGAAATGCCTGTATTTTGTTGTATAATATATATGTTGCATAAAATATAAAAAATGTTTTTTATATTTCGAATCCATATTAATAAGCTGCAAATAATAAGGAGAAGTACCATGAAAGAAAGTATATTAAAGGAGCTAATTGAGAACAAAAATAGACATATATCAGGACAAGAATTAAGTGAAAAATATGGTGTTAGTAGGACAGCCATCTGGAAATATATTAAAAAACTAAAGGAAGAAGGTTTTGTAATAGAATCAGTAACCAATAAAGGATATGTTTTGAAAAATAGTCCAGATACGTTATATGCTGTCGAAATAAAAGAACGTCTGAAAACGGAATTTATCGGAAAAGAGATTATATATTTGAACTCTGTGGATTCAACAAACAATTATGGAAAGGCATTAGCAACTCAGGGTTTTCATGATGGGACTGTCATAGTATCTGAAGAACAGACTGAAGGCAGAGGCAGGTTAGGAAGGAAGTGGATTTCCCAAAAAGGCAAAGGAATATGGATGACAATAATGTTAAAACCCGACGTTGAGCCTGATAAAGCCTCTCAAGTCACTTTGATTGCTGCTTTATCTGTATTAAAAGGTATAAAAAATATTAAAGACATAGATGTTATGATAAAATGGCCTAATGATTTGGTTATTAAAGGTAAGAAAGTATGCGGTATTTTAACTGAGTTAGGTGCAGAAATTGATAGAATAAATTTTTTATGCGTTGGTATTGGTATAAATGTAAATGGAGAAGAGGAAGATTTTAATAATATGGGCTTGAACACAGCTACTTCTTTGAAGATTATGGCAGGCGAATCTATAGAAAGAAAAAGACTAATTGTGGAAGTATTGGAGGCTTTTGAAAATCTTTATAAGCTCTTTTTAAAGAATGAAAGTATCGACTATATGTTGGAAGAATATAAAAAGCATTTAGTGAATATAGGCAAAGATGTAAGACTTATATCAAAAAATACTGAAGTAAAAGCTATTGCCGAAGATATAAATGATAAAGGACATTTGATGGTAAGGCTGAAAAATGGAGATTTAATGGAGGTTTCATCTGGAGAAGTATCTGTAAGAGGAATATATGATTATATTTAGAAAAAATATTGCATCATCTATCAGGTGATGGTAGAATAAATCTGTCGGCATCCGTGGGAGCCGAACAAAAAATAAAATATAAAATTAAAAATCGTCCGGTATCTTATAGGAACTGGAACGGAGGTGGGACAATGTATAGTGAAAGAGCAAAATCAATTGTTACCGTGAGGAAGCTTGTGATTACGGGCATGCTGGCTGGTGTATCCATATTGCTGGGGAGTACACCATTAGGTTTTATACCTATAGGTCCAACCAAAGCCACAATAATGCATTTACCTGTAATAATTGGAGCCATTATGGAAGGACCTATGGTAGCAATAGGTATTGGGCTTATTTTTGGCATTTTCAGCATGCTTCAAGCTTTGATGGCACCGACAATAGTATCTTTTGTATTTTTGAATCCTTTAGTGGCTGTGTTGCCAAGAGTTCTTATAGGTATAACTGCCTACTATACCTATAGAGCCACCAAAAGTGCAGCAGCATCAGCAGCAGTAGGAACTCTAACAAATACAATAGGTGTTTTAGGTATGATATATGTTATTTACGGTGCTCAATATGCAGCTGCATTGGGACAAGACCAAACTAAAGCAGCAACTTTATTGTTAGGAATAGCTACCACAAATGGCATACCTGAAATAATTGTTGCTGTTGTAGTTGTTACTGCAGTAGTTTCTGCACTTAAAAGAATAAAGAAATTATAAGAACCAGGCTAAAGGCCTGGTTTTGTAGTTATTTTCCGGGATAAGGGGTGTTTTTATGATATTAGCTATTGATGTAGGAAATACCAATACAGTATTAGGCATATATGAAGGCAAGAAGCTTTTAGATTATTGGAGAATCGGTACAGAGGTTCACAAAACCAGTGATGAATATGGTATGATCATTAATCAGTTATTCAATTATTCAAATTATAGACTGTATGATATAAGCCAAGTAGTAATATCTTCGGTGGTTCCTACAGTTATGTACACATTGGAGCATATGGCAAGAAAGTTTTTTAAGTGTGAGCCTATAGTAGTAGGTCCCGGTACCAAGACAGGTATCAATATAAAATATGATAATCCAAAAGAAGTAGGAGCTGATAGAATTGTAAATGCAGTGGCAGCCTATGAGCTCTATGGAGGTCCTTTGGTTATAGTAGACTTCGGTACAGCAACTACCTTTTGTGCTATATCAAAATATGGAGAATACTTGGGAGGTGCTATATCGCCAGGAATACAAATATCAATGGATGCTCTATTTCAAAAAACTGCAAAATTGCCAAAAGTAGAATTGGTAAAACCAGAAACCGTTATATGCAAAAATACAGTAAACAGCATCCAAGCTGGAATAGTTTATGGATACGTAGGCCAGGTAGACTATATTGTGAAGAGGATGAAAAAAGAAATTGGAGCTGACAACACTAAAGTAGTTGCCACTGGTGGATTAGCAAAGCTTATTGCATCTGAATCAGAAACTATACAAATTGTAAATGGTCTATTAACTCTTGAAGGTTTGAGAATAATATATGAGAAGAATAAATAAAATGATTGAAGTTACTAGATAAAGGATTTGATATAATGATGCAGATAGGTAATGTAACTCTTAAAAATAATGTGTTCCTTGCACCTATGGCTGGTGTTACGGATACAGCTTTCAGGCTAATTTGTAAAAGTTTCGGATGCGGTTTTTTATATACAGAGATGGTTAGCGCCAAGGGTATATTCTACAACAGTAAAAATACGAAATCCCTCATGGAAATAGATCCTAAAGAGAAACCTATAGCTATCCAGATATTCGGAAGCGATCCAAAAATAATGGCATATGCCGCAGCGAAGGCAGAAGAATCAGGAGCAGATATAATAGATATAAATATGGGCTGTCCAACACCTAAGATAGTCAATAATGGAGATGGTTCTGCTCTGATGAAAGACCCAATTCTTGCAGGGAAAATAATTGATTCTGTGGTAAAACAGGTGCAGGTACCAGTAACAGTTAAGATAAGAAAAGGATGGGATAGAAATAGTATAAATGCAGTTGAAATTGGGAGAATAGCTCAGGAACAAGGAGCTGCTGCTATAGCAGTACATGGAAGAACCAGGGAAGAATTTTATAGTGGAAAGGCAGATTGGGATATAATCAGACAGGTGAAAGAGGCTTTATCTATACCAGTAATAGGAAATGGCGACATATACTCTCCTCAGGATGCAGAGAGGATGATTAATGAAACAGACTGTGATGCAGTATTGATAGGAAGAGGGGCTCGGGGTAATCCATGGATTTTTAAAAGAACTGTAGAGTATTTGGAAAGTGGAAGAATTATTTTAGAGCCTACTCCAAAAGAAAAGATCGAATTGTTGCTTTACCACCTGGACATGGAAATACAAAACAAGGGTGAAGATATAGGTATAAGAGAGATGCGAAAGCACGCTTCTTGGTATTTAAAAGGATTACCAGGTTCCAGCCATGTAAAAAGCCAAATATTTACCATGACAAAAAGAGAAGAAATCAAGGCCTTATTGAACTCCTATTTGGATACTATAAACTAAATAGGAGTTTTTCTTGTTTTTTGATTGGTATAAAATTGTTAAAATTTTATAATAGTATTAGAATATATATATAATGAATAAGTGGAAAATGAATTGCGGAGGAGTAGTACAAATGAAGCATGTTGTTAGTGTGAGCATTGGTTCCTCTAAAAGGGACCATAGGGTTGAGTTAGATTTTAACGGGGAAAAGATAATCGTTGAGAGAATAGGCACAGATGGAGATATGAAAAAGGCTATGGAGATTATAAAAAATCTTGACGGGAAAGTTGATGCTTTTGGTATGGGCGGTATCGATTTATATTTAAGAGCTGGTAGCAAGAGATACATAATCAAAGATGCTTTACAACTAAAAAATGCTGCCAAAATTACTCCTATGGTGGATGGTTCTGGGCTAAAGTCAAGTTTGGAAAGAAACCTTCCAAGTTATATTAATGATAATATAATGCCTCTTAAAGGGAAAAAGGCTTTTATACTGACAGCTGTCGACAGATATGGCCTGGCAGAAGGATTTGACGAAGAAGGTTGCAGTTTAATTTTGGGAGATATATTGATAGCTTTAGGATTCAATATACCTATATATACCTTAAAAAAGTTAGAAAGAATTGCAAGCATTGTGGCACCTTTAGCTTGCAGATTACCCTTTAATATGTTATATCCTACAGGAAAAGCCCAAAATAAAAATGAAAATTTTGCAGGCAAATATGATAAATATTTCAATATGTCAGATATCATCGCAGGAGACTTTCATTATATAAAACGCTTTTTACCAATGGATGCAGGCGGGAAAATGATAGTAACTAATACTGTTACAAGAGATGATATTTTGTGGCTTAAAGAAAGGAATGCGGGTATTCTTATAACTTCCACTCCGAATCTATCTGGCAGATCTTTTGGGACAAATGTTATTGAAGCTTTAGTTGTAGCTATATTAGAAAAGCATCCTGATGATATTAAAAATGAAGATTATTTGAATGTACTAAGAAATTTGGATTTTAGACCTCATGTTATAAATTTAAAGGATTTAAAAGCTTCATAAATATTAAGCATATATTTAATACTACCATAATATTAATTATTCAAACGGAATATTTGGAGATGGGAGGATGAGAAGAGCAGCTTTAATACTATATGGTGAACAATCTAATAAGATAATGTTTTGGGTTTTAGGGAAACCTAATGAAATAGGTTTTATACATCTCAACTTGGAAGAAGAATATGAAATACTGATATTGGAGATTCCATATCCAAAGGACGAGAAGAACAAAGCAAAAGCCGATAAAATTGTTAATAAGTTTTTAAGGTCTAATAATATTGAATATGCATTTTATATAAACCAGGAGGATAAGGAGTTAAACAGCACTTGGCATACTATAAAGATACTAAATATTATAAAAGAAGTAAGCGGAATTCTGGGAGTAAATCTATTTAATCAGAGTTTTGGGATAATAAGTGATCGTATTGAACACAAGCTTATCGAAGCATTATCAGAGGAAGCTGCTAGTATTATGATATTAAAGTCAAAAGAAAATGAGAAAAACATGGTAGAACTATATAATAAAATAATAACTGAAACAGGGCTGTCTCTGGCTTTTGTACAAGAAATAGAATATTTGATAGAACAATCAAAGACTATTATATGGGAAGCCTCATCAACAATGGAAAAATATAATAGTTTACTCCCCTATCCGATTATAAATTCTAATAGAATTTTGATTTCACCAAAAGAAATCAAAGATTGGGATACAGGTGGAATAGAATTAAAGTACAGCGAGGAAATAGGTAAATTTATAATCATGCTTCTTTCAAAAAAAAGCATATGGGATATAGCCTCCTGTTTTCCATATTTATATTTTCTAAGTGAGGATGGAGAGACCATTGAGAAATTAAACAAAGGTCAATATTTTGCTAAGGATAATAAGGCCTTGACAATACAAAAGTGCTAATTTATAATTAACAAATAGCATGATAAGCAAGCACTGGAAGGATATTCCTTATGCAGTGCTTGTTATATTAATATTATTACAGTAAAGAGAATCAATACCAGGATAAAAAATTTTTAAGGACATATATTATTCACATATATTCTACTATATTATCTATATTTTTAAAGGGGAGACGTATAAATGTCAAACAATAAAGAAAACTTATTAACAGTATCAGGCTTGGCAAAACTGGAGGAGGAATTAGAGTATTTAAGGGCAACAAAGAGGGCTGAAGTGGCACAAAGGATAAAGCAAGCCCTTGCCTTTGGAGATATAACTGAGAATTCTGAATATGATGAGGCAAAAAATGAGCAAGCTTTTGTGGAAGGCAGAATTGCTCAACTTGAGAATATATTAAAAACTGCAAAAGTAATAGATGATGAAGATATCAATACTGATGTTGTAAGTGTTGGCGCCAAGGTATTAGTAAAGGATGAGGAATTGGGCGATGAGATGGAATATACAATTGTAGGTTCTGCAGAAGCTGATCCACTAAACATGAAAATATCTAACGAATCACCCGTAGGGAAAGCACTAATAGGGAAAAAAGTAGGTGATGTTGTAGAAATAGTTGTACCTGATGGTATACTAAAGTATAAGATTTTGCATATAAAGAAATAGGGGGAATAGATATGACTAATGAAGAATTAAATCTCAATGAGATACTGAGAGTTAGGAGAGAAAAACTTAAGGCACTAAAGGAAGCGGGAAAGAATCCCTTTGACATAGTAAAGTATGATGTAACTCATCACTCTGATGAAATTAAGAATAATTTTGAAGAAATGGAAGGCCAATTTGTATCTGTTGCTGGAAGAATGATGTCCAAAAGGGATATGGGAAAAGCCTCCTTTACTGATGTTCAAGACAGAAACGGAAGAATTCAAATTTATGTTAAAACCAATGATATAGGAGAAGAAAACTATAAAGAGTTTAAGACTTATGATATAGGAGATATCATAGGTGTAAAGGGAACTGTTTTCAAGACAAAAATGGGAGAAATCTCAATACATGCACAAGAGATTACCCTTCTGACAAAATCACTTCACCCACTGCCTGAAAAATGGCATGGACTAAAAGATACGGACATAAGATATAGAAAAAGATATGTAGATTTGATAGTAAATCCGGAAGTAAGAGACACTTTTATAAAGAGGACCAAAATAATTCAATGTGTTAGAAAATTCTTTGATGATAGAGGTTTCTTGGAAGTAGACACACCTGTACTTGCAACTATTGCTAGCGGTGCTGCAGCGAGACCTTTTGTGACTCACAGCAATGCATTAGGCATAGATCTTTACTTGAGAATTGCTACTGAATTGTACTTAAAAAGACTCATTGTTGGTGGTTTCGAAAAAGTATATGAGATGGGAAAAGATTTTAGAAATGAAGGTATCAGTGTAAGACACAATCCAGAATTTACTATGATTGAACTTTATGAAGCTTACGCAGACTATAATGATATGATGGAATACTGCGAACAATGTATATCATACTGTGCTCAAGAAGTATTAGGAACTACC
The DNA here is from genome assembly GCA_012521375.1 of Clostridiales bacterium. Classification (GTDB taxonomy): domain Bacteria; phylum Bacillota; class Clostridia; order Lutisporales; family Lutisporaceae; genus Lutispora. The sequence continues at coordinate 8,404 of JAAYMO010000049.1, forward strand.
AAAATAACATATCAAGGAACGGAAATCGATTTGACTCCCCCATGGGATAGAATAACTATGATAGATGCGGTGAAAAAGTATTCAGGTGTTGACTTTAGAGAAATCAAGACAGATGAAGCTGCAAGAGAGATAGCTAAGAAGCTTAATGTAGTAGATGAACTGAGAAAGGATTTAAAATATTGTACATGGGGCGACATATTGAATGCCGTATTTGAAGCTTATGTGGAGGACCATTTGATACAACCTACATTTATTATTGATTATCCTGTAGAAATATCACCGCTTACTAAGGCAAAGAAAGATGATCCTTCAATTACTGAAAGATTTGAAGCCTTTATATATGGTAGAGAAATTGCCAATGCGTACTCTGAACTCAATGATCCTATAGTACAAAGGGAAAGATTCTTACAGCAGTTGCAAGATAAAGAATATGGCGACGAAGAAACCTATGCAATGGATGAAGACTTTATTCACTCACTAGAAGTAGGCATGCCACCTACAGGAGGTATGGGAATAGGTATAGATAGAGTAATTATGTTTTTGACAGATTCTTATTCTATTAGAGATGTAATACTGTTCCCGACTATGAAACCATTAGAATAAAAAGCATAGGCTTTCTATCCATAATTTACTTTGCAGATAAATGTGGTTTCCACAATTGATGGAAGCCACTTTTTTAATATGATATTATGCATATTATTGATTATTACTTTCCAAGAGAAGTGCATTAGGAGGAAGAACATGAAGAGGTTGAAGCGTTTTATTAGTTATTACAGACCATATAAAAAGCTTTTTTTCTTGGATATGCTTTGTGCTTTTACGGCTGCTGGTGTAGATCTTGTGTTTCCTATTATAATATCATTTCTGTTGGATGAAGCTATTGTGGGAGGAAAAGCTTCAGTAAACCTCATTATGAAAATTGGCATAGGGATGCTGGCTCTTTATTTTTTACAGTATGTATGTAATTATTATGTTACAGCTTGGGGCCATATCATGGGAGCAAGAATGGAATATGACATGAGAAATGATATATTTAATCATCTCCAAAAACTGTCTTTTTCTTTTTATGATAACAATAAGACTGGGCAACTCATGTCAAGAATAGTGAATGATTTATTTGACATATCTGAGCTTGCCCACCATGGACCTGAGGAATTATTTATTTCTTTTATAAAATAAATCTTAATATAAATCCCGGAGAGACAATAGCATTGGTGGGACCTTCTGGCGGAGGAAAATCAACTTTATGCAGTCTTATACCTAGATTTTATGAAGTAACAGAAGGACAGATACTGCTAGATGATATTGATATAAGGAATATAAAACTGAGATCTCTGAGAAAAAACATAGGAATTGTGCAACAAGATGTATATCTCTTTGCCGGAACTGTAATGGAAAACATAAGATATGGTAAACCGGATGCAACAGAAGAAGAGGTAATTGAAGCTGCCAAAAAAGCCAATGCTCATGATTTTATAATGGAATTGGAAGATGGATATGAAACTTATGTAGGAGAAAGGGGAGTAAAGCTTTCTGGAGGTCAAAAGCAGAGAATCAGCATTGCGCGAGTCTTTTTGAAGAATCCTCCTGTATTAATCCTGGATGAAGCTACATCTGCATTGGATAATGAGAGCGAAAAAATAGTGCAAGATTCCTTGGAAAAGCTTTCTCAGTCTAGTAATACATTTGTTGTAGCCCATAGGCTTTCTACAATAAAAAATGCTAAGACTATTCTTGTTTTGACAGATGAAGGAATTGTAGAAAAAGGCAATCATAAAGAATTGTTGAATAAAAATGGTGTGTATTCGAGACTATATTATGCCCAGTTTTCAGATACGAAATAGAAAAAGTCAGCCTTGAATTTTCAACTTTCAAGGCTGACTTTTTGTATATCCATATTACTTCTCTTTTATATTTTTTGATACTTCCATTTCGATGTCGTTTATATATTTAATAGAAGAGGGGGGCAGTATGTTCATTAACTCTCTTCTGCATCTTAGTGCAACATCCATTCGAGTTTCACTTTTGCTTTGAGCGAATTCAGTCCAGCGGATTTTTTTCTTGTTGTAATAAAGATCATAATCGCATATTCTTTGATTGTTAGAAGAAATTTCGAGTCCTAGTAAAATCTTTTTTATATATTTGGGGTCATGCAATGTGAAAAACTTTATACTGTAAGTTCCTACAGTCATTAATAACACACCCCGATCTCTAGACCAGTTTTCACCAAGTACCAGGCCAAGCTCCAGATGATCAAGAACATGAATCAATCTTCTATAATGCAAATGGTAGGCATTATATATGTCATATATTTTTATATCCAGCTCATACCAATTCTTATTCTCTAGGCCTTCATTTAAATATCTAAGCAGATTTAATTTAATATTTCTATATAATTCTTTCATAGGTTTATCGATAACAATGGCCTTTTGGTTCATATCCGTGATAGACAAGTTTCTACTTAAAGGTTTTTCGGTAAAAGCTACAACACTTCCTTTTAAATCCAGGTTAAACATGGCATCTTCTATATCTATTATTGTTCCCTCATAATCTTTTAATAAAGAAAAAATTATTTTGTCCAGGTTTCCAAAATATCTAAAGATAATAGGTCTGGGAGCAACTCTAATACTTTTGATTAAATAATTTTTTTTGTCATTGGCTATGTTACATAAAATTTCATCTGAATCCTCAGACAGCAAATAGACAGGGTAGTTTTCCTCTATAAGAAAGTGTTTGTTAATATCATCAGTAACATATATTATAGTGCAATCTTCATTTGACTTGGAGAAAACATTACATAAATTTGATTTATAAGCTTTGAGATGGTTAATCAAATAGTTTTCGACGGAGGCTAAATCCTGGGTTTCGATTACTAATTGTTTACTGGATTTACGTACTAGAGAAATCATTGTATCACCTTCTTTAAATTATAGTCCTATTTTTCCTTTCAACAGTCTTGCATCATTTGTACTTATAGGATAAGGCAGATGAAACAGTTTTTTTGTTTCACTGGTAAGGATATTAATGCTTAACACCCCATTTAGATAAACCCTATTATTTACCATGTCATTACCTAAAGAGATATCATGACCAAAAAAATTATAATCTGATGGATTTTTTATTATTTCAAGAGGATAGTGGCTTATAGTAGCTTTAGTATTGAATATATTTACACATGTGCTGTATTTGACAATAATGCTTCTTTTGGCAAATTTATGCATAAGTTCATAATTGTCATGATTTCCTACACACATATATATATCTTCTGCACTTGAGCTTTCAAGTATTTGAATGATTCTTTGCAGGTGATTTTCATATCTGGGCAATTGGTGTTTATTTACGCTTAATTTAATATTATCAACCATATCTCCTGTATGTATTATAACATTCGGAGAAAGGTCTTTTAATAACTTTTTTACTGCTTCGAAAAATATTACTGGTGTGTCTGATATATGGACTAATTTTTTTTCATCTATGTTCTTTATTAGTTCAGGCACATAAACATAACCCATAATTCTATAATATAAATATTTTAATATTTCATTCATTTTAATGTTCCTCACAAAAATGATAATGTTTAATTTATAGAATAATATATCAATTATTGTATATAATAAATTTTACATCAGTTCAAAGAGAATGTGAATAATATAAAAATTGTGAGAATACAACTTTGATAATAACCAGTAATTGGTGCATTGACAAAGCATGCAAAATGATGTTAAGATGACATTCCTGTCGATGAAGCCAGGCAAAGGCAACTGGGAAAAAGTACATGTTGACTGACTGAATAAAACATGATAACATGTAC
>JAAYMO010000050.1 GCA_012521375.1 Clostridiales bacterium
AATTTAAAAAAATGGTGGGCACAATAGGGCTTGAACCTATGACCCCCTGCTTGTAAGGCAGGTGCTCTCCCAGCTGAGCTATGCGCCCCTTTATGGTGACCCGTGGGGGAATCGAACCCCCGTTACCGCCGTGAAAGGGCGATGTCTTAACCGCTTGACCAACGGGCCATAATGGTGATCCACCGGAGAATCGAACTCCGGACACCATGATTAAAAGTCATGTGCTCTACCGACTGAGCTAGTGGATCATCTTTTTGAGTAATGACGCTCACATTTATACATTCTACATGCTTAAAGCTATTTTGTCAACATTATTTTTGAGTTTTTTTATTAGCAAATTTTGCTTTCATCATGCTATTAAAAATTCCTTAATAGGTGATGTACTGATATTATAATAGCAACAATAAATTTTTTCAATGGTAAAAATTATTTTTTGCATAGATTATTACTTGATTTTTTCTATTATATCCCTTGCTACAACTATGCCTGTCACCGAAGCTTGCATAAGCCCTCTTGTAATTCCTGCTCCATCTCCTATTGCATATAGATTTTTAACTGAGGTTTCAAATTTATTATTTACCTTTACCTTGCTAGAATAAAACTTGCATTCAACTCCATATAACAATGTGTTCTTAGAATAAAGGCCGGGAGCTATATTATCAAAGGCCTTTAAAGCTTCTATAATAGATACAAGATATCTATGAGGCAGCACATAACTTAAATCTCCAGGCACAGCATTCTTTAATGTGGGTATAGTGGTGGATTTTTTCAGCCTATCTTTATCTGTCCTTCTTCCTTGAAGCAAATCTCCCAACCTCTGAACCAAAATACCGCCGCCTGTTAACATATTCGCCAACCTTGCTACATATTTTCCATACTCAATAGGTTCTTTAAAAGGTTCTGTAAATCTAGTAGAAACCAGCATGGCAAAATTTGTATTATCAGTTTTAAGTTTATCATCTGCATAACTATGGCCATTTACAAGCGCCAAGCCACCTTCATAGTTTTCCTGGGACACAACGCCACCCGGATTCATGCAAAAAGTTCTTACTTTGTTATCAAAAGTATCTGAATAATAAACCAATTTAGCTTCATAAAGGTCCTTGGTCAAGTGATCCATAATGCTGTTTGGTACCTCTACTCTTACACCAATATCAACTGCATTGTTATTAGTGCAAATGGATAATTTCCTAGTTTGTTCTGAAAGCCATTCTGCACCACCTCTTCCAGGAGCTGCAACAATGTAGTCTCCATGGATGGTTTTGACTTCATTATTTTTTGTTCTAATAACTACAGATTTAGCTTCCCCATTTTGCTCCAGTATGTCCAATACCGTAGTCATTTCTGAAAATGAAACTTTTTCATTATTGACTAAATATTCGTACATACCTTCCAAAACATAATAAGCCTTTTCTGTGCCCAAATGTCTTACAGGACAAGGTACAAGTTGAATATTATGCTTTGATGCTTCATATTTAACATCATCTATAACTCTATTGTTTAATCCATATATTTCACTTTTAGCTCCGAAACTCAAATAGATAGAATCAGCATAATTTATCAATTCTTTAGCCTCATCTTCTGTCATATAATCGGTAATATTTCCTCCTACTTCCGGACTTAAGGACAATTTACCATCACTAAATGCTCCTGCTCCTGACCAGCCAAATGTAATTCCGCAGGGATCACAACCTGCACACTTTCCAAGGCTTCTTGCAGGACATTTTCTTTGGGATAAATTCCTTCCTTTATCCAATATGAGTATGTCCAAACCTTTTTTATTTTTTACCAATTCCAAAGCAGTAAATATCCCTGCAGGTCCAGCACCTATTATTATCACATCATATTTATTCTTCATTTTTTTCACCCTTTTATAAGCATTTTCCCTTTTTTGTCCATAAGTCATCATTGTATAAGATAGGGTTTTGACCGTATTTTATATTAACAGATGTAGTTTTCATAGTCAACTAAAAGCATAGTTATCAACAGCCCATTTATTTATTTTTATTCTTTCCTTGTTTATGACATATTTTTTGGTTCAATTCAACAATTATTATGTAAATATGTCATATTTGTTCATATAATTCCAACATTCTGTATTTTGTGGTTTACGACTACTGCCAATTTTAAATCCACATTATCCACATTATCCACAGAGATATGCACATATGTTCGACCAACCTTTTGTATATGTGTGTTTTCAATGGCTGTAGAATAGATGTTTTTTGTATTTTTCTAATTATCCACCTTTTACATAAAATCCTGTGGATAACTTGATGATATTCATTATATTTATATGAAAAAAACCGCGAAAATCGCGGCATTTTATATTTTTGCTTTATCTGCAAACTTTGTAAATTGGCCTAACCATACTAATTCCACTACGCCAGTAGGACCATTTCTTTGCTTAGCAATAATCACTTCTCCAATATTCTTTTTTTCGGAATCAGGATTATAATATTCATCCCTGTATAAAAGCATAACAACATCTGCATCTTGTTCTATAGCACCTGATTCTCTTAAGTCTGACAATACAGGTCTATGATCAGCTCGCATTTCCGGTGCTCGACTTAGTTGAGAAAGTGCAACTACAGGCACGTCCAGTTCTCTGGCAAGGGCTTTCAAAGACCTGGATATATCAGAAACTTCTTGCTGCCTGCTGTCGTATTTAGTGCTGCCTGACATGAGCTGTAAATAGTCTATGGCTACTAAACCTAACCCATGTTCTATCTTCAATCTTCTGCATTTAGCTCTCATTTCAGTTATAGTAATTGCTGGAGTATCATCTATAAATATAGGCTTATCAGCCAATACACCCATAGCCTTGGCTAGTTTTATCCATTCATCCTCTGTTATATCGCCGGTTCTTAATCTATGGGCATCAATTAATGCTTCTGAACAAAGCAATCTTTGTGAAAGTTGTTCCTTTGACATTTCAAGAGAAAATACAGCTACAGGAATTTGCTCCCTAACAGCTGCATGGTGCACTATATTCATCATAAGTGCTGATTTGCCCATAGAGGGTCTTCCTGCGATCAATATAAAATCTGATTTCTGTAACCCTGATAATTTTTGGTCTAAATCAGTAAAACCAGTCGGTATTCCAGTAATTTTCCCTTTATTTAAATATAATTCTTCAATTCTGTCAAAATTGGAAGTCAATATCTGCTTAATGGGTACAAACCCTCGGGTAGATCTGCTCAGAGAAATATCGAATACACTTTTTTCTGCTTGTTCAATTACTTCACCAGGATCTTCCGGATTATCGTAACATTTGGACATAATATCGCTGGAGGATTTAATAAGTTTCCTTAGTAAAGACTTCTCTTCAACAATCTTCACATAATGTTCTATATTGTGAGTTGTGGGAACAATATTCATAAGCTGAGTAAGGTAGGTAATACCTCCAACAGCTTCAAGGGTATTTCTGCCTTTTAATTTTTCCGTTAATGTAATCAAATCTACTGGATTATTTTCATTAAATATATCTACTATTGCTTCAAATATTTCTTTATGGACTTCTCTATAGAAGTCATCGCCTTTCAGCACTTCCGAAGCAGTGGATATAGCTTCCTTATCCAATAACATGGCTCCCAAAACAGATTGTTCCGCTTCGATGCTATTCGGCGGTATCCTTTGTATCAACTCACTCATAATCACACCTCACAAATAATAAAGCTATCTGGTTAAAAATTCCACTACTTCTCTTATATTGCCTGCATTGATTATGTTTATACCTTTAATATCTCCAACATCCTTTTTATTCTCACAGGGTATTATCATATTTTTAAAACCTTCCCGAATAGCAGCATTTATTTTTTCCTTTACTCCTCCTACTGCTTTTACATTTCCTGATATGGATATTTCTCCAGTTATGCAGCAATCTTTAGGCATTGGCTTTTTCATGATTGCAGAGTACAAAAGACATGTTATTGCCAATCCTGCAGAAGGTCCGTCTACTTTAGCTCCTCCCAAACAATTAACATGTATATCATATTCATCTGGGTTTATTCCCATATTATATTTTAGCACAGTTAAAGCATTAAAAAGAGAATCTCTTATCATAGAGCCTGCTGTTTCATTAAACCTTACCGAGCCTCTTTCATCTTTCCTCTTAAATGCTAAAGCTTCAAATTCAATAATACTTCCATAATATCCGCTTACTCCCGCTCCATAGATTTTTCCTATTTCAGTTCCTATACGATTTGCCTTATATTCATCCCTTACCAGGGAGCCCAACACCCTTTTAGCTCTATCATAGTCTATTACAATCTCTTCCTGAGGCTTTTCATATAAATAGCTGGAATAGCAATCCAATAACACGTTTATGGCTTTCCTGCCATCGTAAGTGTATCTGCTTATCAATTTTTTTGCATCATCATCTATGCTTATCCCCAGTCTTTTTGCGCCATTTTCTAGTATATCTGCAATATTTTTTGGACTCAGGGGATCAAAAAATATTTCTGCACATCTAGATCTCAATGCCGGGTTAATTTCTTCAGGTCTTCTGGTGGTAGCGCCAATGAGGATAAAGTCAGCCGGTGCCCCTTCCTTAAACAACATATGAATATATTTTGGTATTTCATCGCTGTTTTCATCATAGTATGAAGATTCAAAGCTTACCCTTTTATCCTCCAAAACTTTTAGTAGTTTGTTCTGCAGCATTATGTCCAATTCGCCTATTTCATCAATAAACAAGACCCCTCCATGAGCTTCCGTCACCATGCCTGGTTTAGGCTCCGGTATGCCTACTTCTGAAAGGTCTTTTTTTGCTCCTTGATATATAGGGTCATGTACAGAACCAAGAAGAGGGTTCACCGCTTCTCTAGGATCCCACCTTAACGTGGTTCCGTTTACTTCAACAAAAGGGGCATCTTTTTCAAAGGGGCTGTATTCCTTTTCCTTGGCTATTTTGAGAGCTATCCTGGCAGCAGATGTTTTTCCTACTCCTGGAGGGCCGTAAATAATGACATGTTGAGGAAAAGGAGAGGCAATCTTTGATATTAGATTCTTTACTCCTTCGGATTGCCCGATAATCTCATCTTCATTTTGAGGTCTTAAAACATCGGATATCTGTTTAGTCAGAGTAATTCTTTTTTTCTTCTCCAAGTCTGCATACTTTTTAAGTGTAGATGAATTCTCATTATAAGAATGCTTTTTTATAACCTGCAGTTTAATTTGGTTCAAATATTCTCTTTCATTTTCTTGAATCTTGTTAAGTATTTCCTGTTTTATTAGATTTTCTGTATATACTCTTGCAGCTTTATCAGATAGCTTGTCCCTAATGATTTCCAAAAGATTATCCAATCCTTCTTCCGCTTGGGATGCGGCAATTTCTTCTTCTGGAATTACAACTTCCCAGAGTTTCATTGCCTTTTCTTTTGGATCTTTTAAATTCTCAATATCTGAAAACTTCATTTCTCCATATATCTTCTTACTATAATCAATAAGTACATCCAGTAATTGATCTTTGCTGTATATCCTGCTTTGTTCCAAAGTTAATCCCTCTTCTCTATTCTTCTACAATAGTTACTTTAACCTTAGCCGCTATTTCAGGGTAAACCTTTATTTCAATCTCTTGCGTTCCCAGAGATTTAATAGCATCATCAAGAACTATTTTTTTTCTATCTATTTCAATTTTATGTTCTTTTTTAATTATATCAGCAATGTCTTTAGCCGTAATGGAGCCAAAGAGTTTACCGCTGACTCCAGCCTTAGTCTTTATCACAACCTCTATATTGCTCAGCTTTTCTGCTAATGCCTTGGCTTCTTCCATTTCTTGTGCTTTTTTCTTCTCCAAGACCTTCTTCTTATCTGATATTTCTTTTAATTTGGTGTCAGTTGCTTCTACCGCCAGTTTCTTAGGAAGCAAAAAGTTTCTTGCATAGCCATCACTGACATTCACTATATCGTCTTTTTTGCCTAATGATTTAACATCTTGCAAAAGAACTACTTTCATTTTCGTTCACCTTCCTTTAAATACTCATCTAATGCATTCTTAATCATTAAGATGGCCTCATCCATATCAATGCCGGAAAGCTGGGCTCCTGCTACAGTCAAATGCCCGCCCCCACCTAATTTTTCCAATACAATTTGCACATTTATATCTCCAAGTGAACGCCCACTTATATAGATATAACCTTCTCTCTCTGATAGTACAAAAGATGCATTAATACCTTTGATATTTAATAGTTCATCTGCCGCCTGAGCCGCGATAAGAGCAGGATTGACAACATTCTTGGGTATGTATGAAATTGCAATATTGTTTCTATACAATTGGGCCATTTTAACAACTTCTGCTCTTGCTAAAAATGTATCCATATCGTCTTGAAACAGTTGTCTAGTCAAAGTAGTATCGGCACCAGCTCTTCTCAAGAATGATGCAGCTTCAAAGGTTCTAACTCCTGTCTGAAAAGAAAAATTCTTCGTATCTATGAAGATACCCGCTAATAAAGCTTCTGCTTCTATTTGTTTAATCTTAGGCTTTTCAAACATATACTGCAAAATCTCTGTCACCAATTCACTGGTGGATGAAGCGTAAGGTTCTATATATGTCAAAACCGCATCATCTACAAATTCCGTACCTCTACGGTGATGATCTATCACAACCTTTTTTTCTATTTTATTTATCAATTGAGGTTCTACTGTAAAACTCGGTCTATGTACATCCACTATTATAAGTAGAGTACCTTTGCTGTCAAAGGACAAAGCCTCATCTCCACTGATAAATACATTATCATATTCCTCATCTTTTTGAAGTTCATTCATTAAATTCTCTATGCCGGCATTTCTTTTATCCAATACTATTTTAACGGGTTTGCTTTGGTTTTTACAACACCTATATATTCCCAATGAAGCTCCTAAGCAATCTAAATCAGCCATCTCATGACCCATTATTAGTATATCTTGGGACTGTTCAATTAACTGTCTAAGTGCATAGGCTATAACTCGGGCCTTTACTTTGGTTCTCTTTTCAACAGCCTTTGATTTGCCCCCATAAAAAGATAATTTATCATAATTCTTAACTACTGCTTGGTCTCCTCCTCTTGCTAAAGCTATGTCCATAGCACTTTTTGCAAATTTTTGAAGCTCGCTAAGAGTTTTCCCGTTTACTCCAACGCCTATGCTTAAGGTCAGAGGGATCTGATTGCCTGAGTTTATTTCTCTAACTTTATCCAGGATTTCAAAACGATTTTCCTCCATCAATGACAGCTGTTTTTGTGTAAAATGAAGGATATATTCTCCATTAGAATATTTTTGAATTGAAGCATTGTTCAATAAAGCCCAAGAACCTATTATTCTATCTAAATCAGCTAATATCACCGGTTGATAAACTTCATCAACATCTTTCAGTACTTCATCAAGATTATCTACTTCCAATATGGCTACTACATTTTTTTCTTCTAAATACCTGTTTTTGAGTAGTACATATTCGGTTTTATCAATCAAATAGATAATTATTATTTGTCTATCATGGTCATCCTCAGATATATCAAAGGGCTCACAATGTAAATCGTAAAATCTGTCTTTCACACTTGTATTTTTAAATTCCTTCTTTCCCTCTTTTAATACCATGTCTAAATCAAAACTTGGTAAATAGGTTTTCACATTTTCATCCAGCATATAATTACCTTTAAATATCTCAAGGAATAATGAGTTATACCAGCTTATATTTCCTTCCTGGTCGCAGATTACTAACGGAAAAGGCAGGTTAAGTATAGCATTTTTTGTTGCAAAATCTACTCTTTCCGATAGTTTTTCTATGTAAAGCCTTAATTCTTCTTTTTTTTGGTTTTTTTCCTTTAAGTTGTAATAAATAAGATATACAAGCAATACAATGCCTATCAATCCTATTAATTGATTATAAAAACTTATAATCAATACACTTATACCTATAATCCACAAGTAGATGTTAGGATCAGGCATTATCATTCTATGGATAAACCTGCCTTTCATCATATCCCCCCGATATGTTTTTTTCTTAGTTTTCTCAGGTCAAAGATTGTATCTATAAGTCCTGCTATAGTAAGATAGTTAGATAAACTGGTAAACAACAAGAATAGTATTATAATTTTTAATGCTTTTTTTATACCGTATTTATCCAATAGGAAAGAAGCTGCGGCCAAGCCTATAATGGTAAATACCCATTTTATAATATATATTATGTTTATTTGGACAGTATCCATATTTGGAATTTTTAAATAGGATCCTATCATTGTCAATAACAAAATTATCAACATGCCCAAGGAAAAATTATCTGGCACTCTCCATTTTGAAAAAGGCGTCAAGTCTTCGATTTCATGTCTCATTCTTCCTAATATTAGTTTTACAGACTTATAATTTATGAAAGAAAAAAACATGCCGCTTAGTAAAAATAAAGTTGGTATTACATACCGTATTGCAGTAAGACTTTCTTTCATAGTATCAATTGTGTTCTTTAACTGTTCTTCTGCAATTCCCATTGACCTGTAAAGCTCTGCAGCTGAATCAATGGATTGACTCATCAAGTTCATCATCTCTTCCATAGCATTAGTAGCAGACTGGCCTGCTAAAAAAAATCCAAATAATATGCCAAATACAGAACATACAGCCAATACCAATCCTGATATGGTTACATTTATTGAAGCTTTAACCCTTTTATACATTAATGAACCCATTACTATACCTGCTATTCCAAAAACTAAAAACATGTATAAACCACTAAAAGGTTCTGTAAATATTGCAACAATCAATGCCGCCACTATTGCTGAGACTAAGCTTACTTTAAAACCATTCCTAAAACCTACAATAATAATGGGTGTAGGCCAGAACATCCCTAATAATGATAAAAAAGGCATATAGTAAACCATTATACCTAATACAGCCGTTACAGAGGCTAATATTGCACCTTCAACCAATGCCTTCGTATTCATCTTACTCATCATACACCTCTTCTAATGCTTCTGCAAATATTCGGAAAGATCAGAAAGATCTCCATACCACTTTTCTGTCTCATGACCTTCCAACATGCCAATTTTTATTTTGTCCATTATTTTAGAATCAATTACACTAAAAGGCAGGCCTAGCCTTTTACCCAATAAATATGTAACCAATATAAGATTTGCCAGAATATCCAAAAGAGCTTCTCGGCTTGTTTTAGTACTTTTCAGTAATATTTGATATAGGGACGCTACAGATGTTAAAAGTTCACTTTTCAGAAATTCTATGATTCTTATATTTCTAGTAATATCTGTTTCCTTTTGCATACTATCCCCCCAGTGACTAATAAGTTTCTATGGTTTTTTATTATGCCTAAAGTAATATACGCCTTTATCAATACCGATATTTAATCATTATAATATCATACTGGCACTGTATTCACAATAAAATAAAAACCCGGATTTCTCCGGGTTAAGCATTATTCTGCAGTAAAAGGCAGTAAAGCAATATTCCTTGCCCTTTTTATTGCAACTGTAAGCTGTCTTTGATGTTTTGCGCAATTTCCTGAAATTCTTCTAGGTATTATTTTACCTCTTTCAGTTATATATCTGCGCAATCTATTAACATCTTTATAATCTATTTTCTCTATTTTATCTATGCAAAAGTTGCATACACGCTTCTTAGGCTTACGCATCTTACCACCACCTGAACTTCCATGTTTATTCAAAATTATTCACTCCTATCCATATCAAAATGGAAGATCATCTTCCTCTTCTATTGGATAGAAATCTTCTGTCTCAACGCCAATACCTCTTGGGTCGGCTTGGCTTCTAGAATCAGGAGCCCTATCCAAAAAACCAACCTCATCGGCGACTACCTCATATGAATAATGGCGCTTACCTTCCTGGTCGTCCCAAGTTCTGGATTGAAGTCTTCCGGATACAGACACTAATCTACCTTTTCCTACATATTTATGAACATTCTCAGCTACTTTGCCAAACACCACTATAGGCAAAAAATCTGCAGTCTGTTGTCCTTCTCTTTTATAAACCCTATCCACTGCAAGTGTGAACCTGGTGATTGCTAATTGACTGTCGGGAGTATACCTTATTTCTGGATCTCTAGTCAATCTTCCAACAAGGGCTACTTTATTCATATTGTTACACCGCCTTTTTATTTTTCAATCCTTACGATGAGATGTCTAAGCAAGTCTTCTGTTATGACAAATACTCTGTCCAATTCCTTTGGTAAATGGCTATCTGCCTTATATTTCATGTAAACATAATAGCCTTCCGTATAATCCTGTATAGGATAAGCAAGCTTTCTTTTTCCCCATTCTTCTAAGGTATCCATTTCTCCGTTTTCTTCAACAATAGCCTTAAACCTTTCAACCATAGCTTTTGTAGCTTCTTCATCCATATCAGGCTTTAAAATATATATAGTCTCATACAAGTTCATTACAATTCACCTCCTCCCCACGGACTAGCGGCCCTGTTTATACAGAGCGAGGAATTTCGCCATAATATTATACCATTTCAGCATTTTAACATCAACTATTTATTTTAAATATTTTCATCCGATTCAGCGGTTTTTACTACTTTTTTTACAGATTTCTCAAATTTCACTCTGGGAAGCATTACAACCCTACCACAACCAAGGCATTTCATCTTAAAATCAGCACCTACCCTAGTGATCTCCCATTCCTTGCTGCCACAGGGATGTACTTTTCTAGTTTCAACAATATCTCCTATATTATACTTCTTTGGATAATACATAGTAGCCTCCTTCTATTTTCTATCATTGAAATCTATATGTACTTTCCTGGGATAAGGTATTTCAATATTTTCTCTATCAAAGGCTTCTTTTATTTCTTTTCTTACTTCCCTTTCCACCGACCAATGCTTCAAAGGTAGTGTCCTTATTATCATTCTTATCTTCACTTCACAATTCCCAATAGCTGTCACTCCAAGAACTAATGGTTTTTCAACCACTTTTTCTTTATTGTTTTCATAATATTTTTCTCCCACATCATTCAACACCTTGATGGCCTTGTTGATATCTTCTTCATAAGCAATTCCAATTTCAACAATTGCTAGTGAATTGCCTCTGCTATGATTTGTTACAATTTTGATTTCTCCGTTAGGAATTATATGTAAATCT
>JAAYMO010000051.1 GCA_012521375.1 Clostridiales bacterium
GAATCTTATTATAATTAGTGCAGGTTTTTGCGGTAGCATGAAATTTATCAATTAACCGTAAAGATGCTAGTATTACATTTAAAGGAGTCTTAAGCTCATGGGATAAGTTGATGAAAAGTTGTGATTTTTCACTATCATTTTTTTGAATGCTTTCTGCCATACTATCAAAAGTTTGGGCGGTAATAGCTATTTCATCATTGCCAGTAATGTATGTTCTCACTGAATAATCACCTTTCATCATTTGGCTGGCTGCATTTTTTAATTTTAGAATGGGTTTTATAATCCTATTCATTATGAAGAAAGCTGTTGTTGTGGATAGAGATAGAAGAAAAATTAAATATATTATTATCTTTATTGTTCTTTCATAGACATAACATGTTATTTTATTACATTTTGATTGGATAGACAAAGCCCAACCTATTTTGTCTATAGGATAACTACAACCTAATACATATGTATTATCAGATTTATCGAAGATTATCTCATCTGTAGCTACTTTTCCTTCTAGTGCCTCCCAAGCAGTGGAGTAAGAGGGTATTTATCTATTCTCATGATTGACTGGGGAGAATGGTTCTGGTAGACTATATTGCCTTGATTATCTATAATTTTAAAAGACATGGTTTTATCGAATAGAAGTTTAGATAATTGATTGCCCATGTGTTGAATATTTACAGCTGCAACCAATATGCCATCTAACCCATGATTTCTTTTTATCTCTTTTGCAACAGGTAATAGAATTATGTCAATAGAATCGATATATTCGATATGAGATATCATGTAATCTTCTTCTGATACTATTCGGTTTACCAGATGTGTATTATTTAGGGATTTACCGATAAAATCTGGATTTGAAGCAGCCACTATACTTCCAAGATTGTCAAGCAAAAAAAGATGAGTTATTGAGTCTTGATCTGTTATTATTGTTTCTAAATATTTGCTTATATTTTCAAATGATACATTTTCATCGCTTGATATGTATGCATCAATTACTCCCATTTGATTCCATATATTCTCAATATATAATTGGAACACTTCAGACATTGATTTGCTTAAATTTATATTTGATTCTATTCTATTTTGGATTAGTTCTTCCTTATAATTTTTAATGTATAAAATTTGAGAAATTATTACAGGAATAAAGATAATAACAATTAGAATATATAATTTCATCCTTATACTTCTAAATCGCATATCAATATCCTCCTGTCTGTAATAGTAAAAAACATAATTAAAAGAAATTTTTAAATGAGTTTAATATCACTTTACCATTATTTTGAATTAAAATAAATATTTTCAATCGCCTTTTTATTTTACTTGTCCCTAATAGAACCCTTCAAATTAACTACAAAAATGTAAAATTATCATGTATTTTGTTCTTTCGTATTTATTTCTTGTTATAATTGTCGGAAATATTTTTTCAAGACAAACTCAACTTGACAAACATTTTAAGCAGCCTTTGATATCATAAGGTTTACAGAATCAGTAATTAAGCAAATTTACAGGTGGTGGAAAGATGGCAGATTTAATTGCAACAAAAAAAAGGACTATGGCCGATTTTAAGTTCGGTGAGCAATATAGTTGGTTAATAATAAATTTTTTGGCTGCTTTAATTGGGTTTTCTATGGGCAGAGTAGTGATATTGGATTTTCTTAACCCTTTTTCCATAGCATTATTGTGTGCGTCAATGATAAATAAGCTGAATCCTTATTTAATAGGTATCAGTATAATTGGTGGATCTTTTAGTTTGAAAAATCCTCAATTGTTATTGAGAAATATTATTTTAGTTACTGTAATAATGCTTGTATATATAATAATTAAAAAAAGCAGACTGAATCATAAGACATTTTATAGTATATTTGTGCCATTGGTAAATTTGATGACAGGTAGTTTAATATTTTATATAAATAATTATTATCTGTACGATATGCTTATGATAATAATAGAATCTTTAATGTTATGTGCTTTGATTAATATATATGATAAAGCAATAAAATTTTTTGTAGATATAAAGAAAAGGACTAAGATATCTACTGAAGAAATTGTTTCTATATTATTGTTGATAATGTCGGCCTTTTTAGGGTCTACATTATATATTTGGATATTATCAATAAAAAATATAGTTTCCATTACAATAATTCTTTTAGCTTCATATATGGGGAATATAGGAACCGGTGCATCAACAGGAACTGTTTTTGGTGTATTGCAAGCTTTATCTGGAGATATATATCCATCTGCTATAGGAGTTTATGGTATATGTGGTGTTTTAGCTTCAGCCTTCAAGCCATATGGGCGTATTATGTCAATATTAGGATTTATTGTGGGTAATTCAATAATGACATTTTATATAAATGGTTCTACAGAGGTGCTTATAAGTTTTGAAGAAATACTTGCGGCTTCTATAATTTTTATGATAATTCCAAACAAAAAAATCAAAGACTTTTTGACGAATAAATTAGCTATTGAGACAGAAGGATATAGGCGTGCCGAGGTATACCGTATCAAAGATTATACAGTAGAAAGACTTCAAGAAATATCAGACCTTTTTAAAGAACTGGCTCTTTCTATGAGTACTGGTTTGGGAACCAAGGAATACTTTTCTCAGATAGATGCAGCGGGAATAATGGAAAAAGTAGTGAAAGATATTTGCCATGAATGTGGGATGTATAATAGCTGTTGGAAAAAGGAGTTTTATGGAACCTATCAGAAAATGTTTTCTGCTCTATGCAAGATAGAAAAAGGTCATTTAAAGGAATATGATAAATATGATGATATAATAACTGATTGCTTATTTCCTGAAAAAATATGGGATAGGTTAAGATACTATTATGATTTATACAGGCATACAATATCATGGAAGAAAAAAATAGATAATAGCAGGCATGCTTTAAGTCATCAGTTGAAAGAAACTTCAAAACTAATAGAGGGATTGGCAAGCCGATTCAATGCAAATATTGATTTTGATAAGGCTTTGGAAGAGGAAATTTTCATAAGCATGGATAAAATTGGATTACGCCTTAATCATGTAACTGCTTTGAAAGGAAAGAATAGTATAGAGATTGATATAAAACACAGAAATTGTGGGGGAAAAAGAATTTGTGTCAGTAAAATATTACCAGAGATAAGAAGGATTACAGGAAAACATTTTTTGAAGGTGGATACATCTTGTTGCTTAAAAGGAAGGGATGAATGCTGGTTAAAGTTGAGAGAAGCTCATAAATTTTCTATTGCCACTGGAATTGCCAGAAAGCAGAAACAGACTTCATTTATATCTGGAGATAATTATTCCTTGTTAGAATTGAAGGATGGAAAATTTATAATGATTTTAAGTGACGGTATGGGTAGTGGACCCAGGGCAGCAATGGAAAGTGGGATGGCAGTGAATTTAATTGAAAAATTTTTAGCTGCAGGATATGATCAGAATACGGCACTAGAAGCGGTTAATTCTCTGCTGCTGATAAAATCTGATGATGAAAATTTTGCCACTGTTGATATGACAATAATAAATCAGTATACTGGAGATGTAGAATTCCTTAAAGTAGGAGCAGTATCTACATTTATAAAATATAAAGACAGAGTAGATATTATAAGAAATAGTTCCCTGCCTGCAGGTATAATGGATAAAATCGATGTGGAGTTTAGCAGACGAAAGGTTGGAGATGGTGACTTTGTTGTGATGGTCACAGATGGAGTATTGGAAGCAAACGATAAGGTTTTGGATAAAGAAAAATGGCTTGAATATATTATATATGAAATAGATACAAGAAATCCAAAGAAGATGGCAGATATTATAATGGAAAAATGTTTAGAAATATCAGGAGGGCAGCTTTTAGATGACATGACTGTATTGGTAGCTAAGATATGGAAATCATCTTAGTAATTGAATATAAACCTTCTTTTTTGGCAATAAGTACAAAAAAGGAGGTTTTTTTATGAACAAAGATATTGGAATCGTAAGGCAAATGCTGATAATCACTGATGGAAGGTCAAATATAGGTGTGAGTCCTATTGAAGCTGCAGCTAAGGCTAAGTCGATGGGTATTACTGTAAGTGCAATCGGGATCATAGATAATGAACTTAAAGGTGAAGAAGATGTATTAGAGATTGAGGCTATATCCAAAGCAGGAGGTGGTTTATCAGATTATTGTTATTTGGATAATCTGGGAGTCACCATGCAAGTAATGACTCAAAAGACGGTAAATCATACTTTGGAATGTATTGTCAGTAAACAGTTAAAAAGTATAATTGGTAAGGATATAACAAATATTGAGCCTAAATCAAGGATGAAGATTATTGAGTTTATAGAGAACTATGGGGATAGGGTGGATTTGTTATATGTTATTTTATTGGATACCAGCAAAAGCATGATGAATAAATTGGATACAGCAAAAAAATGTATAGCAGATTTATTGGAAGCTTTGAATAGTAGAAAAGGAACAAGCAAGTTAGCACTAATATCCTATCCAGGAGATGATGGCAATATAACAAATGTAGTTTCTGACTTTACAACCGAAGTTTCTGATCTAAGGGAGGGTATGAAACAATTAAAAGCTAAGGGAGGAACACCTACAGGCCCAGCTATAGAAGCAGCCATCAGTCTCATATTGGAGCAAAGTTCCTCTGTTCAAATCCATTATGTATAATTTTGATTGTAAAATTATCAAAGGTAAATGGTACAATAATAAATATGAAGTGATAAAGCCCCTTGGAAAGGGAGCAATAGGAAATATTTATTTGGCCTTCAATAAAATAAGGGGCTTTGTTGCAATTAAAATAAGCAAATCTATGTTGAGCATTACAAGAGAATATGATAACATAAAAAAGTACAAGAATAAGAATTTTGTACCCATAGTCTATGAATTGGATGATTGGGATTATAAAGGTGAGACATATTATTTTATTGTTATGGAATATATAAAAGGATATGATTTAGCTAAAGTCCTCAAAAGCCCCATGTCCTTAGAACTAAAAGTAAAAATATTTATGATAATATTGGGAATTCTTGAAGACATCAATAAAGAAGGTTTGATTTATGCTGATATGAAGTGGCAGAATGTAATGGTTGATTATGATAATGAATCAATAAGATTTATAGACTTTGGAAGCCTTATTCCTGTAGGAGAAGTTGTTAAAGAGTATACCCCTCTATATGACAGATGCTCCTGGGGCATGGGAACAAGGGTAGCAGACTTGGGATATCAAGTATTTGGTGCTGCTGTTTTGCTTACTACCATGCTTATCCGACCTATAAATAAAGTTGACAAAAAACACATACCTGAGGTTTTTAAATCATTAAAAAAGAATGGCATCTCTGAAGAAATTTTAGAATTGTTAAATAAAGCTTTTTACGGTGAAATAAAAGACTGCGGTATATTTCTCCGAGAATTGAAAAAAGTTCATTTGAATCTGGAGAATAGTAAAAGCAGTCTTAATATATTATTGGATATAATAATAGGCGTTTTGCTTATCGCTTTAATAATTGTGGCGGCAAAGGTAAAAGCATTTATTGTTCCTTCTTTGTTTTAACAGTTTAAGGACCTTCTAATGCTGATATTATTAGTATGGAATAAGAGGTAGATATAATTGAGAGATTTGCTATCGGTTGTAGAGGAAACAATTAAGAAATTCAATATGTTAAACTATGGTGACTCAGTAGTCATAGGATTATCTGGAGGGCCTGATTCAATCTGTTTGTTGCATGTTTTGATGGAGTTGAAAGAAAAGTGGGGATTGAATATTTATGCTGCTCATCTTAATCATCAGTTCAGAGGAAAAGATGCAGATGAAGATGCTATATATGTAGAAAATATTTGCAAAGAATGGGGCATTCAGATATATGTTAAAACTTTTAATGTGCCTGCTTATGCTGAAGAAAAAGGATTATCTTCTGAAGAAGCAGGGAGAGAAATAAGATATAAACTTTTTTATGAAGTTGCCCAAAAAGTAAATGCCAATAAGATTGCCATAGCACATAATATGAACGATAATGCAGAGACTGTTCTTATGAATCTATTCAGAGGCAGCGGTATAGAAGGATTAAAGGGTATAGAAGCTGTAAGGGACAATATAATCAGACCTCTTATTAATGTTAGAAGGGATGAAATAGAGTATTATTGTGAGGAAAAGAAGCTTAACCCTCGAATTGATAAAACAAACTTGGAGCCAATATATATCAGAAACAGAATAAGGCTAGAACTTATACCATACATAGAGAAACACTTCAACAGCAATATAATGAGCACTTTACAACGGTTTTCTGAAATTGTCAACATGGAAAATGATTTTTTAAATAGAGAAGCTGAAAAATTATTTTTGGAGATTGCAATTGCTGGTGAAAATAGTATAGAATATAGTATTAACAAAATCAAAAATATACATCCTGCTCTTATTAGAAGAATTATCAGATTAGGGATAGAAAGGCTGGTAGGAAGTCTAAAAGGCTTTGAATTCAGAAATATTCAAGCAGTATTAGATTTGTTGGGAAAAACAACAGGGGCTGCAGTAATACTTCCAAAGAATATTAAAGCTTATATATCTTATGACAAATTGATATTAAGAATAAATACAGAAAGGGAGCATTACAAATACTATCTAGAGCTTGAAAATGATAAGGATAATATGGCTGAGTTTTTAGACTGTAATATTAAATTAACTACAGTAGATGCTTCTTCTATAAAGGATATGAAAAAAGACATATACAAGGTTTATATAGATAAGGACAAAGTAAAGCAAAAGCTGGTGTTGAGAAATAGGCTTGAAGGAGATGTTTTTTCACCCATAGGTCTTAAAGGAAGCAAAAAGCTTAAAGATTATTTTATTGATGAAAAGATACCGAAGGAAGAAAGAGATAGTATATATCTTATAGCTGATGGAAAAGAAATCGTATGGGTTATAGGTCGAAGACTCAGCGAAAAGTATAAGATTACTGAATATACAAAAGAAGCGATTATGATCAATATAATAAGGGGGCCCTATAATGAATAACAACATATTAAAAATACTTATCACTGAAGATGAAATAAAGGAAAAAGTAAAAGAATTAGGAAAGGTTATTACAGAGGACTATAAGGATAAGGATTTGATGATAATAGGCATTTTGAAAGGTTGTGTCATATTTTTATCTGATTTGGTGAGAGAGATAGAATTACCTCTTACTATGGATTTTATGGTGGTTTCAAGTTACGGTTCTTCAACAAAATCTTCAGGAGTTGTTAGAATTATAAAGGATTTGGAAAAGGATATTTCAGGAAAAGATGTATTGATAGTTGAGGATATTGTAGATACTGGACTTACATTAAACTATCTTGTAGATTATCTTAAATCTAGAAATGCTAACAGTGTAAAAATATGTACGTTGCTGGAGAAAGCAGAGAGAAGAAAGGTAAAAGTGGATTTAGAATACGTAGGTTTTCATATTCCTGATGAATTTGTTGTTGGGTATGGCTTGGACTATAGTGAAGTATATAGGAATTTGCCCTTCGTATGTGTTCTAAAACCAGAGGTTTATTCATAATTGTAATTTCTTACTTTATATGATAAAATTATTATGTTTCGGGTAGCATGGTTTAAAGGAGGGTAATTTTTGAGAAAGTTTTTAAGAGGTATAAGCTTCTATGTGTTAATTTTTGTTATAATTATATTCTTTGCCCAAATATTCAGCAATACAGGTGAAGGAAAAACAAAATTGTCTTATACCCAATTTATATCAGAAGTTGAAAGTAAGAGGATAAGGGAAGTTTATATATCAGAAGGCAGCTCAGTATCATCAATTGTAAGTGGAAGGCTTAGTGATGGAAGAGAGTTTGAGGCTACAGTTCCAACCAAAGAATTCAATGAACTGGCTCAGGAATATGCTGAAAGAGGTACTCTAAATGTAATATATGAGAAGCCTCAACAAACTTCAGTATGGCTTTCTTTTTTACCTACCATCGCATTATTTGTATTAATTATAGTTTTCTTTTTTATATTTTCCCAGCAAGCTCAAGGTGGCGGTAGTAGGGTAATGTCATTTGGCAAGAGCCGAGCTAGGCTTCTGACTGATGATAAGAAAAAAGTTACCTTCGCTGATGTTGCAGGTGCAGACGAGGAAAAGGAAGAACTGGGAGAGATAGTTGATTTTCTGAAGCAACCTAGACGTTTTATTGAGCTAGGTGCTAGAATACCAAAAGGTGTTTTATTAGTTGGTCCTCCTGGCACTGGCAAGACCTATCTTGCTAAAGCTGTGGCAGGGGAAGCAGGAGTTCCTTTCTTTAGCATCAGCGGCTCTGACTTTGTTGAGATGTTTGTCGGAGTAGGTGCTTCCAGGGTAAGGGATTTGTTTGAACAAGCCAAGAAAAATTCCCCCTGCATAATATTCATAGATGAGATTGATGCGGTAGGAAGACAAAGGGGCGCCGGTTTAGGCGGAGGTCATGATGAAAGAGAACAGACATTAAATCAACTATTGGTAGAAATGGATGGATTTAACGTAAATGAAGGCATAATTATCTTAGCAGCTACCAATAGACCTGATATATTGGATCCGGCACTGTTGAGGCCAGGAAGATTTGATAGGCAGATAACAGTAGGAATTCCAGATGTAAAAGCTAGAGAACAAATATTGAAGATTCATGCAAGAAATAAACCTTTAGCTGATAATATCGATTTGAGAGTATTGGCTAAAGGAACACCTGGGTTTACTCCCGCTGATTTGGAAAATCTGATGAACGAAGGGGCACTTTTGGCAGCTCGAAGAAATAAAACTAAAATAGAGATGGTGGAACTAGAAGAAGCAACAATAAGAGTCATCGCAGGACCTGAGAAGAAAAGCAGAGTGGTAAGTGAAAGGGACAGAAGACTTACTGCATATCATGAAGCCGGTCATGCAGTGGTACAAAAACTGACACCTGATTCAGATCCGGTTCATCAAGTTTCCATTATACCGAGAGGTAGAGCTGGAGGTTATACTATTTCACTTCCGGAGCAAGATAAATATTATATGTCTAAGATAGAGCTAGAGAATCAGATTGTGACTTTGCTTGGTGGCAGAGTGGCAGAAAAGATGGTATTGAATGATATAAGCACCGGAGCTAAGAATGATCTTGAGAGAGCAACAACTATTGCTAGAAAAATGGTAACAGAATATGGGATGAGTGAAAAACTAGGTCCAATGACTTTTGGTACAGGTCATGATGAAGTTTTTATAGGTAGAGATCTGGCAAGAAGTAGAAATTATAGTGAGGAAATAGCTGCTAGTATTGATAAAGAAATTCGGGCAATAATAGAAAAAGCATATGAAAGAGCAGAAACCATGCTTAGAGAAAATATAAACAAGCTTCATAGTGTTGCTAATGCTCTATTAGAAAAAGAAAAGCTAGACAGAGAAGAGTTTGAAGAAATATTTGCAAACGCTTAAGCACGGATGGAGGTATAAGTATATAATGAAAACAGATATTCAAATAGCCCAGGAAGCTAATATGAAACCTATAATTGACATAGCTAAGGAAATAGGTATTGAAGAAGATGAGGTTGAACTGTACGGAAGGTATAAAGCAAAGGTTGACTTAAGTATTTGGGATAGGTTAAAAGAAAAAGAAGAAGGTAAGCTGATCTTAGTTACGGCTATAAATCCAACTCCTGCAGGTGAAGGAAAATCTACTACCACTGTAGGTTTAGGCCAAGCTATGGCAAGACTTGGCAAAAAGGCAGCAATAGCTTTAAGAGAGCCTTCTTTAGGACCTGTATTTGGTGTAAAAGGAGGAGCTGCTGGGGGAGGATATGCCCAGGTGGTACCTATGGAGGAAATTAATCTTCATTTTACAGGAGATATGCATGCTATAACCGCCGCAAATAACTTGTTGTCAGCAGCCATAGACAATCATATTACTCAAGGAAATTCTTTGGGAATTGATATGAGACAGATTGTATGGAAAAGAGTCATGGATATGAATGACAGAGCTTTGAGAGATGTTGTGGTGGGTCTTGGCGGCAAAGCTAACGGTTTTGTGAGACAGGATGGCTTTATGATTACTGTGGCATCAGAAATTATGGCCATACTTTGTTTAGCAACAGATTTAAAAGATTTAAAAGAAAGATTAGCAAGGATAATAATAGGATATAACTATGAAAATAAACCGGTTACAGCCGGTGATTTAAAGGTACATGGTGCTATGGCACTTCTTTTGAAAGATGCTATTAAACCAAACTTAGTACAGACTCTAGAAAACACTCCTGCATTTATCCATGGAGGACCTTTTGCAAATATCGCTCATGGTTGCAATAGTATAATGGCTACAAAGCTTGGTTTGAAACTAGCAGATTATCTAATAACCGAAGCTGGTTTTGGTGCTGATTTGGGTGCAGAAAAGTTTTTGGATATTAAATGCAGATATGCAGGCATATCACCTTCTGCAGTAGTCATTGTAGCAACCATAAGAGCTCTTAAGATGCACGGAGGAGTTAAGAAGACTGAATTGGCAGCAGAGAATATATCTGCACTTGAAAAAGGTTTTGAAAATCTTAAAAAACATATAGAAAACATAAAGAAGTTTGGAATTCCAGCAGTTGTTGCTATAAACAAGTTTTCCACTGATACAGATGCAGAAATTGCTAAACTTTTAGAACTCTGCAGGCTAGAGGGAGTGGAAGCATCTATTTGTGATGTATGGGCAAAAGGTGGAGAAGGCGGAGAAGATCTTGCCCAAAAAGTTATTGATGCTTGTGATAAAGAAAGCAACTTCCAATTCTTATATGATGTAAATGATAGTATAAAAGAAAAAATAGAAAAGATTGCGAAAGAAATGTATGGAGCAAAAGGAGTCTTATATACCGCCAAGGCAGAAAAAGAAATTCAAAGGCTTGAAGAATTAGGATTAGACAAATATCCAATTTGCATGGCCAAAACCCAGTATTCCTTGTCGGATAATCCAGCACTGGTAGGTAGACCTGAAGGATTTGAAATAACTGTAAAAGAAATAAGAGTATCTGCAGGTGCAGGATTTATAGTTGCGCTGACAGGGGATATAATGGTTATGCCTGGTTTACCTAAGGTTCCTGCAGCAGAGAAAATAGATATAGATGAAAAAGGTGTAATAACCGGGTTATTCTAATTGAATATCATTATAAGACAAATGAAATCAAGCGGCGAAAGCCGCTTTTTTTAAAATGTATTATTTTATATGGAAGGATAAAAGCTAATCAAGTAGAAAGAATAGATATGGTTGCTTGCTTATGCATAACATGCAGGACAAAAAGATAAAACGAGGGAAAAGAAATATAAACTAGATATTGTTAAAAAATAAACAAATTTTATAGTACCTTTTATTGAGAAAATATGATATTATAATGAAAGAAGGAAAACTTGCAAATTTAAACAAAAATGAAAGATATCATTCAAATTTTTCAATAAGGTTTATAAAATTTGTTGAAATTAGGAACAGTTTTTGTATATAATTTACATGACATCTATAGATTAACTATTTTATGAATAAAAATAAATTTTATATAGGGAGGCAAAGCATGTTTAACAAGGAAAAGATTGAATCTCAAAAAGCAGAAAGACAGAAATGGGAAGAGACAAAGATTGCTAAAGTGTTAACAAAAAGACCTGAAAGAAAAGCTAAGTTTCAATCTACATCAGGCTTTGAAGTAAAAAGATTGTATACTCCGGAGGATATTGCAGACTTAGACTACAATGAAGATTTGTCTTATCCAGGAGAATATCCTTATACAAGAGGGGTTCAGCCTACAATGTATAGGGGTAAACTATGGACAATGAGGCAGTATGCAGGATTTGCAACCGCCGAAGAATCAAACAAAAGATACAAATATTTGCTTGAGCAGGGGCAAACAGGTTTGAGCGTTGCCTTCGATTTGCCAACACAGATTGGTTATGATTCAGATCATCCTCTATCTGAAGGAGAGGTAGGTAAGGTTGGCGTAGCCATTGACTCATTAAAAGATATGGAAATATTGTTCGACGGCATACCTTTAGATAAAGTTAGCACTTCTATGACTATCAATGCACCTGCATCTGTATTGCTAGCTATGTATATTGCGGTTGCGGAAAAGCAAGGAGTTGCACCTGATAAATTGTCAGGAACTATACAAAATGATATATTGAAGGAATACATCGCAAGAGGTACATACATATTCCCAACTGAGCCTTCAATGAGACTTATCACAAATATATTTGAGTATTGCGCCAAAAATGTTCCAAAATGGAATACCATATCAATCAGCGGATATCACATCAGAGAAGCAGGTTCCACTGCAGTGCAAGAGGTAGCATTTACTTTAGCTGACGGCATAGCCTATGTTGATGCTGCCATAAAAGCAGGACTTGATGTTGATGAATTCGCACCTAGATTATCTTTCTTCTTCAATGCTCATAATGACCTCTTGGAAGAAGTAGCTAAGTTCAGAGCAGCCAGAAGACTATGGGCGAAGATTATGAAGGAAAGATTCAATGCTAAAGATCCAAAATCAATGATGTTAAGATTCCACACACAAACAGGAGGTTCTACTTTAACTGCACAGCAGCCTGATAATAATATAGTCAGAGTTGCAATTCAAACTTTAGCTGCAGTTTTAGGAGGAACTCAATCCTTGCATACAAATTCAAGAGATGAAGCTTTAGCTCTTCCAACAGAAGACTCAGTAAGGATAGCATTGAGAACTCAGCAGATCGTTGCTTATGAGAGTGGTGTAGCCGATACAATTGATCCACTGGCTGGTTCATACTATATTGAAAGTTTAACTAATGAAATAGAAAAGAGAGCGGAAGAATATATTGCTAAGATAGATGAGTTGGGAGGAGCTCCAAAAGCTATTGAGAGAGGTTTCGTTCAGCAGGAGATCCAAGACAGTGCTTATAAATATCAACAGGAAATAGAAAAGGGAGAAAGAATAGTAGTTGGAATGAATAAATTCCAAATCGAGGAATCTGCACCAAAAGGATTGCTTAAGGTTGATCCTGCAGTAGGTGAACTTCAAAAACAAAAATTAAAAGCTCTGAAGGAAGAAAGAGATAATAATAAAGTACAAGAAAGCCTAGCAGCGCTTAAGAAAGCTGCAGAAGGCGATGATAATTTAATGCCATATATACTGGAAGCGGTAAAGCAATATGCAACATTAGGCGAGATATGCGGTGTTTTAAGAGAAGTATTCGGAGAATACCAGCAATCTGTTATTCTATAAGGAGGTAAATGAGATGAATAGACCGATTAGAGTTTTAGTTGCAAAACCCGGCCTTGATGGCCATGATAGAGGGGCAAAGGTTGTAGCTCGAGCCATGAGAGATGCAGGTATGGAGGTTATATATACTGGTCTTAGACAGACTCCTGAGCAGATAGCAGAGGCTGCAATTCAAGAAGACGTTGACTGTGTAGCTATGAGTATACTATCTGGTGCCCATAACCACCTTTTTCCAAAGGTTGTAAATTTGTTAAAAGAAAAAGGCGGAGAAGATATATTAGTTGTAGGTGGAGGGGTAATACCTGAAGAAGACATACCTGGTCTAAAAGAGGCAGGCGTAGCGGAGATATTCACTCCAGGAACACCTACTAGAGAAACAATAGATTTCATAACTAATAACATAAAGAGAGATTAGGGTGATTTAAATGGATATTAGGGCGGGCTTGTTAGCAGGAAATAAGAGAGCTGCTGCACGCCTGATAACTATGATAGAAAATGGAGACCCAGAAGCAATTGAAATAATTAAAGAGAATTATGCAAAAATAGGGAAGGCAAGAATAATTGGTATCACAGGGCCTCCAGGTGCAGGAAAGAGTACAGTGACAGATAAGCTTGCAAAACTGGTTAGAAAACAAGGGAAAAAAGTTGCAATTATCGCCGTTGATCCTACAAGTCCGTTTAGTGGTGGAGCTATACTGGGAGACAGAATCAGAATGTCAGACTTGAATACTGATGAGGGAGTATTCATAAGAAGCATGGGGACAAGGGGAGCTCTAGGGGGGCTCTCAAAGTCTGTCCATGGAGCTATTAAAGTTATGGATATTTTTGGTTGTGATTATATTTTCGTGGAGACTGTGGGAGTAGGGCAATCAGAGATAGATATAGTAAAGGTTGCAGATACGGTGCTAATGGTAATGGTTCCAGGCCTTGGAGATGATATACAGGCTATAAAAGCAGGTATAATGGAAATAGGAGATGTTTTTGCAGTAAACAAATCCGACAGAGAAGGAGCGGAAAAGACTGCAACGGAAATAGAGATTATGCTAGATTTAAACGGCATGACTGAATACAGACCTCCTGTAAAAAATATAATAGCCAAGGATAATAAAGGCATTGAAGAGCTTTGGGATGCTATTGAGAAGCATTATGAATATATGGTGTCTTCGGGCAATTTCAGCAAAAGAAGGCAAAATGCTATCGAGACTGAAATATTAGAGATATTTAAGCAAAATCTATTAGATAAAGTTGAAAAGCTAGAGAAAAAAGGCGAGTATTTATCAGACCTCATAAAAAAGGTCTTTAACAAACAAATAGATCCATATACTGCAGCAATAGAACTTTCAAATATTTTAAACAAAGAAGGAGGGGAATAAATGGTTAAAAAAGTGGATCATATTGGGGTGGCAGTTAATAATTTAGAAGAGTCGATAAAGTTTTATGAGGAAGTTTTGGGTCTTAAGCTTCAAGGCATAGAAACTGTTGAAGAACAAAAGGTAAAAGTGGCATTTTTACCAATTGGAGATACAGAAATCGAACTTTTAGAAGCTACTACTCCTGATAGTCCTATAGCAAAATTCATTGAAAAGAAGGGACAAGGAGTTCAGCATATCGCTTTTAGAGTAGATGATATCGAAAAAGCCTTGGAAGAGATGAGAAACTTAGGAATAAGACTTATCGATGAAAAACCAAGATATGGCGCTGGCGGCGCAAGAATTGCTTTCTTGCATCCAAAGAGCACTAATGGGCTATTAGTGGAGTTATGTGAGAGGAAAGGATAGGGAGTGATAATATGTCAATAGACAAAATTCAACAACTTAATCAGAAAAGAGAAGCCATAATGCAAGGCGGTGGCGAAAAGAGAATAAAAAAGCAGCATGATGCAGGCAAATTGACTGCAAGAGAAAGATTAAACTTGTTGTTCGATGAGGGAAGTTTTGTAGAAATCGACGCTTTTGTTAAGCACCGTTGTACCGAATTCGGTATGCAGGATGTTGAAACTCCTGGTGAAGGTGTTGTAACAGGCTACGGCACAGTAGATGGAAGATTGGTATATGCTTTTGCCCAGGATTTTACTGTTGTAGGTGGTTCTTTGGGAGAGATGCATGCCAAGAAGATATGCAAGGTTATGGATATGGCACTTAAAATGGGTGCACCTTTAATAGGTATAAATGATTCCGGTGGAGCAAGAATTCAAGAGGGAGTTGATGCTTTATCCGGTTATGGAAATATATTTTATAGAAATACGATAGC
>JAAYMO010000052.1 GCA_012521375.1 Clostridiales bacterium
GTTCAATTCACAAGGAGGGAAGACTATGAACCTTCCATCAAAAGTAACTATTTGCGAAGTTGGCCTCCGAGATGGTTTGCAGAATGAAACCAAGATATTTCAAACCTCAGAAAAATTGGAGTTAGCTACAGGTCTTATAGCCGCTGGATTCAAGGTTATTGAATTAGGTTCTTTTATGAGCCCAAAGGCAGTACCTCAAATGGCAGATACCGACAAGCTTTTTCAGGATTTAAATCATATCGATGGAGTGGAGTTGCGTGCATTGATTGCCAATAAGAAAGGTGTTGAGCGGGCGATAAACTGTGGTTGCCGGAAAGTCAAACTCAATGTATCAGCAAGCCGCCAACATAACCTGGCGAATTTGAATATGACGCCTGAAGAAAGCGTAGCTGGTTTTGAAGAAATTGTTAACATTGCCTTACAACACGGTATTGAGGTATCCGGATCTATATCCATGCCCTTTGGTTCACCGTGGGAGGGGGATATGCCGCTTGAATCTGTCCAGAGTATAGTCGAAGCTTACTTGAATGTTGGAGTAACCGAAATTTCATTGTCAGACGCTTCTGGGATGGCTGTACCCAATCAAGTCTATTCAATGTGCAGCAATATGCAGGAACGCTATCCGCAAGTGAAATGGTGGCTTCATTTCCATAATACACGTGGTATGGCTATGGCTAATATTCTTGCTGCAATGCAGGCGGGAATAACACAATTCGATTCTTCATTTGCCGGTCTAGGCGGCTGTCCTTTTGTTCCAGGTGCAACAGGTAATGTTTCTTCTGAGGATGTTGTTCATATGATGGATGAAATGGGAATAGAAACTGGAATCGATATTGAGAAATTAATAGAATTATCTAAAAAGGTACGGCAAATAGTAGATCATGATACTGATTCATATATTCTTAAGGCAGGTCGTTCAAAAGACTTGATTCGAAAGTAAATAATTGAAAGAGATAGTTTCTGTGCATAAGAAATATACTTAGTTATATTTTAACAGGATGAGATTAATTTCATTTGGCAAGGAGGAGTAATCATGAGCAGAATGAACCCAATGGATGATGTGTATGCAAAGCTCACTCAAGAACAGATAGACGAAATAGAAGAAAAATTTGCGAGAGCTGATGCTGCACAGAAAATATTTGAAAAATGGAGTCAAGAGGAAATTGACCGTACTATCAGAGCTATAGCATGGAAAGTTGCTAACACTCAGACTTTTAAAGAATTGGTCAAGATGAGTATAGAGGAAAGCGGCCTAGGTGACCCTGTAAGCCGCGAGAACAAAAAGTATAAAATTAGAGGTGTGCTAAGGGATGCACTGCGTCAAAAAAGCGTAGGTATCATTGAAGAAATTCCTGAAAAAGGTATTGTTAAGTATGCTAAACCGGTAGGAGTAATTGCCTGTGTTATACCGGCTACTAATCCTGATTTGACACCTGCAGGTAATGCCATATATGCAGTTAAAGCTCGAAATGCCATAATCTTTTCACCACATCCCAGAGCGGCAAAGACTGGAGCTCGTACAGTTGAGCTTATGCGTGAAGGTTTGAGACAAGTAGGAGCACCTGAAGACTTGATTCAGATCATAGGCACAGGAAAAGCAAAAATAAACAGAGCAATGGCAGAAGCTCTTCAAAGGAAATGCGACTTGGTTATTGCTACTGGTGGACAAGGTGTAGTGAGAAGGGCATATTTCTCAGGCACTCCGGCTTATGGAGTAGGTGCTGGAAATGCAACGATGATTTGGGATGAAACAGCTAAAGAAGAGCTTTATCAGGCAGCATATAACACAATGATTTCTAAGACTTCAGATTTTGGTTCTGGATGCTCTGCCGATGGAAACATTATTATCCATGAAAGTATCTATGATGATGCAATCAAGGCATTGATTGAAGTAGGAGGCTACTTGCTAAGCGAGGAAGAGCAGGAAGCTGTCAAGAAGATTATGTGGGACGAAAACTGTCATCGTCTTCCTGATTCAGTAGCTCAATCCCCTCAAAGAATGGCAGAGTTGGCAGGGTTCTCAATACCAGAGGATCGTAAGTTCCTTATAGCTAAAGGCACAGGATCCTATACAACCAGTTATGAGGATGTATGGTGCCGTGAAAAACTGACAACTTTGTTGGCTGTTCATAAATATGAAGGCGAATTTCAGAATGCTATAGATATTGTAATGGCTATTCATGAGGTAGGAGGAAAAGGCCATAGTGTAGGTATATACTCATATAATGAGGATCATATACATCAATTGGCACTTCAAGCCTGTGTAGGTCGTATTATGGTTAGACAACCCCAATCAAAATCCAATGCTGGTTCTTTTACTAATGGAATGCCTATGACCTCAAGCCTTGGATGTGGAACCTGGGGAGGCAATGCAACATCTGAAAATGTTCATTTACGCCACTATATGAATGTCACGTGGGTATCAAAAGCCATTCCCGAAGATAGACCCAGTGATGAAGAACTATTCGGTGAATTTTATGAGCCTGAAAGAGAAGGTAAGGCATAGAAAGGAGGTAATATAATGAAAAAGTTGATTTCAGAACAAATGGTAGATTATTTAGAACGCCGTG
Organism: Clostridiales bacterium; assembly: GCA_012521375.1. Classification (GTDB taxonomy): domain Bacteria; phylum Bacillota; class Clostridia; order Lutisporales; family Lutisporaceae; genus Lutispora. The sequence goes on from JAAYMO010000052.1 coordinate 2,571, forward strand.
GAGTTGAGTATGTATTTGGTCTTTGCGGCCACACTGTAATAGGCCTACTGGACGCACTATCAAGAAGCGAAAGTGTAAAGTATATCTCCGTTAGAAATGAACAGATTGCAGCTTTGGCTGCTGACGGATATGCCAGAGTAAAGAAAAAAGCCGGAGTAGTTTTATGCCACGTAGGACCTGGCATAATGAATGTGGTAACAGGAGTAGCTAACGCAGCTGCTGACTCCATACCCATGGTAGTAATAGCAGGGGATATACCAAGATACTACTTTGGCAAGCATCCACATCAGGAAATAAATATGCATGCTGACGCTTCTCAGTATGAAGTATTGAGACCTATAGTAAAGAGAGCATGGAGAGTAGATGATCCTGAGGCAATGCCTGAGATATTGGACAAAGCATTCCGTCTTGCTGAAAGCGGAAGACCAGGGCCGGTTTTAATATCTGTGCCCATGGACGTATTCTCTGAAAAGATAGATGAAGAACTATTCGAAAGAACTTATCGTGACAGCCATAAGACAATTAAACCTGCATTGGCACCTTCAGCTGCAAAGGCAATAGCTAAGAAGCTAGTAGAAGCTAAGAATCCAGTTATTCATGCCGGCGGAGGAGTACTGGCAGCAGGAGCTTCTAAAGAACTTCAGGATTTAGTTGAATTCCTTGACATACCAGTATCCAGAACATTGATGGGACAGGGCTGCATATCTGATACTCATCCATTGATGCTTGGACAGACAGGATTCTGGGGCCTTGAATTCACTCATAGGTTCACTGCAAATGCGGATGTACTTGTAGGACTTGGAACTAGATTTGCAGAAGCTGACAGCTCCAGCTGGTATCCAGGTGTAACCTTTGATATGAGTAAGACAGAGTTCATACAAATTGACATAGATCCAGCAGAAATCGGACGCAACTATCCAGTAAGCATTGGTGCAGTAGCTGACTTAAAAGAGGCACTTGCACAGATACTGGAAGAAGCTAAGAAAATATGCCCTGAAGGAATAAAGAGACCAGAACTCAGAGAAATGATCAAGAAGAATAGGGAGCAATTCAAAGAATCCAACAAAGCGATAGCTGAGGACAGCCGTTTCCCGATGACACCTCAAAGAATATTGAAGGATGTTAAGGAGACAATTCCAGAGGATGCAATCATATTCACTGATGTAGGCTGGAATAAAAATGGTGTTGCTCAACAGTTTGACATCACTATACCAGGAAGTATTCATCACAGCTCAGGATTTGCGACCATGGGCTTCGGAGGCTCAGCCCTTTTGGGAGGTAAGCTTGCAGCACCTGATAAGGTTGTACTCTCACTTGTTGGAGACGGAGGATTCGGAGTCAATCCAAGCCCACTGGCAACAGCAGTAGAGCAAGGAATTCCAGTAATATGGGTTGTTATGAACAACTCAGCATTTGGAACAATTGCTGGTCTGGAATATTCAAATTACAAGACCAAGTTTGGAACAGTATTTACCACACCTGACGGTAAACAATATTCTCCAAACTGGGCAGAAGTTGCGAAGGGATATGGCGTGGATGCAATTCGCATAGAGTCAGCGGATGAATTCAAGCCAGCTTTAGAAAAAGCCTTAGCCAGCAATAAGCCCTTCCTGCTGGATGTTCCAATGGAAAATATTGCAGTACCTACACCTGGTTGCTGGAATATAAATGATATTTATACACCAAAGCCAAATGTAGTAAATGGAAAAGTAAGAAAGAACGAAAAAGGCGAATATGAACCACCTAATCATTCCGGCTCACATAAATAAGATATTATTAGAAAGGAGAAATATTATGTCGAGAAAGTTTTCCCTCGCTTATCTTACAATACCTGGGACTAACCCAGTTGATCAAATCCACATAGCTGCGGAAGCCGGATATGACTTTGTAAGCCTTCGGGGAATTCCTATGAATCTTCCTAACGAACCTCATTTTCGGTTCGATCAGGATAAAAAGCTGTTCAATGATATAAAGCAAGCTCTTTCAGCAAACAACATCCGATTGATGGATATCGAACTTGCCAGGGTTAGAGAAGATTTGAAGGTTGAGGATTACGAATCTGCTTTTTCTGCCGCAGCGGAGCTTGGAGCTACAGATGTGCTTTCAAGCATATGGACTAAAGACAAGGCCTATTATTGTAATGAATTTGCAAAATTATGTGATCTTGCTGCAAAATATTCTCTACGTGTAAATCTGGAGTTTGTTACTTTCGCAGGAGTTACAAACTTAACCGAAGCTTTGGATGTACTTAACACGGTAGAGCGTCCTAACGCCTACATCATGGTGGATACGCTTCATGCTCACAGGTCAAGGGTATCAGCAGATGACATTGCTAAGGTAGAACCTGAAAAATTTGGATTCATTCACCTATGTGACGGCCCGGGACCCATACCGGAATTGGACGATCCTACCATGATAGAAGTTGCGAGAGAAGGAAGGCTTTACCCAGGAGATGGAGAAATAGATTTGAAAGGTATGCTTCTCGCAATGCCTCCAAACCCAATATCAATCGAGCTGCCAAATTCCAAGGAGATGGATAAGAGAGGAGCATTAGGGCATGCTTCCCAGTGTCTAATTAAGGCAAAACAGTATTTAGCCGAAAACGGAATCCAGTAGATAAAAAACTGTGCAATCCTTTATAATAGATTAAAACAGATAAAAGGAGGAAATTAATATGCCCGTTGATATTAATACTAAGATGGTTACACTTCTAGGAAAACCTCTATCTCAATCATATGCGGCTAGGATGCAGAATGCAGCCTATAAAGCAGCGGGTCTTAACATGTTGTATTTTTACACGGAGGTAGAGAATGACCATCTACCAGATGTAATCAATGGAATTAGGCACATGAACTTTGCAGGGTTTGCGGTTACCAAGCCAAATAAAGTAGAAGTCATGAAGTATGTTGATGAAGCGGATCCTCTATGTGAAAAAATGAATGCAAGCAATACTGTAGTGATAAAAGATGGACGTCTTATTGCATACAATACTGATGGTATCGGTTTCCTCAGATCTTTGCAAGAAGAAGCACCTGAAATAGACATCAGCAAATCTGTATTCTTCTGCCTTGGAGCAGGAGGAGCTGGTAGAGCTATCTGCAGCGTACTTGCATATAACAGAGCTAAAAAGATATATATTGCGAGCAGAACTTTATCAAGAGTTAAGGAATTAGTTGATGACATCAATGAGAAATTTGCACCTATAGCAGAAGTGGTAGACATGCAAGATGAAGTGGCTATGAAAGAAAAAGTTGCAGAATCTGACGTAATCATGAATAATACCGGATTGGGCATGCCTATAAGCATAGACAAAACACCTATTCCTAAAGAATATCTCAATCCGAGGCAGCTGTGCTTCGATGCAACTTATAATCCAGCCAAGACTAGATTTCTAAAAGAAGCTGAAGAAGTTGGTTGTAAGATTATAAATGGATTGGGAATGTCTCTTTATCAGGGTGCTGCACAAATTGAACTCTGGAGTGGTAAAGAAGCCCCCATCGAAGCAATGAGAAAGGAACTCCTTAATATTATTTCGGAGAAAGAAAAAAAATAGCGGGCAAAAGAAGTAAAATTGACTTGCATAATGGAAGGGGGAAACAACTTGAATGCTTTGAAATGGCTGAATAAACACTTTGAAGAAGCAATCATGATTATCTTGTTAGCAGCTATAACCTGTGTAATGATGGCGCAAATCATAGCAAGAAGCTTTTTTAATTCCATGACATGGCCCGAAGAATTCTGTAGATATTGCTACATATGGTCGGTATTCTTTTCTCTCGGATATACAATTAAAAAAGGGAATATGTTAAAAGTGGGAATTGTTATGGACTTGCTTCCTTTGAAGATACGAAAGTCCATTGAGATTATTGTAAATATAATAATGCTAGTATTATTTGCTATATTTTTCAGATATGCCATAGTATTTACTAAAGGAGCTGTAATATCTGGACAAATGTCTTCGGCTATGCGTGTACCAATGTGGTTCATGTTTTCATCTACAATAGTCGGTTTCGGATTAGCTACTATACGTATGTTCCAACAATTAATATATAATATCAGGCATTTTAGCGAAAAAGCTGAGACTACATTAGAGGCTACATTAAAGGAAGCTATAGAGGAAGTGGAGACAACTGGCATAGATATTGTAGACAAAGCTGATTTAACAGGAGGTGAAGTATAATGGCATTATGGATATTTGTCGTATTTCTAGTAGCACTCATATTTGCAATTCCAATAGGTGTTAGTATGGTGCTGGGAGCGCTTACACCTCTTGTTTTAGGTGGACCAGGAAGCTCTATCCAGCAGTTGATTGCAAACAGTTTTTCTGGTTCAGATTCTACACCGATACTGGCAGTACCTCTTTTCATACTTGGTGGAGTGTTTATGGCTGAAGGAGGAATATCTCGAAGGCTGTTTAATTTCTTTGCTTATTTTGTGGGCAATTTAACTGGTGGATTGCCATGTGCTGTTATTCTTACTTGTCTCTTTTATGGAGCTATTTCTGGATCAGGCCCTGCCACTACGGCAGCAGTAGGTTCAATGACGATTCCTTTTCTGATAGAAATGGGCTATGATAGGACTTGGTCAGCGGGTATGGTTGCTACCGCAGGTGGATTAGGAGTTATCATACCACCATCAATACCCTTTGTTCTCTATTCACTGGCCACAGGTGTATCAACTGGAGCACTCTTTCTGGCAGGAGTCCTTCCAGGTATCCTGATTGGAACTGCTATGATGGTCTATGCCGTTGTATACTGCAAAAGAAAGGGAGAAGATAAAGAGAGAATAAGGGAGAAGATGCAGGAATTACGATCTAAAGGTTTTCTTAAATTGTTTAAGGAGAGCTTTTGGGCTTTATTGTCACCCGTAATCGTATTAGGCGGTATATATTCAGGAATAGTAACCCCGACAGAAGCAGCATGTATCTCGGTTTTCTATGCCTTATTTGTTTCTTTGGTAATATATAAATCGATTACTATAAAAGAGATCATACCCTTCCTAGGGAATGCTGTAAAGACTTATGCACCTCTATGTTTTGTGCTTGCTTTTGCCATAGCATTTGGAAGAGTACTAGCTTTAGCAAAAGCTCCAATATTGATTGAAAACTTTATACTGGACAACTTCTCATCAGGTTTTTCTGTATTGACAGCCATTGTAATAATTTTCCTCATATTGGGGATGGTTATGGATACAGGACCTGCCATTGTCATACTTTCGCCCATATTACTTCCAGCAGTTCAATCCTTAGGAGTAGATGCGGTACACTTTGGTGTCATCATGGTATGCTGTTTGTCAATCGGTTTGGCGACACCACCATTTGGGCTGGATCTTTTCGTCGCTGGAACATTATCCGATACGCCTCCGATGGTTGTAGCTAAAAGAGCGATGCCTTTTATAATTGCATTTGGTATTGCGTTGTTTATTATAACTTATATACCTTGGTTTAGTCTTGCACTCCTGTAAATCAGGAATTCAAGAAATAAATTTTAAAAAAAGGGGGAAAAAAAATGAAAAAGTTACTTATCCTATTATTAGTGCTAGTTATGGCATTAACTCCAGTGGCATGCGCTAAAGAAGCACCAGCAACACAACAGCCACAAGAGCAACAAACAGAACAACCTGCAGAAGAGGCAAATGAATATGCTTCTTTGGAACCTGTAGTACTTATAGGTGCTGATAATGCAGGTGTTGGTGCCGCAGCACAGCTTTATGGTGAACTTATTGCTAAGAAGGTAGATGAAATCACAGGTGGAAAGCTGACAATTGATTATTACCCAAACAGCCAGCTTGGTAATGACCAGGAACTTCAGAATCAAATGCTTGCAGGAGATATTGACATTGTTATAGCACAGACTGCTCAAACTGTGAACTTCGTACCGGAAGTAGCTATATTCGACCTTCCTATGGTATTTGCAAAATATGATGCTAAGACTATTGACTATGCACTAAATAGGAGCCCTTTTGCAGAAAAGATTAATGAAGCTTATAAGGCCAAGAACATGCTCATTCTACATTATCTACAGGGGGCCACTTTCCGTGAGACTACCTCCAATAAGAAGATTAGTAGCATTGATGATTTCAAGGGCTTGAAGATAAGAACAATGGAGAATAAAAACCATATGGATTTCTGGAAGGCACTTGGAGCAGCTCCCACACCACTTCCATGGCCTGAAGTTTATGTTTCATTGCAGCAAGGCCTAGTAGATGCACAGGAAAATGCAACTGATACTTGCGTTGGTGCAAATTTGCATGAGGTTCAGAAATATTTGATATTGACTCGTCACATACTTTACTGTAACCAATTCCTCATCAATGCAAGTAAGTTTGAGAGCTTAGATCCTTTATATCAAGAAGCTCTTAAACAAGCGGTCAAGGAAGCTGCGGTAGAGATTGAAGCAAAACTTACAAATATAGACTTAGAAAATAGACAGAAACTAGTAGAAGGCGGAATGGAACTTATTGAATTTGATGCTAGCTTTGTAGACCAGGTTCTTGAAAAGGTTCAAAGCGTATATGAATCCATAGGAAATGCTATAGGACAAGAGTATGTAGATGCTTTGCTGAATGCACTTGAAAATCCACAATAATCAACTTTATAAAAAGACAAAGCGCCAACAATTGTTGGCGCTTTGTTGACGATTGACTGTACATATGGATTCTAATATAATTATTATATATTCCACAATAGTTACTTTATGGATAAATAGTTATATAGTTAAAAAAATACTATGTGTTACCATATTGGGATTATTGTTGAATGAAAGGCATGGAAGCACTAAAGGATAATAAACAAAGGAGGACTTTTTCATGAAATCTTCAAATGGTTTCAAAATACGCACAAAACTGATAGCAGGTTTCTTGACTGTAGCGTTAATTGTAGCAATAGTAGGTTTTATAGGATATAATGCTACAAATAAAATATATAATATTCAGGGGGAATTTACTGAAAGAAGGCTTCCAAGTGTACAGTCATTGCTTATCATATCAGAAGCACAAACCTCAATTAACAACTCAGTAAATCAAATTTTAATAAATGTTTTCAATGAAAAAGATTATGATTTACAACTGGCGGAAATTGAAGATGCATTTAAGAGAGCAGAAAGTGAATGGGAAGCATATACTGCTATGTCGGCGACAGTAGAAGAAGAAAAAATGCAGAAGGAATATATGTTATTTTGGAATGTATGGAAGAAGAGCATTGATGAATTTGTTGAACTTGCAAATGAATACAATACATCTAAATCAGATGATATAAAAATAATGATGAATTTAAAAAGTATAAATACTAATGACAGATACTATATCAATTCTAAAGCACAACTTGAAAAGCTAGTCAATTTGAATGTAGAACACACTAATGCAGCAAGGGCAGACATGGAGATAATGTATAATGATATATCGAAATTACTCATATCGACGGTTTTACTCGGTTTTATGATAGCAGTTCTACTTGGTTTTTACCAGAGCTCAAATATAAGCAAGCCTATTATCGCATCAGCATCAATTACTAGTGAAATTGCAAAAGGAAATTTAACAGTACATATCAAAAAGGAAAAGACTTCAAAAGAAATCGGGCAAATGTTTATGAGTCTAGGTCAAATGGTGGAAGGATTAAAAGAACTAGTAACAAGAATTAGTATGGCTTCAAAGAATTTAACATCTTCAAGCTTTCAGTTAGCAACGAATTCAGAAGAAGCATCATCAGCAAGTGCAAACATTGCAAATACCATTAACCAGCTTTCAGAGGGTACTGTTGAACTGGCACAAGAAATGCAAAACATAAGTAATAATATAAATCAAACAAATAGTGAGATTGATAACATGTGGGCTAATGCCGCTAGGGCTGTTGAAGGCAGTAAAAAGGTTTTTGAAACATCAAATAATGGTCTTATTGTATCGGAAAACGCAGTGGATAAAATAAAAGCCATACAAAAGACTTCCATAGAAACTTTTAAAGTTATAAATCTGCTTGGAGAAGAGTCGAAAAAAATCAATGAGATAGTAGATGTAATTAGAGAGATATCGGAACAGACAAATTTATTGGCATTAAATGCAGCAATAGAAGCAGCAAGAGCAGGTGAATATGGAAAAGGTTTTGCTGTGGTTGCTGATGAAGTAAGAAAGCTTGCTGAGCAAAGCAGTAGTTCTGCACAACAAATTGCCGAACTTATTGAAAAAATTCATCAAGAGATAGAAAGAGCTGTACATAACATGGAAACCAGTACTAAAGAAGTTGATGAGGGTGTTGTAATAATAAGTGAAGCTGGAAATTCTTTTAGAACAATAGTAGGTGAAATAGAGAATATTGTTTTACAAATTGAACATGTGAATGAATCGATACAATCAGTTGCAAATAGCAATAAAGAAATTGCTAAATCCATAAGTAGTGTAACTGCAATAACTGAGGAAGCTGCTGCATCAACAGAAGAAGTATCGGCTTCTTCTGAAGAACAATCAGCTGTTATCCAGCAAGTTGCGTCATCTGCACAAGAAGTGGCAAGAATGGCAGAAGATTTGAATTCTATTGTGAGCAGATTTAAATTATAATTGAGAAGAAATCAATCTGAATATGTATTTATATATTATATATAATTTAATTCGTGATAATATAATTAACAAATTGTGTACTGATTTATATAAAAGAAGGTGGATATATGAAAAAGCAAATTAGTTTATCAAAAAGCGTTTATGAAATATGTATCCAAAATCCCGAAGTTATTGAAATCATGAAGAACCTTGGATTTGAGAGTATTACAAACCCTGGAATGCTCAATACAGCAGGTAGGTTTATGACTATTTCTAAAGGTGCAGCGATGAAGAATATATCAATGGATAAAATAAAAGAGGAATTTGCCAAAAAGGGATACGAAATAATAGAGGATTAGTTGGATATCCTATGAAGAAATATTACTATCTTTGAAAATTAGGAGGTAATTTTATGTCAGGAATATCCAATATTCTTACTTGGACATTTGTGTCCGAATGCCCTATACCAAATGATGTAAATGATTTATTAGTAGAAGGAGAAGAGGCAATTGCCGCTTATAAAACATTTCGTGATAGTGCAATATTTACAAATAAAAGATTGATTGTGAGAGATGCACAAGGAATCACTGGTAAGAAAGTTGAAATATATTCCTTGCCCTACTCATCCATTAATATGTGGTCGACAGAAAACGCAGGTAAGTTTTTGGATTTTAATGCGGAAGTGGAACTTTGGACTAGAGCAGGACATGTAAAGATTAATCTAAATAAAGGTGTTGATATAAGGAAATTTGATAAACTAATTGCTAATGCCGTACTAAAATAAACTAAGTCTATACTATATACATATAGTTTGCAGACTAAGAATTTGTTTCTTAGTCTGTTTTTTTGATGTATAAGACCGGATGGATTTTTACTTAATTCATATACAAACTTAGTTTTTTAATAATAAACATAAAATATTTATCGATAAACAATAAAATATTACTGTAAATCAATTAAATATTATTGTTTATCAATAATAACTGTGGTATACTACCAGCAATAAAAGAATGTTTATCATGATGATGGAGGTTGATTTCATGTGGAATGATAAAAAATCGATCAGTCTAAGTAAAATATGTATATTAGCTTTTGCGGTCATGTTAGTATATACTGCAGTAACAGCTCCATGGCTTGTGAGGAGATTAATAGATTTTTCGCGAGCTGATTTATATGGGAAGGAAAGCTTCTTTCTGCTAACCATATATTTGGGCAGTGTTCCTGCTGCCATATTGCTTTTCTGTCTTTATCGTTTGCTTCATCGTATTGAGCTAGAGCAGGTTTTTGTTGCAACCAATGTAGAGTGCCTACGTAGGATTTCCTGGAGCTGTTTTTGTGGAGCTATCATCAGTTTAATTTCAACATTCTACTATTTTCCCTGGATCTTTATAGCAGTTGCTGCCGCATTTATGGGCCTAATTGTGAGGGTTGTAAAAAATGTTGTTGCACAAGCGGTGGAATTAAAAAATGAATCTGAACTTACCATATAAAGGGGGAAGATATTTATGCCTATAATAGTGAATTTGGATGTGGTAATGGCTAAAAGAAAAATTTCCTCTGGAGAACTGGCAGAAAAGATTGGCATAAGTCAGGCAAATCTTTCAATACTTAAAACAGGCAAGGCTAAAGCTATACGTTTTTCCACACTGGAGGCAATTTGTAAAGCACTTGATTGCCAGCCCGGGGATATTTTAGAGTTTAGGGAAAATGAATAGAAAAAGGAGATGGGGTTAATGAAAGAGATTTTTTCAAGTGATAAAGGAGCATTAGTTGCAAACAGATCATCAAAAACAATGGGAGATGGATTATCCATAGCTAATGAGCCTTTTGTAGCTGACAAAAAAGACAGTATTTTTGCACTCTTTACCTTTTTACTTGGTTTTTTATTTATACGGTGGGTATTCTTTTCATGGCAAGGTTGGGGAGTTTCAGTATTTACAATTGCCTATTCTCTATCTATAACAATATATTTTAGAAAAAAGGGGATTAACATACCTGTTTCAGCATACTTTTGGTTAGCATCTATCATATTAATTGGTATAAGCTATTCTCTATATATGAATAAGGGTTTGGAGCCATGGCGTAGTTTGTTATTATTTTGTTCAGCTGTTTATTATGTAATCATTGCCTCAGGCAGGCTTATTTTATCCAATACTAGCAACTGGATTTTTTTGGATGGTGTAAACGGACTGCTTGTAATCCCATTTAAAAATTTTGGTTGTCAGTATAAAAGTCTTTCTTTATTTCAGTACAAAAAGAAAGGATTGATAAAGCAAATCCTATCCGTTGCTCTAGGTTTATTATTGGCTCTGTCGGTTACAGGTATGGTTTTTCCGTTGCTTATGAGGGCGGATAGCGGAGGTTTTTATATAATAGCAAGTCATATGTATGAATTCTATCAACGTATACAAAACCATTTTATGAATACTATTGTCAATATTATACTGGCTATACCGGTAGCAGCATATTTATTCGGTCTTGTGGCAGGATGCGCCCACGGTAGAGGCTGTAAAACATTTAAAAGAGAAAATATTCAGTATGCTATTGATTCAATAAGAATTTTAGATTTTGCTACTGTATACACTGCACTAGGGCTGATATGTTGCTTGTATCTGTTATTTATAGGTAGCCAGATACCCTATTTTTTCTCTGCTTTTGTTGGTAAGAGGCCAGACGGATGGCAGATTTATTCTGAATATGCTAGAAGTGGTTTTTTCGAGTTGTGTCAGATTGCAACAATTAATTTATTTCTACTGCTCGTAGCGAATGTTACATGTAAGAAGTCGCAAGGAAATAATACAGTATTAAAAATATTGAATATAATGCTCTCTATGATAACATTATTGTTAATAGCTACAGCGTTAAGTAAAATGGGACTTTATATAAAAGCATATGGTCTTTCTATCAGACGTTTACTGCCATGTATCTTTATGTTATTCCTCACTGTTGTTTTTGTAGGTATAATTATATTGCAGAAGCGGAAGTTTTCAATTATTAGGCTTTCGGTTATTACAGCTGTTTTTATGATATGTGTACTATCCCTTCTAAATCCAGATAGCTTTGTTGCGAATTACAATGCCAATCGCTATCTTTCAGGAACCCTTGGCGATTTTGATGTAAGCATACTATATCAATCAGGGCCTGCAGGGGTTGATGCTGCATTAAGAGTTTATGAGGAAACAGACGATGGAAGGCTTAAAGCTGAGCTTAGAACATATATTGATAATCAGAAACGGGAGAGCGAAAAGACATTAGGCTTGCCAAAGGATAGCTTACAAAACTTTCTTATAAGACAAAAGACAAAATAGTTTATTAATACAGATGAGATAAAGGGTAATGCATTATTTAATGTTATGATTTCAATGAATATAGTTCTAAATAAAAGGAGGTATGTATAGATGAAGGATATGTCTATGGAAGATAATAGAAATTTAGATTTGCTTGCGTCATGGATAAGAGAATCTAAGTATACTGTTGTTTTAACTGGAGCTGGCATGTCTACCGAAAGCGGCATTCCGGATTTTCGTTCTAAGGATGGTTGGTGGAAAAATATTGATCCAACAACTGTTGCTTCAACTTATGCGCTGGAAAAGCAGTATGATTTGTTCAGAGATTTTTACATAATGCGAATTAACACCTTGAAGTATTGTAAACCTCATTTCGGACATAAAATATTGGCTGATTGGGAGAAACGAGGATTGGTACATTGCATTGCTACTCAAAACGTGGATGGTTTTCATCAGGAAGCAGGAAGTAAAAATGTATATGAATTGCATGGCAATATAAGAACTGTTAGGTGTGAGGACTGCAGTGACGATGGAAAGCTTGAAGACTTTATTATGAAAAAGAATTGTTCTAGCTGCGGAGGCAGGCTAAGGCCTAACGTTGTGCTATTCGGAGAATCATTGCCATATGATGATTTAAATAGTACGATGGAAGCTATTAGAAAAGCTGATCTAGTGATTGTGATAGGTACAAGCCTTCAAGTATACCCTGTAAACCAATTGCCAGACCTTTGCAAAGGCAAAAAGGCATATATTAACTTGGATATTGATTTTCATAGCAAATATTTTGACTTAGCGTTAAAGGGGAAAGCAGGGGATACATTGCTTAACATTGAAAAACATTTAACAAAGTATTAAAATATATATATATGCCCTAAAATAGCCTGGATAAAATAAGTTTTATCATTAAACATGAATTAGTTAAGAAGATAAGGTCCTTAAACATTATGGTTTTTGAAAGGGGGAAGTCAGTTGAGAAGAAGACTGATAAGCCTGTTTCTAGCCACTTTATTATTGTTTTCTGTAATTGTATCTGTTTATGCGGATAACACTTACATAGTTAAGCCAGGAGATGTGCTGTGGAAAATAGCAGAAAATAATGATACCACATGGGAAAAACTAGCTGAAATAAATGAGTTAAAAGATCCTCATCGGATATATCCAGGACAAGTATTGAAGTTAGCTGAAGGAAAGAATGATTCAGATCAAGCTGGAGCAAAGATTGATTATTTTACTGGTGAGGGTAAAGGCTGTTATGGTCTAATTCAAGTAGAAGTGGCAATGGAAGGAAATAGGATAATAGGCATTGAAATTTTTCAACATAATGAATCTCCTGGAGTAGGTGAGGTAGCGGCTAATATTATAGCTGATGAAATAGTAAAACATCAGAGCATAGCAGTTGATGCAATATCTGGCTGTACCAAATCTAGTAATGGTGTTATTTCAGCTGTGAAACAAGCTTTGGAAAAAGCTGAAGTAAATATTGGGGATTACTTAAAGAAGCCTGAAAAAAGTACTACGAGTATAAGAAAAAGGATAGAAAAGAAAGCGGATGTTGTAGTGGTAGGTGCTGGGGGAGCTGGACTTGCAGCTGCTGTATCTGCACATCAGAATGGTGCTACTGTTTTAGTGCTGGAGAAGGCGCCTATGGTTGGGGGCAATACTATTATTTCTGGAGCCGCATACAATGCTGTTGATCCTAAACGTCAACAACCGCAAGGCATAGAGGATTCTATAGAAAAACACTATATACAAACCTATGAAGGTGGAGATAGGCTGGCAAAACCTGATTTGGTAAGAATCCTTGTTGAAAAAGCTTATCCTGCCCTTGAATGGCTTGAAAGCTTAGGTATGAGGTTTAAAGATGAGATTTTTACCGTTCTAGGTGCATTGTGGCCTAGATCACACACACCTGAAAAACCTTTGGGAACAGGATATATAGATACATATATGGATTACATCAACAAACATAGCGATGAAATAGAGATAATGCTCAAAACAAAAGCAGTTGAATTGATAGTTGAAAACGGAAGAGTTACTGGTGTTGAAGCAGAAAATCAGGAAGGTACAGTATTAGCTAAAGCCAACAATGGTGTTATTTTGGCTACTGGCGGATTTAGCGCCAATGTTCAGGCAAGAAACTATTATAATAAAATGTGGCCGGATCTTACGAATCTAAAGACAACTAATCGCCCTGAGATTACTGGCGATGGAATATGGATGGCAGAAAAAATTGGAGCAAACCTAATAGGAATGGAACATATACAGCTTCTCCCCATGGGGGATCCGGAAACAGGAAGCCTTAGCGGAAATATTGAACATAGTGTTGAAAATAGGATATTCGTCAATAAACAAGGAAATAGGTTTGTTGATGAAGGGGCAAGAAGAGATGTGATGACAAAAGCATTATTCGAACAAGAGGATTGTTTTATGTGGGTTATCGTTGACAAGCATTGTTATCCCACAGGAGATACAAAGAATAACTTTAACGAAACAATAGATCAACTTGTAGAAGAAGGCAGAGCCTTTAAGGCAGATACTTTGGAAGATTTGGCAGTACAGATTGGCGTGGATCCTACAAATCTGGTGAAATCTGTAGAAGCCTTTAACATGGCTGTAGAAGGGAAAATTGAAGATCCTTTTGGACGTACATTGTTCCAACATAAAATTGATACTCCTCCATTCTATGCAGGCGCTAGGGTACCTACTGTCCATCACACTATGGGAGGAGTAGAGATAAACACGAAGGCTCAGGTTCTTGATAAGAATGGTAATGTTATACCGGGATTATATGCTGCTGGTGAAGTTACTGGTGGAATTCACGGTTCAAACAGGCTTGGGGGTAACGCTGTAGCTGACACAGTGGTATTTGGTAGAATTGCTGGAGAAAGCGCTGCCAAGGCGGAGTAGAACGTTTATCATTGATTAATAATAGTTTGCTAACACTGTATTCTGAGAGGAATACAGTGTTGTTTATTTTTAAAATAAGGTAAAAATATTATAGAAGAGTAAAAAAACCTGTATTGCTCTATGGGTCAAGAGAAGGTATAATTGAGCGCGGGGACTTAA
>JAAYMO010000004.1 GCA_012521375.1 Clostridiales bacterium
AGGTTGTCAACAGTTTTACCTGTTCCAAAAACTGCACCTGCAGTTACTGTTGCATCTGCAGTATCTCCATTTAGTTCTTTAAAATGGTTGGAAGCGTGTACTCTTTCAGCATAGGCAATAGCTTCGAAAAGTTTAGCAATGTTAGGAAATCCTTCTTCTAAAGCTTCATCAGCCCAATAAAGATACCTCATATGTGCCATGCTTTCCCCGCCGTAAGCTGAACGTAAAAAATCAGCAGTCATAGCATTCTTAACAGCCATAATAAAACCTCCTTTTTTTATAGAATTTATCGTAAAAATTTACTTTATTCAAAAATCACAATTGCTTTCTTCCGCTTAATGCGTAACAAAACAGATTCCAATACTCTGAAAACATGATTCAGATCCTTCTGTTCTAAATAAGCTGCTGCCATATCTTGACCTATAACAAGATCCATATTTCTCTGCTCTGGACAAAGAAGTATAGCTTTCTGTTTTCCTAGCACAGGAGATTTATATATGCGCCCGTCAACTAATTTGCTGATTCTGTCAATCTCCAAAACACCTGTTCCAGGTTGTAATCTCTGCAGTTGGGTATAAAGATCAAGGCTGAGTATAAGGGCATAATGACCAAATATACCTTTTTCTATTAAAAGTTCAATCCCATAGGCTATATCGCTAAATGCATTCTCTCCTTCCGACCAATCTTTTTTTGCAATTCTATTGGTACCTTGAGCAGTAAGTAAGCCCTCATAATCCAAGTCACTATCTCCAAAAAAGATTAATCTATCTTCTTTTAAGGCACAGGTCTCAGCTGAAGCCATAGCTTTTGAAAGGTCAACATTTAAACCTGTTTTCCAACTGTTCTCTAAATCCCTGGCTAAAAGAGTAAAATCATCATATATTATAGGTATTTCAACAAGCTTTCTACCTTTAGTGGTTATAATGCCGTCCTTTTCTGTTTCATCAATTTCATCTATGTTATCTATGTTTATGTAATTAACTCCAATGCCAAGAGGTCCAAAAATATGCAAAAATCTTCTACCGACAAGAACTTTGCGTGCTGCTTCTATTACTGCTGAATCAATATCGTCCCAAAGACTATCTGGAATAGTAGAAGCTTCTCTTGATAAATAAGTCATATTTACCCTCCTTATCCATCATTCTCCATGATATTTATTCCTCTAATAGGCTGCCTACTGTAAAAGAGTTAGTAGCATCATTTTTCTTTTCTTCCTTAGGTTCAGTTATTCCTAACTCCTCCAGCATTTCTCTTACTTCTTCTTGTCCTTCAGTAAAAAATTCAGCTTCTTTAGGATCAAGAATTCTAAGAAGTTCCATTAATTCTCCCACATGAGCTTTTTCTTCATCTCTAATATCTGCTATAACCTTTTTAGCAATCTCATTATCTGTAGCTTGAACATGTGCATCATAAATATAAATAGCTTCCAATTCACCTGCAATATTCAAACGAATTGCTTGAATCAGTTCTTCCTTTGTAAGTTTACGCTCTACATTTCCTTGAAATGGGTTTCCAAAGCTAGGCATATACCCCATCCTCCTTTTATTATGTTTTATATAGAATAAATTATTATACAATTCTTATCGACCAACATAACTATAATATGCAAAACTTCAAAAAAATATTAAAATGTAATGATAATAATATTTATCTAATACTGATTATTTACATTATAAAATTGTATTTTTTCAAAGTCAAGGAATTCCAGGGATATATTGGTTCATAATCAAAGCTAAATCCAGTAAGAGTTAAGACTCAGAATTCTTTGCTTTCCTTCATTAAGCATTGCTAATATAACTTATTACAATAAATCAATTAAGAGAATTCATATTTTCTATGAATAATAAAAACTCCTTTTCTTGTTTTATGCAGAAAAGGAGTTTTTCGTACTGTGATTTACCATCCAATATGATTTAAGCCATAGTTAGCCCTTTGTACTAATGATAAGGGCTGCTCACAGTTTGCACCTGGAAGAACCTTTAAGTTACGGCATATACACTGCATATTATTAAATGTGGCAACAATTGTGTAGAACCCAGGTGGTAAATCATTTATAATATAATTCCCATTTTCATCAGAAACTGTCCGATAAACAGGAAACTCGGTTCCGGATCCAAAATACAACATAATTATTGCATTAGATACAAGCTGACCATCTGTTTCTCTTAACACGGAACCAACAATTCTCCCTGAATAATTCTCAATTTTATTGTTTATTGTTACATCTATGCGCTGGAGATTGAGTTGTGAAGGCTTTACATCAAGTTCTACAGCTTGATCCAAATCTTGTTTATTAGTTTGTAAGCTTTGTTGATGTTGTATCTTATTGTTGGTTCCGGTGTTAACTATTTTCTTATTAATACCACTATCCTCAAGTGTAATTGTCTCATTGCTATCCTTCATACTTTACCCATCTCCCTTATAAAGCTAACGAAAAATATCCCACTTAATAATATAAGAAATAATTCAACGGATTTTTATCTCTTAGATTCTTCGCTTGCTTCAGATTTAGCTTCAGCATCTGAGTCACTATCTGCCTCATTTTCTGCTTTTTGTCCCTGTGCTTGTTTTATTATAACTTTCTGGTCAAACCAGTTATAGTTATATTGTTTATTGAATTGCCTTTGTTTACTGAACTGACTGTCCTTCTCAAATTCTTTTTCAACATCTATATCTTTATCAATATGCTTAGCCAATTCCACATTGAACTTATTATCTTTGATTTCTGCCATTAATTAGCCCTCCTTTCAATATATAAAATTTTTATTTATTATCTATTTTATCTATATAATCTTCCATTTTTATCTATATGATCTTCCATGGTACTTCTCTTCAGTTTCGTCTTCAACTTCAGCTTCTGCTTTAGCTGTTGCTTCACTTTCTGCCTCGTTTTCTGCTTTTTGTCCCTGTGCCTGCTTTACAATCACTTTTTGTATAAAAGGATTGTAGTTTATTTGCTTATTTAACTGTTTTTGAGTATTAGTCTGATCTTCGTATTCAAATTCTTTTTCAACATCAGCATGCAGATCTTTATCTAAAACATTATCTCTAGGTGACATGATAACCCTCCTTTCAGAATATGTTTTATTATATAGATAAAGCCCTTGCTTTATCCCTCACTACAATATACTGATGCATGTACAAAAATGTTAATACTTGTACAAAAAAATTTTGTATAGAAAATGAAGGATCTTTTATACACAACAAAAAATCGTGCAAAATATTGCACGATCATTATTTTAATATAAGCTTATTTACTATACTGAAAACCAAAGTATTCTTCTAATGTTATTAATTTTTCATTAAGCTCATTGGCCACTTCTTTGCCTACATACCTTATATGCCACGGTTCATAGTTATATCCGGTAATATCAACTTTTTCTTTTGGATATCTTATTATGAATCCAAATTTGTGTGCATTTTCTTTTAACCATCTTCCTTCAACAGTTTGTCCAAAATTTTCTTCTAATAAATAATTAGCACTCTTACTAGATACATCCATAGCCAAACCTGTTTGATGTTCACTTTGGCCTGGTTTAGCAACTACTTTATTAGCTTCTTCCACGCCAACTTTACTCACTTTATTATTGAAGATTCCTTTTTGCTTTTCGTAAGATCTGTATCCGGAAACTGCATATAGCACAACACCTTGCTTTTCTCCTTCTAAGAATAATTGTTCCAGTGCTTTTGCGGCTTCTTCTCTTAAATATTTTTTTTCACTATTGCCATCAAATGAAAATTTAACATTTGGTATAACCAAATCGCTCGGTTTATAATCTGATGGTAGATTTCTTTCTTTATTAACTAATACTAATATATCATCCGGGTTTTTGATTATATTATTTCCATCATTATCAGTATATACAGTATCTATTAGTAAATCATGATTCTCATCAATAATATTATTCTCTTTTTGTTCCTGAATTTCCTCTAGAACTTCGCTATCAGCAGAAACATAACCTGTATCAGCACTAGCAGGATTATACATGATTTTGTTCAATAGCTTGTCCTGAAAAAGAGAAATAGATATTGCAAAAACTAAAAACAAAGTAAATATGATAAGAAATCTTCTTTTCTGTTTATTGCGTAATTTTGATTTTATTTTCAAGACCCCCTGCCCTTATTTTGCATTATATATCTCTATATTACAAATTGTAATATTTTTAGACATAAAATACAAGAACAATAACAGGAAGTCTTTCATTATTTTGTAATATGAATTAAGAGTACTTTTTTTCAATCAATCCAGCTAATTCTTCAGCCATTTTTTTTATTTTATTTCCATCTTCTCCTTCAAGCATTACCCTCACTAAGGGTTCGGTGCCTGAAGGTCTGATGACAATTCTGCCTACATCTTTCATTTCATTTTCTATTCTTTTTATGGCAGACCTTATCTCTTCATCCTCCATATACTTATCTTTATTTTCATTCTTTATATTTGCATTCACAAGAACTTGTGGCAATTCCTTCACTATTTTTTTTAGTTCTGATAGTGTCTTTCCTGTCTCCTTTACTACTGATAACAATTGAAGAGCTGTAAGGATTCCATCGCCCGTGGTGTTGTAATCGAGAAAAATAATATGTCCTGATTGTTCTCCACCTAGATTATAGCCATTTTTTATCATCTCTTCCAACACATATCTGTCTCCCACTTTGGTTCTGACAACTTTACATCCTTCTTTATTACAAGCTATTTCAAAACCCATATTACTCATTATTGTCGAGACCACTGTTTCCTTCTTAAGTCTGCCCTTCGCCTTCATATGCTTTGCCACTATCGCCATAACATGGTCTCCGTTAACTTCTTCACCCTTTTCGTCAACTGCAATCAGCCTATCTGCATCACCATCAAAAGCCAATCCTAAATCGGCCCCTATTTCTATAACCAGTTTCCGAAGGCATTCTGTATCAGTGGAACCACAATTCTTATTTATATTTGTCCCATCGGGTTTATCATTGATTATTACTACCTCCGCACCTAATTCCTTTAATACCATCGGTGCTGCCAAGTATGAGGCTCCATTTGCACAGTCTATAGCTATTTTAAGTCCTGTAAAATCAACATCAATGGTACTTTTTAAAAACTCTACATATTTATGTACTGGGTTTTCAATTACAATCTTTTTCCCCACTCCTTCGCCAATAGGATTGGGCAAAGATTCCATACTAGTTTCTATTATTTCTTGTATCTTATCTTCAAGTTCATCAGATAGCTTGTAGCCTTTACTATCAAAGAACTTTATTCCATTATATTCGAAAGGATTATGAGAGGCAGATATAACAACCCCAGCATCTAAGTTCATAATTCTAGTGAGATAAGCTACCGCAGGTGTTGGTTGTACTCCTAAGATCACTGCCTCGCCACCCATGGAGCATATGCCTGCCACCAAAGCTGCTTCCAGCATGTCTCCCGATATCCTGGTATCCTTGCCTACAGCTATCCTTGGTTTATGGTTTTTTTCCTGAGTTAAAACATATGCTCCTGCTCTTCCCAACTTGTATGCCAAATCAAAATTCAATTCGATGTTAGCAATTCCTCTTACCCCATCAGTTCCGAATAATCGACTCATATTTTGTCCCCCTTTAGTTTAGGTTTACTTTTAGATTACAGATTAAATACTTTTCATTGATTTAAGTAAGCACTGCTAATGGAAATACTACTACATACTTTCAGGTGTCTGTATTCCAAGCAAACCTAAACCAGTATCTAATACTGTAGTAACAGCCTTTGTCAAAGCCAGTCTTGCATCCCTTATTTCCTCATCCGCTGTCAAGATAGGATGAGTATTATAAAATTTATTATAAGCTTTTGCAAGATCAGTAACATATCTAGTTATCACAAAAGGCTCATATCTTTCTGCAGCTTGTTTTACAGTTTCATTAAAGAAGTTTAATTGCTTTGCTAAATTAAATTCATCTTCAGTTTTAAGGCAGGATAAATCAGGATTGATATTTATATTTTCTGCTTTCTTCAAAATACTCTTGCCTCGAACATAACTATACAAGACATAAGGGCCTGATTCGCCTTCAAAATTAAGCATATCTTCCCAAGAAAATATAATATCTCTGTCCATATTGTTTTTTAGGAAAGTATATATTATGGCACCCATACCCACCTTCCTTGCCACATCTTCTTTATTTTCCAGATTAGGATTTTTGCTGTTTATTATTTCCAAGGTCTTTTCTACTGCTTCATCCACTACTTCTTTGGCATAAATTACATCACCTTTTCTGGAAGCCAGCTTTCTATCAGCAAATTTTACCAAAGATGTGCCAATGTGTACACAGTCATCTGCCCAATCAAAACCTGCCAGTTTAAGAACAGAGAAGACCTGCTTGAAATGCAGCGCTTGGGTGTTACCTACAACATATAGGGATTTGTGGAAATCATAGGTTCGTTTTCTATATATGGCTGCAGCCAAATCCCTTGTGGCGTATATGGTTGCCCCGTCAGATTTTATTATTATGCAAGGAGGCAGATTAAATTGTTCCAAATCAACTATTTGGGCACCACTGCTTTCTTTAAGCAAATTCTTGTCCTTGAGTATTTCTATTACCTCTGGCATCTTGTCGCTGTAAAAACTCTCCCCAGCATAGGAGTCAAATTCTATGTTAAAGTCATTATAGAGTTTCTTGAATTCCTTTAGGCTCAATTCCCTGAATTTTTCCCATAATGCTACTGCCTCCGGCTCTCCCTCTTCAAGTCGTTTGAAATACATTCTGCCTTCGTCTTCCAGTGATGGATCTTTCTCTGCTTCTTCATGGAATTTCACATATATCTTAAGAAGCTCATTTATTGGATCCTTTTCGATTACCTCATCATTACCCCATCTTTTATATGCAGAGATGAGCTTGCCGAATTGGGTACCATAATCACCTATGTGGTTCAACTTTACCGTCTTATATCCTAAATGTTTGAATATCTTTTCGATTGCATTTCCTGTTATAGTATTTACGAGATGTCCTATGTGGAAGGGTTTTGCTATATTAGGTGATGAAAACTCTACCAGCACCGTCTTGCCTTCTCCTTCATCTGAGCTGCCGTATTTATCTTCCTGCTCTAATACCTGATTGATAACTTCTTTTATGAATTCTTCTTTATTTACAAAAAAGTTCAGATATCCTCCGGCTGCCTCAGCTTTTTCTACTATATTATCCTTTTCCACTTTTTGTGCCAGTTCCTTGGCAATCATGTTAGGAGCTTTTCTCACGACCTTTGCCAATTGAAAGCAAGGAAATGCATAGTCTCCCATATTAGGTTGAGGTGGTATTTCCATCAAATCCAGCACTTTTTCTGTTTCCATTTCAATCATGTTGCTTATTTTCTTTGCTATTTCCAGTTTATAATCCATATTCAATCCTCCTCACTTAATAAAACTTTCACCAAAATTTTATCAGAAAGACTCTCTTATTACATAAATATTTTTGAAAAACTATTACGGAAAGTTCATATTAAGTAAAATTATGTTTCCTAATAGCCAAAAAAATCCGTCTCAGCTAAGAGACGGAATATCCGCGGTACCACTCTAATTGGCATAAATGCCCACTTTAATTCATAACGCCGAATTGCGCTCATGTCTCCTCAGCTCTTTTCCTCAAGGTGTGACTGTCCGACTCCCACTCTGTTCGGACTCGCTGAAGCCCTTTACATTGAGTACTTTTCTGATTCATAGATTTATGCATATATAATATTATCTACTATTTTATTGAATAATATAAAAATAGTCAATAAGAATCATTCTGCATCCTTACATAATTATCAATCAACGCTGCTACCTCGGCTCTATTCATGACTTCATTTGGCCTGAAGGCTCCATCTGGACGACCATGCATAAGTTTCTTATCTACCAGCTCGTCTATATAACCTGCAGCCCAATCTGGTATTTCATTCTTATCTGGAAATGCTGCTTTTATATTCTTATCTTTTGCTTCAAATCCTAATGCTCTGGATATCATGACACCTGCTTCAGCCCTTGTTATGGTATCATTGGGCTTCATATATATCTTGCTGCCTGCAGCCTTACCCTTTATCCATCCGTTCTCACTGCAGTATTTCAAATATGGTCTTACCCAGGCCAGTATTTCCTCATCATCTTCAAAATCAGACAGATCCACATCATTATTGTCATTCACGTAGCCGCTGCTAAGTGCCAGCATCTTTGAGAATTCTGCTCTGGTTACAGGTTTTTCAGGCTCGTATTTATAACTGTCATCTGCTGATTTAATTCCATTGACAATTCCCATATCAACCAACCTGTACACTGCATCCTTAACCCAATGGCTATCCATGTCAGTCATGATAGTCAGTTCGCTGTTTTCCATTACTGCATACAAGCTGAAGTGAAGTAGTCTGACTGTAATTGCTCCCTGAACTTCATCAACCGTTCCACCCACCATATCCCATTGACCTGTTTTTTCATTATAGCCATATATGAATATACGCTTCAGGTCTTTTACCTTGTCTTTATTAAAATATATGGTAAGTTCAACAGGTGAGTTTAATTCATATCCTTCAGGTACCCTTATATCAAATATATTGCTGACAAAACTCTTCTTTCCGCTCTTCGGTCTGTATTTTAGAAGATCCTTTATTTCATGTATTTCCAGATATCCCTTTGGAAGCTCTTCTCTGCCGGTAAATTTAATCCTGATATGGCCTGGCAGTCTTATTTCTTCATTGGCCTGGAAGTTCATTCTTCTTCTTATCAAACTGCTTGATTCATTAGATTCTTTTTCATCGGTTTTATTATCCCTGTCTCTATCTCTGTCGTCATCTCTATTTCCTAGGTTTGGAATAATATTTATGATTATAGCGTCCTCATAAGCTTTGTCAGGTGATAAGATATATCTTCCGCTCACTACGATTTCACCGGTCCTGTTTGCGGTCAGCCTTCCTCCCGAAGTTATTGCGGCTGTCCCTTCATCACCATAGATCTGCCAGCTTACTTTGTCTGATGCCAGCAGCAATTCATTATTATCCATTGTTACTCCATATAGATTCAGCTGCACACTTTCTCCTGCTCTCAGCTGCGATATATCTGGTCTGATTTGCACCTTAACAACATCATTTACACTGGAGTTCAATACCTCAGCTGTATATTCAGTCATGTTTCCTGCCAGATCCATGGAGGTTATGGTTATAGTCTCCCTGTCATTATTGGTAAGCACATAATTTTCATTGAAGCTGCCATCATCACCCACATTCACTTCGCTGCCATTAACATATAGCCTGCTGCCAGCTGTAGTTAATCCAGATACCAATATGCTTCCGCTCTGTGTAATCTCATAGTTGTTTGGTCTTTGTACCATCAATTCAGGAGCTCTGTCATCATAATAGAACTCATATGACTTAGTGCTCTTATCTCCGTTATCTCCTGTGACTTCAACTTCTATCAAATTGCTGCCATCATCAAGATCCAACTGGAAGCTGTAATTCTTTTCTTTTGTGTCATCAACCTTTTCACCATTTACATAGAATATAGCTTTTCCAGTCTTATCTGATTGATATCTGCAATCTATATATCGAGCGTTTGTGTAATATACATTATTGCCATTTTCGTCCTTTTCCACATTTATATTGCCGTGTTGGCTGCTGAAATCCATAGTAAATACTGGTTCATCATTGAGTAGAATCACCAGCTCATCGGGACTCAGTACCTTTACGGTTCTTATCACTTCGGTGATATTTCCAACCGCATCAGATACTGTATATTTCAATATATATTCACCCGGTGTTGCTGTATCTACGCTTCCTTCAACAATAACATCATCCGTTAAATCTCCGTCAATATTATCTGATGCAGTAAAGCCTTCTTCTGTATAAGCTTCATCCTTGAAAAGAGCTACATAAGACACTCCCCTGAGTTTTAATGCTGGTGGCTCTGCATCAATATTCTTTACTTCAGCTTTTATTTCAGCTATGTTTCCTGCCAGATCTCTTACCATGAAGGTAAACTCTCCATTCCTGTAAAAAGTCCTCTTTGCTGAACCACCGTTGTTTATTATTATAGATCCTTCCTCTGTTATGACCGTTACCTCCACAGGTTTATTTGTTCTTTCAGTATTGCTGTATTCCAGAGATACTTTGGGTACAACTCTGTCAATCCAGTCAACCACAGCAGTTATTGTTCCTTTGTTTCCTACATAAATTTCAAACTCAAATACAAATTCTCCGTTCTGAGTGAAAACATATTCTACCTTGCCATTATTGTTCAAAATTTTAGCAGGTTCGTTCAAGGTTAATACTGCTCTTACATTTCTGTTTGTTATGCTATTGGGTGTATATGTGATTGTACCTATAGGCGCTTCCTTATCTATATAATCTACGATGAAATTTTTTGTTATACTATTCCCGGCAGCATCAGTAACAGTAACACTGATTTCCTTATTGTCTGTGCATACATAGTTAAACCCTGATGCTGTATAGGTTATGGCAGGAGGTGTTTCATCTTTCTGATTGACCTTGAAGTACTTACGGTCATTCTCGTATCTGGCTTCATCTGTAACATCGGCAACCAGGGTGAATTTCTGATAAGGAGGAATATTGCTTCCATGGGGGATATCAATTTTCGCTGTATAGGTTGTATAGACATCATCTTTTACAGCTGTGTTGCTGATCATCATTGTCTTCACCGGTTCTTCAACGGTATTGCCGCCATTATCCACATATGTCCAATAATATGTCAGAATAACCGGTGATTGTTCAACTCCCCTGCTTTCCTCACGGACAACTATATCCACGCTGTTTCTGCCGTATTCATAGGACTCATATCTGTTTTGTGGAGTAATAATCATGGGAGAAGCGTTATCCACCCTTATTCTATATTTATCTATATAGGCTTTTCAAAATAAACAGCATTATTACCGGCTATATCACGGACATATCTGTTGAAGGGGCCGGTTCCATCTATTATCTCTACCGGTTCATTGAACTTTATAGTGCCAGAAATCCTGTCGGAAGGATTTATCCAGTTATCCAGATAACTGTCTGTACCTTCAGCCTTCTTCAATGGCACCACATTACCGTACATATCCTCTATTTCAGTGATGGTAACCTCTTCAATATAAGATGAAAACTCATCAGAAAGCCACAGCTTTATGTTATCAAGATACACATCCAGTATTTTTCCGTTTTTCCTTTCTGCGTATATGCTGAGTATCACTGACCATCCCAACCATAATAGTCTACAGAGTAATTAATGTACAGCTGTCCGAGCCTGCACAGTGTTTTTTGAAAATGGCTCAGAAGAACCCTTCTTCAACTGTTGCATCGAACAATTCTCTGCTGTCGTCATCACTGTTTCTGAAGTAATAAAAGTAACCTGGATTACCACTGGAAGGTCCATCGTTCAGGGATGAAGCCCTATCAATGTAATCCTCAACATTAGTCCATTTCCCAGGTGTACTTCCGTCATCTTCGAACAATAAAAAAGGATCATCTGCATATACTATAAAGCCAGAAAAACAAAAATACATCATCACTATAAACATGAATGACAGCAGCTGCTTAATTTTTAACTTCTTCAACCTAATCCCTCCCATAAACACCAATTATATCAAAGACCTTCAGTAATAGTCTTAAAATTCAGCATACTTACTTTAATAGTACATTTCCTGACATTATACTACAATGTACTAAAGTACAGTCAAATACAAAAAAATAAATCCACCCCGGAGCTGGAGGATAGGATGGCGAGGTGTTGCTCCGAGGTGGTCAAGTAACGGTTCTACTTTATACAGTCTGCTCCTCTTTTCAAAGCTTCCTTGTTTAATGGTATTAATTCAGCCTTCTTTCCTGAAAATATTTCTTCAATGTATTCCATTATAGTTTCTTCTTTGGCTGCATTTGTAACTTTGATGTAAGCGCCTAGCATAACCATATTTGCAATTTTTCCTGTCCCCAATTCATCAGCAATTTCATTGGCAGGTATATAGTATACGTTGATGTCTTCCCTAGTAGCTTTCCTGTCTATTAATGAACTATTTATAAATAGATGGCCTCCTGGCAATACATCCTTCTCAAACTTATCCAATGAAGGTCTATTCATAACTATTGCTGCTGTTGCTTCTGTAACTGTAGGCGCGCCAACAGGTTCGTCGGAGATTATTACACTACAGTTAGCAGTACCTCCACGCATTTCAGGTCCATAAGAGGGCAACCATGACACATTCTTTCCTTCTTTTAAGCCTGCTTCGGCAAGTATTCTGCCCATAGACATAACGCCTTGTCCTCCAAAACCAGCCATTATGATTTGATGTGTCATTTATTTCACCTCCTCAGGAGTTCTGAAGTTTTGTACTGGATAATAAGGAATCATGTTTTCCTTTAACCATTTCAATGCTTCAATTGGAGTCTTGCCCCAGTTTGTTGGACAGGTTGAAAGTACTTCTACCAAACTAAAGCCAAGACCTTTCATCTGTGTCTCAAAGGCTTTCTTTATTGCCTTTTTTGCTTTTATTATGTTTGGAACATCATGCACAGATACTCTTTCTATAAATACCGCCTTTGGTATTGTTGCCAGCATCTCACTTATTCTTATTGGCATGCCTGCATGATCTGCATCTCTGCCCAAAGGAGATGTTGTAGCTTTTTGACCTACCAAAGTAGTTGGTGCCATTTGTCCTCCAGTCATACCATATATAGCGTTATTGACAAATATTGTAGTAATCTTTTCGCCTCTCATAGCAGCATGAACAATCTCTGCAGTACCTATGGAAGCTAAGTCTCCATCTCCTTGATATGAGAATACTGTTGAATCAGGATGTACCCTTTTTATCCCCGTTGCAACAGCAGGAGCTCTACCGTGAGCAGCTTCCTGCATATCACAGGAAAAATAATCATATGCAAATACCGCGCATCCCACAGGAGCTACCCCTATCGCTTTGTCCAAAAGTCCAAGCTCCTCTAGGGATTCAGCTACAAGTCTGTGGATTATACCATGGGTGCAGCCTGGACAATAGTGAGTAGGTTTATCAGTTAACCCTTTTGTCTTCTCAAATACAACTGCCATTATTTCGCACCCCCTAATATCTTTTTAGCTTCTTCAACAATAGCCTTTGGTGTAGGAACCATGCCTCCAGTCCTTCCGTAGAAATAAACAGGTTTTTTACCCTTAACAGATATTTCTACATCTTCTACCATCTGTCCCATACTCATTTCAACACTTAGGAAAGCCTTAACGTTTGGCATTTCTGCAGCCTTGTAGAAATTAGCTTTTGGGAATGGCCATAGAGTGATTGGTCTTATCAGTCCTGCTTTTATCCCTTCATTTTCCAAAGCTTTTATAGCATTTTTTACAATTCGTGCTACAGTACCATAAGCTGCAAATACAATTTCTGCGCCTTCCAAATTATATTCTTCAACTTTTATCTCATTCTTTTCAATTTCAGCATATTTGGCAAATAGCTTTTGATTATGCTTTTCACAAACTGCTGGGTCTATAAAAAGTGAATTAACCACATTATGTTCTTTTCTGCCCCTTAGACCTGTCGTAGCCCATGTCTTCTCTGGTAACTGTCTCTTTTTTACTTCTGTAAACTCAACAGGTTCCATCATTTGTCCAATCATACCATCCCCTAATATCATAACCGGATTTCTGTACTGATCGGCTATGTCAAAGGCTTCCTGAACCAAATTTGCTGCTTCTTGGATAGAGTCTGGTGCCAATACTACTATGCGATAATCACCGTGGCCTCCTCCTTTAGTAGCCTGGAAATAGTCTGATTGGGCCGGTTGTATTCCTCCTAGTCCTGGACCTCCTCTTACCATGTTTACTATTACACAAGGCAGTTCAGCCGCTGCGATATAGGTTATTCCTTCCTGCTTCAAGCTTATTCCTGGGCTAGATGAAGATGTCATCACCCTTGCACCTGCTCCTGCAGCTCCATAAACCATATTTATGGCAGCAACCTCTGATTCAGCCTGCAGGAAACAACCTCCTACTTGTGGAAGTCTTAAGGACATATACTCAGGTATTTCGTTTTGTGGCGTAATAGGGTAACCGAAGAAAAATCTACAGCCAGCCTTTATAGCAGCTTCAGCTACAGCTTCGTTTCCCTTCCATAATTCCTTTGCCATTGATATCCCTCCTCACAAATTACAGTTTTTCGACTCTGATAACAACATCAGGACATATTCTAGCACATGCTGCGCAAGCAATACATTTGTCCATTTCCTTTACTGTTGCAGGATGATACCCCTTGATATTGATTCTGTCCTTGTCCATAATAACTATCTTTGTAGGACATACTGTTGTGCAAAGTTCACAGCCCTTGCATCTGTTTTCGTCAAATGTAACTTTTCCTGCCATTTTAAAACCTCCTTCATTACATTTCCCAGGGCTTTTTCATATAAATATCTATTGGTAATATCTGTCCATAGATATTGTCAGGCAAATAATTTATAAGAGATTTATGCACTACTGTATATTTAATGGGCAGGCCCATTTCTTCAGATACTTGTAGGCACAGTTCCTGTCCCTTTATTATATCTTCAATTTTTGTTTCTCCGCAAAGATGAGTATTATTCACCAGTGCAGTTACTTTTTGTCTTGAACCTTCTTCAATAGATTTTAAATACCTAATTGCGCTTTCCCTATCAGCAGTTAAAGGTCTATTGGCATTAAGCACAAAAAACATATCATAATCATCTTTATCTATTTTATCATAATATCTCCCTAGGGCTGTGGCTCCAGCTTTATCACCGCCTACATCTATTACTGTTTGATAGCTTTTGTCTTCTAAAACAGTATATATCTCAGACGATAATGCAGGCACGTCACCAGATAAACCTCTTATGGATGAGAAAATAATCCTAATACCTTTTTCCTCAAATTCTGTTTCAATTTCTCTTGATCTAAAATATGGATTTACTATATCTAAATCAACTATAGCTGTTTTATACCCTTGTCTGGCAAGATTGAAAGTATAGTTCACAGCAAATTCTGTTTTACCGCTACCATAGTGTCCTGTTATTATCCTAATTCTTTTATCTTCCTTCATACTATCATCCTTATTATTTATATACTTTAGGAGCCTCCTCTTTCCTTAAAACCCTTAAACCACCTTCAGCCAAAGCTATCATTTCATCTTCTCCCGGATATATTAGAACTTGAGAAATAAATCTAACCCTTTCTTTGATCCAGCCAGTTAAGAGTTTATCGTATGCCAATCCACCGGTCAAGCATATGGCCTCTACTTTCCCCTCCAAAACTGTAGCACATGCCCCTATTTCTTTAGCAATCTGATAAGCCATGGCTTTATAAATAAGCTCAGCATGCTTATCTCCCGCTTCAATCCTTCTCACCACTTCTCTTCCATCATTGGTGCCTAAATGAGCTACTAAACCACCTTGACCTACAATTTTCTTTTTTATCTCATCATAGGTGTATTTTCCAGAATAGCACAGCTTAACTAGCCCTCCTACAGGCAGGGTTCCTGCTCTTTCTGGAGACATGGCTCCATCTCCGTCTAAAGCATTGTTTACTTCTATAACCCTTCCTTTTTTATGAGCACCCACTGATATGCCTCCGCCCAAATGGGCTACGATCAGATTCATTTCTTCATAAGTTTTTCCCAAATCCTTGGCTAACCTTCTCGCAACAGCTTTCTGATTAAGGGCGTGGAATATGCTTATTCTTTCCAACTCTGGAATACCTGTAATTCTGGCTATATCATCCAACTCGTCTACTACTACCGGGTCTACAATATAAGCTGGAATATGCAATGGAGATGCAATTTCATAGGCTATTATCCCGCCTAAATTTGAAGCATGCCTTCCTCTTTCTGCATCCTTTAAATCTTTCAGCATAGCATCGTTAACTTCATATATACCGCTTTCTATAGGCTTCAACAAGCCGCCCCTTCCTATAACCGCACTTAATTTGGTTATATTGATGTCTTTGGCATTTAAAGTATCCAATATCATATTCTTTCTGAATTGAGTCTGATCGATTACGGTTGCAAAAGGAGCCAGCTCTTCATTTGAATGTCGTATGGTTTCTTCAAACACAGGCTTTTCATTATCGAATACGGCTATTTTAGTAGAAGTGGATCCCGGATTTATGACCAATAATCTAAATATTTCCTGCATAAAAATCCTCCTCTTCGGATTATATCCATTATCTGTCAGCCAACAAAACCCCTATGGCTATTGAATTTAGTTTTGCAGTATGACTGTCGGCTCTTGAAGTAAGGACTATAGGAACTTTTGCTCCCACAACAATACCTGCATTCTGAGCCTTAGCAAAGAAAACCATGGATTTATAAAGCATGTTGCCTGATTCTATTTGTGGAACCATAAGAATATCTGCATGTCCTGCAACAGGATGTACTATGCCTTTATGCTTTGCAGCTTCAACAGATACAGCATTATCTAAGGCAAAAGGTCCTCCCAACATACAACCTTTTATTTCTCCTTTTTTATTCATCTCCACTAAAGCTTCTGCATCTAGAGTAGCTTGCATTTTAGGATTAACCTTTTCTACAGCAGCCAATACAGCTACCTTTGGATTCTCATTACCCATAGAGTGGGCTACCTTTACAGCATTTTCTATAATTTGCTTCTTTTGTTCTAAATTCGGAGCTATATTCATAGCTGCATCAGTAACTATAAAAAGCCTATCATAATCTTTAACTTCAAACACAGCCACGTGAGAAAGAACATTTCCTGTCCTGAGTCCAGCTTCTTCTGCCAGAACAGCTTTAAGAATTATTGATGTATCCACCAAACCTTTCATCACAATGTTGGCTTTTCCCTCAGATATGAGGCTTACAGCTTTTTTACATGCTTCTGCTTTATCTTTTTCATCGATTATCTTAAAAGTTCCAACATCTACTCCACAGCTTACTGCTGCTTTTTCAATCTCTTCCTTATCTCCAACCAGTATAGCATCTGCCAAACCTAAATCTTTGGCATCTTTTACAGCATTTAATACCTCCGCATCTTGAGCTACAGCAACTGCTATGGTTTTAGGCCCATTTTTCTTGGCATATTTTACTATTTCATCAAAGGTTTTAATCATATTTTTAATTCCACCTCTTCCTCATATATTTTGGCTTTTTCTTCTCCTGAAATAACCCTTTGAGCCCCCTCTGCTAAAGCCGTCATCTCATCCTCGCCGGCATATATAAACAAGGGTGCAATAAATTCCACTCTTCTTCTTATTCTGTCGCATAAAATTTTTGAATATGCCAAGCCTCCTGTTAATACAATAGCTTGGACATCGCCATTTAGAACCGTAGCCATAGCACCAATCTCTTTTGAGATTTGATATGCCATAGCATCATATATAAAATCTGCTCTCTGGTCTCCCATTTGTATCTTCTTTTCTATCTCTCTTGCGTCATTGGTTCCCAAATATGCTATTAAGCCCCCCTTGCCAATAATTTTCTTTTTTAAGTCGTCAAGAGTATATTTGCCAGAATAGCACATTCTTACAATATCGCCTACAGGCAAAGTACCTGCTCTGTCTGGTGAAAAAGGACCTCCATCATTAGCATTATTCACATCTATTATTCTACCCCTTTTAAGAGGTACAATAGATATGCCTCCGCCTAAATGAGCTATCACCAGATTTATATCTTCAAGAGCTTTATCCAAATCCATAGCAGCTCTCCTGGCAACAGCTTTAATATTTAAAGCGTGAACTAATGATTTTCTAGGCAATTCAGGCATTCCTGATATTCTTGCCACATCTTCAAATTCATCTACGGCAACAGGATCTACTATAAAAGATGGGATTCCCTGAGAGTCTCCTATAGACTTAGCTATAATTCCTCCTAGATTGGAAGCATGTTCTCCTTGTATACCTATCCTTAAATCCTCTATCATTGCTTCGGTAACCATATAGGTGCCTCCGGGAATAGATCTTAATAGTCCTCCTCTAGCTACAACAGCGGTAATATTCTCAAGTCCTATCTCCTCACTCTCCAGCCATTGGAGTATCATTTCCTTTCTGTAATCAAATTGATCAGTAACTCTTTCATACTTTTCTAATTCTTCTTTAGGATGTGAAATGTTATACTGCTTAATAGACTTGCCTTCTCTGAACAATGCTACTTTAGTTGAAGTAGAACCGGGATTGATTACCAATATGTATTCCCTGTTCAAGCTGGAACCCCCTTATATGATAATTATAGATTAACTTATAATCTTTCCAAATAATAATACATGCAAAATATATGCCAGTAGATTATAAAAACAAAAAACCCTATATTACAGGGTTAAATTGTTAACAAAGTTTTATTTTGCAATATTTTGCATGCAAATCCTTTCAATATTATATTTTGTGCAAAATATTGCATTTTTATTTTAAATTATATTTTTCCAACTTGTAGTAAAGATTTCTTAATGATATATCTAATACCTTAGCTGCTTGAGTCTTATTATTATTGCAATGTCTTAAAACATGACTGATGTATTCTTTTTCTATTTTTTCAATCAATTGTTCAAGAGTCATAGCTTGGCCTTGGGAAAAATCAACATCCAGTGTTGTATCTATTTTTTCATCTCCAAGCTCAAACTTCGGTAAATGCCTTTTTTCGATGACTTTTTCTGTAATTTTCATGTTTATTATGGCTCTGCCTATGATATTTTCCAATTCCCTAACATTTCCCGGCCAGTTATATTCCATCAATTTTTCCAATGCATCATCGTCTATTCCTTCTATATTTCTACCATATTCCTGATTGTATTTCTTTATAAAAAACCTCGCAAGAATCTCAATGTCTCCTCTTCTTTCTTTGAGAGGAGGTATCCTTATAGGAAACATATTGATTCTATAATATAGGTCTTTTCTAAATTTACCTTGTTTCACAGCATTTTCAATGTCTACATTTGAAGCAGCTATTACTCTTACATCTATGCTTATAGGTTTAATTCCGCCTACTTTCATTATTTCCTTTTCCTGCAATACTCTAAGCAGCTTAGCTTGGGTTTCCACATTTATTTCGGCTATTTCGTCAAGGAAAATTGTACCTCCATTAGCTTCCTCAAATAGCCCCTTCTTCCCTCCTTTTTTTGCTCCTGTAAAAGCTCCCTCTTCATATCCGAAAAGTTCAGATTCAAGGAGGGATTGGGGGATAGCTGCGCAGTTAACCCTAACGAATTGTTTATATTTTCTATCGCTGGCATTATGAATAGCATGGGCAAATATCTCTTTTCCTGTTCCGCTTTCTCCTATCAATAGCACAGTAACAGAAGTATCTGCAGCTTTTTTTGCCTTTTCTACAGCATTTAAAAGCTCGGTATCTCTTCCCTCAATATCGTCAAAGGTGTATTTTGCTTCTAGCTTTCTTATTATCTGCTTAGCTTGCCTCAGCTCTTCTGATAATTTATTCATTTCTGTGATATCGTGAAGCACTCCTACACTACCTATAAGTTCTCCATCAACTATAATTGGGGCTGCATTGACCAGAACTTCTTTTCTATTAGGGCCTACTTTAAGCAAAGCTCCTTTTACAGGCTTTTTGGTTGCAAGTACTTTTAAATGGACACTCTCTCCCTCTGCAATATCTACAGTAGCACTCTTGCCAAGAACATCCTTTTCAGAAAGGCCGGTTATCTTTGTATATGCCGGATTCACCATGATGCCTATACCATTTTTGTCCACCACGGATATGGCATCCTGAGTAGCATTGAATACAGCCCCCAACATACTTTGGACTTCTTTTAGATTTTTCACATTAATAAATGCATCGCTCATTATAATACCCCTTTCTCAATCCAAGGGTTTATTTTATCAACTATTTTACATCCTAGTCAATAAAGAGATACAGGTTCTTCACTTCTAGAAACATCAGTATTGTCTTCTTCTTTATTCTTTAAAGTGGCATTAATAAATCTAGGTTCCATCGTCAGTATTTCAAGTTCTTCAGGTTTTTCATATTTTATTTCTAGTATATGAGAACCTTGCCCTAAATTCATTGCATCAATATAAAAAGCATTGTTTGCTTTCCAAGCATTTACTATAGTTTCAGGGCCTCTCACTGTTACTTGTACTTTAATAGGTGTAAGCTCTGCTGTTAGATTATCAGATAAATTCCTAACAGATATATTATCTGTCTCCAATGGTTTTTCGATTATTTTTTCAATGTTTATTCTAAGTCTCACCGTTTCTGTCTTGTTTGCAAGTTCTATACCTTCAGGTAGTACCAGCGATACCCGCTGATCCACAAAAGCCTTAGCATCTCTTATTTCTATTCTTTCTGTTTTTACAGAATCCAGATTATCAAGTATATCTTTGTTTCCTGCAATATGAATCTCCCTTGGGTTAGTAGAAATATTTGTTATAATATATCCCGGTGCAGGATTTACTACTATATCTGGTTCAATAAGCACTATTTTAGTATGTTCTATTGGTATTATCACATCCACGGCTCCAGGAGAAACTTCTATATCTTCAATAGTTTTACCAGCCTCATCTAATATTTTAACTGCTATATTTTTTCTGATGGTTGTGGATGAACTACTTATATCTAGATCCACTAGAGCTGTTTTTGCTTGATTAACTAAGCTTTCCGCACCTTTGATAGTGACTTCCCTCGGGTTTATGGATGGAGTCATAGCAGCCATTCCCTGAAGCGGATTACCGGTAATATTGATTGATACAGGCATAGTAACAGACACAACATTATCAAAGTTCAATTTTATTGAATAGGAAGACATGGAGGTTATATCAACTCCTGCTGGTACACCGCTAATTTGAATGGGTATATTGAATTCGCCTTTTTCTCTATGGCCTCGAATATCAGCTGTAGCGCTTAAAGAAGTATTATTTATTCTATCTAATGTATTTTTGTTTCCTTTAAGTCTTAAAGAAACATTAAATGAAGTATTACCAATAGTGGTAACACTATTTGCAGCTAAAGTTTCCACTCCTATAAGCCTTACTGGGAGAGTAATATCTTTATACACTACTGGATTTTGTTCTGTTATGACATAAAGCCAGAGCATAGTTGCCAATAAGACTGATAATACTCTCGTCGTAATTTTTTTGTCAAATAAATTACCCATTTTTAGCACCCCATTTCGTCCATACAGGCTGCTTCTTTGTTTCAACCTTAATATAATGATTTTTTAGAATCTCCCTTAAGGATTTGGTATCTAAATATCTTGAAAGTCTGCCTTCTCTTGCAAAGGATATGACCCCTGTCTCTTCAGATACTATTATCACAAGACTATCAGATATTTCAGTAAGACCTAAAGCAGCCCTATGTCTTGTACCCAACTGTTTGCTGAGATTTTGACTCTCTGTAAGAGGCAGAAAGCATCCTGCAGCAGCGATTCTATCCTTCCTAATTATTACTGCTCCGTCATGGAGAGGTGTATTTGGTTCAAATATATTAATGAGAAGACCAGCGGAAATGATGCCATCTATTCTCACTCCAGTCTCTATATACTCATTAAGCCCTGTTTCCTGCTCCAAAGCAATTATAGCTCCTATCCTATTTTTTGAAAGTTCACTGACCGCTGTTATTATCTCATCCAACACAGTTTCCAATTCCATAGCTTGAAGCTCATTTTTTGCAAAAAACCCGCCTCTTCCAATATGTTCCAAAGCCCTCCTAAGCTCTGGTTGGAAAATTATCAATATGGCTATGGCTCCAACTGTCATTGCATTTTTTAGCAACCAATAGATGGTATGAAGTTGTAAAACATCACTCAATTTAGTAACTACAAGTAAAATAATAATTCCTTTTATTAGCTGCTCTGCTCTGGTTTCCTTTATCAACTGCATAAGCTTATATATGATGAAAGCTACAATAGCTATATCCAAATATGTGCTCCATAACTTTAGGTAGGGCAGCAGTTCCCTGAATTCATCCATAACCTCACCTCTCCCATTGTGCAATATTTTTCATATTAATTATACACCAAAAACAGTAGAAAGTTACACTTTTTATTATAAAAAAATAATTTTCCCTTTTTACCCTTAATACAAATCCCTTATAAAACTAATGATACTATTGGCTAGAGAGTGTAGGCGAACCTATACTCTCTACTCTAATATTGAATGCTTATATAATAATTACAAGGCGGGTAATTCTTAGGAAGAATTTGCTTGCAAAGATTATAGAGCCTATTCTTATGATGAGCATTGAACTGGAAATAGATATGGAAATAACCTTTATATAATAATTTCAATAAACCTTCTCATTTCTTCTATCGGCATTTGTCCAGGTGCTGATTCATTAACTCCTGATGCAAAAGTCATATCAGAACCGAATATACATCCTACAAATCGGGAAATGAAACCTAAAGAACCCATGGATACAGTTATCAACGGGTTTGATATTTTTTTTCTTGCATTATATGTTACGCTCAAAAGTTTCAATACATCTCCTTGTTCCTTTGGCATTACTGCTATTTTAGGTATGTCTGCTCCATATGTTATCTCCTCTTTTATCTTTCTCATCATGAACTCCTCTGAAGGTGTTTCTACAAAATTATGATAAGATAATATTAATTTTACACCTTTCTTCGTTGCTAAAGATTTTATATGCTCAATTTTTTCTTTTCCAAAAGCCAATTCAATATCTATAGCATCAACATATCCTGATTTAATCGCGCCTTCAAAAAGCTTCAACTTCACTTCATCATCAATATTTTTATAACCGCCTTCTTCATGGCTCCTGCAAGTTAATATTATAGGTATATCATCAGTCTTTATTCTTATAATCTTCAATATATGATTTACCTTGGAAAAATCCTTAATACTCTCAAAATAATCTACGCGCCATTCAATTGCATCAGGTTTCATTTTTATCACTTTATTAACTTCATCTACGAGATGGGTTTCATCTTCAGATATTATAGGTATACAAATAAGAGGTTTTTTACCTCCTAACAATTTATTTCTAAGCTTTATAGGCATCTGAGCTTGTAACCGCATGTTTATTCCTCCAGTGTATTTTATATCGTGTTCTTAAAGTAATGTAAACTGCCATTCTTTGTAGGACTATTTATTTAGTACATACTAATTATATATCATAGACTAAATTTTTTATAGTATACAAAGAAATAACCGTTGACATCCAACGGTTATTCTATCACAGCTGCTAAAAGCAACAAACCTTCGTTGTCAGCATATATGGTTGGAAATTGGGATATGGGCAGTGGATTTCTACCTCTGCCTACTTCTATGGTATAGCCTGGTCTTCTATACTCCTGTATAAACCAATCCTTATATCCTGCATAGGAAGCTATGCCATAAGTTTCGTCAAGGGCATAACCGCTGACTCTTGACAATGCCTGACCAATCCTCAAAGAGTCCTCTGGAGCTAAATTCAAAAAATTCCAATAAATCACTTCACCTTGACTATGATATGCCAATACCAGTCTAGGGTCTACAGCATAAGTAAGATCTCTGACAGCTCTGGTCTCAGGCTCAGAAAATGGTTCCGGACCTGAATACCTTGCAGGTCCTGGGCCGGTAATTCCATATAAAGCTTCTGCCTCTTTGGATTGTTGCCAAGCAGCATCATAATTGTGATTTAAGTCCACACCTCTTATATTAGCCTGCCAAACCTGAGAAAAGGGTCTTCCGGTCCTATTCCAC
>JAAYMO010000053.1 GCA_012521375.1 Clostridiales bacterium
AAGAATAAGCATATGTGCAAGTGAACAAATTATTGATTTTGCTGGTAACTCTTAGCGAAATATCCCTAGAAAAATCGTATGGGCAGCAGGGATGCTGCCCAAGCCACCCAGGGTAGGATGCCCCTTTGGGTGGCGTTAGATTTTTCTTGGGATATGAGCTATAGAGTTACCAAAATCAATATCCTTTGTGAACTGCACATATGCTTATTCTGATTTACTGTAACTTTCTAAGAATTTATATAAAAAGACCCTATAGGAATACCCTAGCTTCTGAGTACTGAATAAGAACAAAAAATAGGCGCTCATTATAAGCGCCTATTTTTTACATTTTATTCTTCGTCAAATGCAACTATTCTGCAGATGCTGGATTCGCCTCCAACAAATTTCCATGGGAAGCAGCCGATGATAAGTCTTCTGTTGAGAACTTTGTCTATGTCTCCACCAAGGTTTTCAGCATGGATTGCTTCATAGGGTTGGCAGAATAGCTGAATGTGCATTGCCTGGTAGTGCTCAGGCCATGGATACATTTCATCAAGGCTCTTTCCATATTTTTCTCTAAAGTACCTGTCACATGCTTCTGCTTCTCTTGGTTCCCATTCTCTTATCTTTGTATTCATAGGATGGTCAGCAGATCCGCAGTCAACGCCGATCCATTTGATTTCCATGTCTCTTACCCATTGTACGAAATCGAGGCTTGGGCCTGGATGTCTGAGCATGTATCTTCTTTCATCAGCTTCTGGTTGATCCCATCCATACTTATGATATCCTGTATTTATGATTAGTATATCGCCTTTTTTAACTTCTACCCTATCAGTTATATCCTTTGGAGTATAAATAGCAAAGTCTTCTGCCATATCGGACAGGTCTACTACCACACCGGGTCCTATCAATTTGTCAAGTTCCAAGGAAGCAATATCTCTTCCTGCAGTATCAAAGTGCAATGGACCGTCTAAGTGAGTTCCTACGTGGTTTGAAGTTGTTATCAACTGACCATTGGCACCATTTGGAGCAAGCCTCTTGAAAAACTTAATCTGTAGTGGTTCATAGGTAGGCCATGGTGGTGTAAGGTGACTTATAGGTTGAGTTAAATCATACATCTTTACTTTATCCCAGTTTTTAATCATATCGCTTACCTCCATTTATTATTTTTTGTTTGTTATAACTTATGGGAAAATTATCCCATAGAGCCGTCCTTTTTTAATTCATTGATCTGTTCATCGGTATAACCTAAGTATTCTTTTAAAATCACATCTCCATGTTCTCCAATTTGAGGAGCCGGATCTTTCGCAACTTCTTCTTCCATGCCGGATATCTTTATTGGATTTCCTGCTATTTGAATCTTTCCAACTCCTGGTTGTTCAACTTCTATGAGCATATTTCTTGCTTTAACTTGTGGGTCTTTAAAGAGTTTATCAACTGTATTTATAGGGCTGCAGGGTATTCCATTATTATTTAGGAATTCATCCCATTCCGCTGTTGTCTTTTGGCTAAGTATTTCTTCCATGTATTCATTGAGTTTTCTAACATTTTTAACTCTATCTGGATTGGTTTTAAAGATTTCCATATCCAGGAGATCTTCCCTATCTACCAGTTTGCAGAATTTCTCCCAAAGTTTATCATTGCCGCAGGCTATTATCACATAGCTGTCCTTGGTTTTATATGCTTCAAAAGGAGCTATAGATGGATGCCTTGCACCAAGAGGCTTCGGTACTTCTCCTGTAAAGGTATATCTGGATATTGCGTTTTCCAATATGGAGATTTGGCCATCCAGCATAGCCACATCCACCATTCGCCCTTCACCGCTTATTTCTCTGTCAGCTAAAGCTGCCAATATGCCTATGGCTCCGTACATGCCTGCAACAATATCTCCTATAGAAGTTCCTACTCGTACCGGTTTGCCTCCTTCTTCGCCGGTTATGCTCATAATTCCTCCCATGCCTTGT
This sequence comes from Clostridiales bacterium, assembly GCA_012521375.1. Taxonomy (GTDB): domain Bacteria; phylum Bacillota; class Clostridia; order Lutisporales; family Lutisporaceae; genus Lutispora. The sequence goes on from JAAYMO010000053.1 coordinate 1,944, forward strand.
ACAATCATGTCATAGGCAGGACGTCTTGAATAGGGACCTGATTGACCAAAGCCAGACATGGTGGCAAATATAAGCCCTGGATTTATTTTTTTGAGTTCTTCATATCCTAGTCCTAGTTTTTCCATAGTACCTGGTCTGAAGTTTTCTGCAACAACGTCTACTTCTTTTACAAGTTCTTTAACTACTTCAACAGCTTTTGGAGATTTCAAGTTAAGCGCTATGCTTTTCTTGCCTCTATTTATGCTTATGAAGTAGGCACTTTGTCCATTGATAAAGGGTCCAAAGTCCCTGGAATCATCTCCGATACCTGGACGTTCGACTTTTATTATTTCTGCACCTAGATTTGCTAGTATCATAGTGCAGTATGGTCCTGCTAAGACTCTTGTAAAGTCTAATACTTTAATATGTTCAAGGGGCTTTCTCATTATTTGCACCTCCTGATTTAAACCATACCTTCTTTCTCTAATTCTGCCACAAAAGCTTCCAATGCATCTTCAAAACATTTCATTGGTGGATTGACAAGTCCTGCTCCCACCTGACCAACACCTGGATCTTTATGTGCCATTCCTGTGTTTATTATCGGTAGTATTCCTGTCTCAATAACTTTTCTTATATCAATACCAGTAGGTGTTCCTCTGAAGTTAAGTGCAGGTATGGTATACATTTTATTTTCTTCAGTTGTTATCTCATACATGCTTGTAGTATAGTTTACAGCATCCTTTGGGGTACCTCCTACAAATAATACTATTGCAGGAGCAGCAGCCATTGCGAATCCGCCGTAACCACAGGTCTCTGTTATGCAGCTATCGCCAATATCTCTGTTAGCATCCTTCTCTGAGAAGCCTGGGAAAAACAATCCTTTAATATAGTTTGCTGGTGCTGTAAACCATCTATCACCAAGACCAGATACTCTAATTCCAAATTCGGTTCCATTTCTCGCCATGGTGTAGACTATAGTGCTGTACTTAATTCCTGCAGCCGCATCCAGTGTGCATTTTGCAGCAGGCATTGTAAGATTTAATACGAAGTGATCGTTGCCTTGCATAAATCTCAATACATCTGCTTTATCTTTTTCTGAGAAACTAGTTTCAACAATGTATGGAGCAAATTCTCTGGCAAACATGCAGGTACCGGATTTGTTCCTGTTATGGCCTTCGTCACCCATTTGAATCATTTGAGCGATCATAGTCTTAAGGTCATAGGGGCCATGTAGTTTTAAAGCTTCTTTCATTATAGGACCTAGAACTTTTTCCATCCATTTAAGTCTTTCGATAACTTCAGGTCCATAAGCACCAAATCTAAGGGCCTTACCTAAACCTTCGTTCATATTGCAGTATGCATAGTTGCCGTAAGTCTTATTTTGGATAACCCAAACAGGCATGGAATAAGAAGTTACGCCTGCCATAGGCCCAACGGAACTGTGCTCATGACAGGAACCAAATTCTATTTCTCCTGAAGCTGCAAGTTTTTCTGCTTCTTCACCATCTTTTGCTAAGCCTTCATATATGAGGGCACCCATTATTGCACCTTTTAGAGGGCCGCTCATATTCTCCCATTTGCAAGGTGGGCCTGCATGAAAAATTGTTTTTTTAGTCATGCCAGGTACTACTTCACCGGCAGTTGACACATCTACCAAAGTAGGTTGACCATTTTGAATGATTTCCAATGCTTTTTTGTTGGCTTGTTCAATTAATTGTTCTATGTTCGCCAATTTAATTCCCCCTTTATATTAAACTATAAGGTATTCTATTTTGCCTATTTACCTTTCAGCTTAGAAAGCATAGATGCCAATTTTTTATTCCCTCCTGCTACTGGCCTCCAGTCTACGTGAATAACCTCTACATTTTGTGATTTTATATCGGCAGCAAAGGAACGTAAACCCATGTTTATCACTTTAAGTTCTTGCTTAAATAATTCATTGACTTTCATCTTATAACCCCCTAACTACTTTCATGGCAAATCTTACAGCTTGAGCGTTGCTGGGCATCAATATCACTCCCGCATCTTTTAGCTTTTCAATCTGCTGTTCATAATTTTGAGGGTCTTCTTTTGTGCCGCAAACATAGGCTACAACAGAAAGATATTGGCCTCTGTCTGCAAATTTCTTCTTTGCCAGTTTTATGTGATCAGCAAGACTTCCCGCAGGGTCTTCGTTTGATCCATAACCAAGAACTACATCCATCAGTAACACTGCCACTTCCTGGTCTTCTGCTTCTTTTAATATCATCTGCTGTCTTGTGTAGGAATCAATCATCGGGTGAGGTCTGCCTACTGTAAATTCATCATCGCCTAAATCCAATGCGGTATGTTTATAGCTGTTTTTATTATCTTTCAGCTGATATTCATCTGTAAGGGCTATGTTGGAATAAATGCCGCCAAATTCTTTTGTAAACAGTTTTAGGGCTTCGTCACATAGAGTTCCGCCTGAAAACAAACCTCTTAGGTACTTCTGATCAGGTGACATTTTAGCTCTTTCATCAGCAACCATTTTGTCTATCATTTCTTCGGATTCTTCAAATAAAGGTGCGTCTTTAGGCTCTTCCCCTTTTGCCAATGCCACTGCTTTATAAGCTGCATCTTCTAAGCTGTTTGCAGCAATAAAGCCATACTTTCTCACCAGTTCATCGTCACCACCTATGAAGTTTACGACAGCTTTTTTGCCAGATTCCTTAAGAGTCTTTAATACTTTTTCAGCGATTTCATAAGCCGGTGGTTTTGAAACCAGAACTATTACTTCTGTATTCGGGTCAGCTGCCAATGCTTGTATACCTAAAGTCATCATCATGCCGCCTATTTCTTTTTTCAGGTCTCTTCCACCTGTACCTATTACTTGAGAACATCCTCCTCCAAATCTGTCTATTTGAACCATTATTTCCTGAGTGCCTGTACCTGATGCTCCCACAATTCCAATATTCCCTTTCCTTACTTTATTACAGAAACAAAGTGGCACTTGATTTATCATGGCAGTTCCACAGTCAGGACCCATCATAAGAAGTCCCTTTGATACAGCCAGTTCTTTTAGTTCTCTTTCTTGTTCTATTGTCACATTGTCACTAAAAAGCATTACATGTTTATCATTTTCAAGAGCTTTCTTAGCTTCGTCAGCTGCATATGCTCCTGGGAGGGATATTACCACCATATTTGAATCCGGCATATGTTTGATGGCACTGTCCAATGTAGGTGGAGTGTAATCTTCTCCAACTTCTGAAGTCTTCTTGCTTAACAGCTCTTCAACTTTAGCCACTATTTCATCAAATTTGTCTTCTTTCATTTTGACCGCAATAATCAAGTCGTTGGCTGTGGTTTTCCTTATTTCATCATTTAAAAGGCCTACATTGTTGAGCAGATCTTTGTTAAGGTCTGTTCCCATTACCACAACTGCATTTTCCACATCGTCTCTTGCTTCGATTTCTTTTGTTACAAGCATAAGTGTTACAGAATCATAATAGGAATTTTCCTTTATGAGCCACTTAGCAATCATTTTACTACCTCCTTCTTACTATGAAAGGTTCATAGCTTCTTCTATTCCGAATAATATTCCTGCCGAAATATCTGAACCAGAGCTACTGCCTATTTTAAGCATATTTTTAAAAGCCTTTTCTATATCTTCGTAATTTCCGTGTATTACCGATAGTGCCATATCTTCAATCCATTCTAAAAAACCACCTAGAGCTCCTTGGCGAAGTATATTAAAACTTATTATGTTGGTTTTTGATTTTGCTTTATTGATTATCAGCTCTGTCAAATCAGCAAAAGTTTCTTTCTTCATACCGCAAAACTTAAAAGATGCCATAACACCTATTATAAAATCATCACCAGATGGAGTGAGGCCGGGACCTAACCCAACCAATTCAAATAGTTTCTGCCCTGCTTCTTTGTACTTTCTATCAATGAATAGATTGCTGAATTCTTCCAAAATGGGCTCCGCATATTTTCTGTATATGCTGGTTTTTCCTAGCATCCCATTTTTATTCCCACTTTGGTTTAGTAGTTTATGAAAGTATTCTTTATTTGCTTTAACTCTAAACATGTCTATAGGGATTGAGTTATCTAAAGGCTTTCTTGAAACGACTTCAGCTTCCTCTATACTTAGAAGTTCACTAAAATCCCATAGATCCATTACATTTAACTCCATAGATTTGAACTTTGAAAATTCTTTATGATCCAGTATAATCCCTTGAGGACCTATGCAATAGCTTTCCGGAAGCAAAGTGATTATCCAATCATTACGATCTATAAAATTTACTGCATGATCAAAAATCGAATGTATCTTCAGTTTGGAATCAGTGTTATTCAATAAATATCCTACTCTTTCTCCCACTTTTAGAGCTTTAATGGTACCATGCAATTTCGTTGTTATCACCTTTTCCAAATTATATTTGTATAATTCTATAATTCTTTTTATTATGTCATATTCCTTTGTTTATATTTTATAAAGTTATTATGATTTCTATCATACTTTTTGTGTATAATTTATATTGTTTCTTTTGGTAAAAAGGCTGGATCGTCTATTATGTTCATAATTTTTAAACTGACTTCTAAATTTAGCCGATCATTGGAATTGGACAAATCCATATTAGTTATTTGTTGTATCTTATTGATTCTGTATAGTATTGTATTGTAGTGTATATACATTTTTTCAGATACTTTCTTTAGATTACCTCCGCATTCAAAATACATAGATAGGGTTTTAATGAGTTCTCCATCTTTTTGTTCATCATATCTGCGTAAGGGTTCAATATTTTCTGTATAGAATTTTCTTATTTCTGTTTCTTGATGTTCTATACACAGGAGTCTGAAGATTCCCAGATTGTCATAGTGTATGATCTTATCGTTGAAAATCCTGGCAAAGGATAATGATTTTCTTGCTTCTTCCATACTTTTCCATAAATCATCTATATTTTTGCAACATCGACCTATACCTATTTTAGGTATAACATTATAGGCATCTTTAATTGCATTTGCAACTTTTGTTGCAATATTGATGCTAGTGCTTTTTTCGCATTGATCTTTTTCATTGGTAGGAAAGGCCATCAATACAGTTATAAAATTCCCTTTGCTTCCCGATAAAATCTTCTTTTCTCTGAAGTTGTCAGCAGTTTCTATAATTTTTATAAGCCTAGTTTTTGACTTAGAACCATTTTCCCCTGGATTATCGCTAAACTCTTTCTCCAAATCATCAATATAAAGTAAAAATACTACATATTTATAGCCTGAAACAAGGCCAAAAATTTCTGTCTTTTCCATACAGGAGCTTCTAGTTTTCTCATCAGGTGATAATAGAGCTTCCAAAAACTCATTTTTATGTCTATTCTCTATTTCAAATATGGTTATTTCCTTCATAAGCTCCAATGCTACTACCGCACATGCATACTGTATCGCTCTTATATCCACCGCTGTAATATTTTTATTTAATTCCCAGATATGGATTTCTCCAAAAAGTTTTTTGCCTGCTATTATGGGGAAAATACGTCTGTAGATTTCTTCTCCTTCCAATTTATCCTTTACCCTTTTGTAAGGTTTTTCTTCACAAATATTATCATATGGTTCTTTGTATAGATTTTGGCCTTTTATTACTCTTTTGATTTCTTTTTCTAGTATTTTTTTCTCATCTTGGGAAGCAAAAGAAACTGATTTTTCAAATATATGATCTTTTATCACCAATGGATTCTTTATGATATGGTATAATGTCTCTCCTATTTCTTTAAGTCTTCCTCCAGATAGTACTACTTCCGTTATTTTCTGGTGTATTTCGTCCATTCTCATAAGCACATCTGATTGTCTATTGTGTACCTCAAGGAGTATGTCATTCATAAGATCGGAAAAAGAAATATCGTAAGGTAGTTCTATAATGGGAAATCCTAATCTATTCGCCTCATCTATCATGATTTGAGGAACTTTTTCAAGGTATCTTTTTGTCTTTATGGCTATGCCTGGAAGCCCTTTTTCATTAAGCATTGGTATAAGATTTTTCTGGGCTTTTTCATCATCTTTTATTGAATATGCCGTAGTTATAAGAAGTTCCCCAGCTTTTACCCAATCTAAAATATCAGGCACTTCCATAATATTAGCACCTGTAACTACTCTCCATTTTCCTTTTTCTCCAGCTATTATTTCTGAATCTTTCATTATCTCATGATTCATAAGTTCTTCTATGGTTATTCCTCTTTCGTTTAGCATCAAATTACACTCCTATCCAAAATACTGAGTAAAGCTTCTAGCACTCCTCCTCCGACGGCTCTTGCTCTGTCTGATATGGTATAGCAATTGACTTCATTTCCTCTAGGATCTATATCTCCTATCTTCATTCCTTTATAAACCCAACTACCATCCATAATCATTCCACGAAGCAATCCGTCTATGGCAGCTATAACGTATTCCCCATCTATTTCACATAGTCTTTCTCCTTTTTTGACTATTTGTCCTATATCTTTTATAATCTTCAACCTTCCCTCAGAGGTAGCTCTTATGAGTCTCTCGCTGGAGTAGCCTTCTATATCTCCCGGAATTCCGGTATCGGGAGCTGCTGATCCATTCCATATAACCCTGCCTAAATCATGCCCTCTTTTTGTTTCGACAACAGCATGAACATCTACCCCTGCTTGAAAACCTGGTCCTACCCCTATTACCGCAGGTGCCATATTAATGTTGGTTCCTAAATTTTTCTTGGCTAATATACAATCAACAACTGCTGTAGGCTTTATGACTTCTATGCTTTTCCCTTCTTTATCTACAAGAACAGGTATTAAATTTTCCTTGCTTATTTCTAAAGCTTCTTTTGCTGTATCAACTTTTATTGCTTTCATGTCTTCCACCATGGTTTCTCCTTTATAAATGGCAGAAGCAAAGGATACGGTCCTGCGAACAACTGTAGGTTTATCGATTTCAAGCATTATTACCCTAAAACCGCTCTTTTTTAACCTATACCCCACCCCTGAGGCAATATCTCCAGCACCTCTGATTACCACAATCTCTCTCATGGGCTTTTCTCCTTCCTCGCTTTGGTTCTCCAATTCTAATTGTTAATATGCTACAAATATTCTTTATATTTTATAATTTAATATGTATATTCTATATAAATAAAAAAAATCCTTTAAAATATAGGTAAAAAAGAAAAAGCTTCCATCAAAGTAAGTGTTGAGAAAAATAAAAAAGGACGACATTTGCCGTCCTTACGGTATATTTTTAATGAAGCAGGATTATATTTGCAAGTATTATAGATCTTTCGGTAATATTTTGTTAAGTATTATGCCCATTATTGCGCCAAGAGCCATTCCAGCTAATTGGAAAAATTTGAAATCAAATACTGCTCCGCCTATACCAAGTACCAATATTACTGCACCTATTATAAGGTTTCTGTTTTTGGAAAAATCCACTTGATTTTCAACTACTGTTCTTACACCAATTGCAGCAATCATACCAAACAATACTATAGATATACCGCCGATTACTGGACCAGGTATTGTAGATATTATTGCACCTAGTTTTGGAATCATAGCTAGAACTATTGCAAAACAAGCTGCTATCCTCATTACCCATGGATCAAATACTTTTGTTAGAGCCAACACACCTGTATTTTCTGAGTAGGTTGTGTTTGCGGGACCTCCAAATATTGCTGCCAATGATGTAGCAACACCATCTCCCAAAAGGGTTCTGTGAAGCCCTGGATCTGCAACAAAGTCTTCTCCTACAGTAGCGCTGACTGCCAATACGTCTCCAATATGTTCAACCATGGTAACTATTGCTACAGGAGCAATTATAGAAATTGCTACACCACTGAATTTTGGAAACATAAATTCAGGGAAACCAAACCAGGCAGCTTCAGCTACAGGAGTAAAGTCTACAGCACCCATGATTATTGCTACAATATATCCCACTATCATGCCACACAATACAGGTAGTACCTTTATGAATCCCTTGGCAAATATGCTAACTACAATAACTGTAATCAAGCATACACCTGCCAAGAACCAGTTATCCTTTGCCATATCAACTGCAGTAGGAGCAAGGTTGAGACCTATAACCATTATTATGGGGCCTGTGACAATAGGTGGAAATAAATCGTATATAATCTTAGCTCCGAGATAGTAAACCGCTAGAGCTAATACTAAATACATGAGACCTGCTACTATTATACCGCCTAATGCATATTCTAAACCTCCGTATTGTTCAGCAACTAACACTATAGGAGCTATATATGCAAAAGAAGAACCCAAGAATACAGGCATTTTCATCTTAGTAACCAGATGGTAAAACCAAGTTCCTATACCTGCAGTAAACAGAGCCACAGAAATATTAAGACCTGTCAATATAGGTACCAGTACTGTAGCACCGAACATTGTAAAGGTATGTTGAAGGCCTAGTATAATAAGCTTATATAACGGTAAGTCTCCACGTCTTATTGCTGTATCAGTTTTAGTGTCTGGACTCGTTGACATTTTTTTACCCCCTTTTATTATTATTTACTAGTATAGCGGCAATCCTGCTTCATTATACCTTATTTCAGAGGAAAATTCATTTCTTACTTTCTTTATTTTTGACTATCTTTTATGGCTTTTAAAACTTTTTCAGCGCTTAAAGGCAGTGAATTGATTCTGATGCCCAATGCATCGTAGACAGCGTTGGCTATAGCCGGTGCAGTAGGTACCATAGCCGGTTCTCCCACACCTCTTGCGCCATAGGGCCCTGTTTCTTCAGGAACTTCTACAATTCTCACTATCATCTCAGGTGCATCACTAACTGCAGGAATCTTATAGTCTACAAAGTTAGGATTTAATACCCTGCCTTTATCCATTATCTGCTGCTCCAGTAAGGCAGAACCTATTCCTTGCACTATTCCACCCTCAATCTGAGCTTTGCAAAGCTGAGGATTGATTGCCTTTCCTACATCATAGGCTGCTGCTACTTTTATAACTTCAATCTGCCCTGTTTCTGTATCTATCTCAATTTCAACGGCCTGAGCTCCAAAGGTCCAGAAAGCTACCGGCTTATCTCCTTGACCAGTTTCTTTGTCTGTATTTCTCACATTAGGAGGTATAAAAGAACCTCTTCCTATTATAGGACCATGAACTCCTGACCCATCAGGCATTTCAAGTCCTAGCGCCAAAGATGCAATGGATATCTTTCTATCGGGATAAATCTTTGATACCACATGTTCATCTTTAAACTCTAGATATTCCGCTGGCAATCCTAAAGCAATGGAAGCCAGTTTCAGCATCTGCTCTTTTGCATCTTGTGCAGCTTTTTTCACTGCATTTCCTGCACAATAAGTTATTCTGCTGGCTACAGTCTGCCACTCATAAGGAGTTATATCTGTGTCACCGGTAACGACACTGATCTTTTCTACAGGTATTGTCAGCTCTTCTGCTGCTATCTGGGCTAAAACAGTGTTTGAGCCTTGACCTATATCCATAGCTGTCACCAATAAATTGGCAGTTCCGTCTTCATTTATCTTTATGACAGCTGAAGAAGCAACATTGTTAGGCATGGATGGTGCTTTATACATACATGCAATACCTTTACCTCTTACTTTATTTGGACCGGAAGGTTCGCTTTTCTTACCCCATTCAATATCTTTTTCAACAGCTTCTATACATTTAGTTATGCCAACATTGTAAAGCTGCTGACCAGTAACTGTATGGCCTCCTTCTTTTATGGCATTTATCTTTCTGAATTCAACAGGGTCCATGCCCATTTGGGTGGCTACCATATCTAAATTCTGTTCTATGGCAAAATGAATTTCTGACATTCCAAAGCCTCTGTAAGGACCACCTACAGGTTGATTGGTATATACACAATAGGAGTCTGCCTTCACATTGGGTATGTCATAGGGACCGGTAGAAGCATAACCGCCAGCTCTAGAGATGTTGACACCGTATTCGGTATAGGCTCCTCCTTCCCAATAGAAAGTATTTTCTTCTGCAACTATCCTTCCGTCTTTCTTAACTCCTGTTTTTATCCTAGCTAAGCAGCCTTGCCTTACAAAGCTGCAAATCATATCTTCTTCACGGGTAAATGTCAGTTTGACTGGTTTTCCTACACATTTTTGAGATAAAGGTATGGTTATGCCTTCTAAAGTTGTGCCTGCTTTGCCTCCAAACCCTCCACCTACTGCCGGTGATATTACTCTTACTTTATGAAGAGGTAAATTAAAGGCAACGGAAAGAGCTTTCCTGACAGCATAAGGTGATTGACATGCCGACCATACTGTTACTTTTCCACTGGGTTCTGTCAAAGCTATTACAGAATGGTTTTCAATAGGTGCGTGTTGGATATGAGGTACATAAAATTCATTTTCCATTATATAATCCGCTTCTGCAAAACCTTTTTCAACATCACCTTTTCTTATTTTATAGTGATTGCTGATATTGGTTCCAGGTTTTGGGAAAAATATTGGTCCATGATAATATTCTCCTAAATTTTCGTGAACTAGAGGAGCATCAGGTTTTATAGCATCCATAGCAGTAAATACTGACGGTAACTCCTCATATTCAACCTCTATCAGTTCTACAGCTTGTTCTGCAATTTCCGGAGTCACTGCAGCAACAGCTGCTACCGGTTCCCCAATAAATCTAACTTTATCTGTAGCCAAAAAGGTCTTGTCTTCAAGATATAAGCCTACCCTATTGGGCACGTCTGCTCCGGTTATTACAGCCTTAACCCCTTCTAAGGCTTCTGCTTTGGAAGTATCGATTTTTCTTATTTTTGCATGGGCGTAGGGACTTTTCTTAATTTTAGCATAGAGCATGCCCGGCATCTTAATGTCATCTACATATTTTGTATAACCTGTAACTTTATCCAAACCGTCTACTCTTTTAACATCTTTACCTACATATTTGTACATACTTTCCCCTCCCATCAGTTATTTTTTTCTGCAGCTTCTTTAATGGCATCTACTATAACTTTATAACCTGTGCAGCGACAAAGATTTCCTGCTATAGCTTCTTTTATTTCTTCTTCGCTGGGTTTAGGATTTCTCATAAGCAATGCTTTGGCTGACATAAGCATGCCAGGTGTACAGTAACCACATTGAAGAGCTGCGTTATTTATAAAGCTTTCTTGTAAAGCATCTAGAACTCCATTCTTGGCTAATCCTTCTACAGTGATGATTTCTTTTCCGTCAGCTTCGACGGCAAGCATCATGCATGAATTTACAGCTTTTCCGTCAACAATCACAGTGCAGGAACCGCATTCCCCTGCGCCGCATCCTTCTTTGGCGCCGGTGAGGTTTAAATCTTCTCTTATCATATTTAATAAAGTTTTGTGGGGCTCTACTTCCAGATGAACCTTTTCACCGTTTATAGTAAAAGATATACTATGTTTCATATCATCCCCTCCTGTTCCTACGCATATTGCTCTAGAGCAGCCAGTACCGCTCTTTTTAAGCTTATTCTTATCATATCAAATCTGTATTCCTTGCTTGCTCTCACGTCGCTAATAGGTGATATTTCCTCCACTGCTGCATCCATAGCCGGTATGAGAGTGGTGTCATCTATTACATCCAATTTATTTAGTATTTCTTCTGCTTTATAACCTCTTAGGATAGTTGGAGCTACTGCGGCATAAGCTATTTTCCAGCGTCCTTCATTGCAAAATGCAGCTACTCCTACCGTTGCAAGATCCACATCTTTTCTTCTGGAATGTTTGTAGTAGGATCCGCCGTTTTTGCCTTTTATTGGCGGAATCTGTATGCCCACAACTATTTCTCCAGGCTTAAGTGCTATTTTTCTAACTCCTAGGATAAAATCATCGATTGGCACTAATTTAATACCTTCTTTGCTGAATATTTTTATATTGGCAGATAGTACATATAGTGGGGCTATGGTGTCACCTGAAGGAGAAGCATTGCAAACATTTCCAGTCATAGTAGCTCTGTTTCTCAGTTGATAGGAGCCTACTTCATGAGCTGCTTCAGCTAGTATTTTATATTTTTCTAAAATAATATCGCTGCAGACGATCTCATTCATAGTCACTACAGCACCAATAAAAAGGCCTTCTTCTTCTGTATATTTCAGTTCCTTTAGTTCAGGTATAGCTTTAACATCAACAACAACCTTAGGCTTTATCATTTTGTCCCTCATTCTTACCAATAAGTCAGTTCCTCCATTGAGTATACTTGCTTCATCTCCATTTTGATAGAGTATATCTGCTGCCTCATTTAATGTTGCTGGTTTAACATATTGGAACTTATTCAAAGTATCCACCTCCACTATATAAAATAAATTACATTAGCATAAATTCAATAAATTCCGATTATTATTAAAATTCTATAATCATTGTTATTTTCCTTTATGAATTTTTTATAAAAAGAAATGGTATAAATAGGGTGTTTATTGGAAATTATATACAAATATTTATGCTAATGTTTTCCTATTTATATTATAACATATACTTTTATTACAAATAAACCCAAAAAATAAGAAAGCCACCCCTAGTTTTAACCATTGGTAAACTATAGGGAATGGCTTTTCATTTATATGTTTATTTCAATCAATTACATTGTAATTACTGTGCCTGCTCTTCCTTCCAATGCATCAACCGCTTTATAAAGTGAAGTTATAATGGCTTTTTTGCCCGGTTTGGATTTTGCAAAATTAATAGCTGCCATAACCTTTGGAAGCATGCTGCCCGCTGCAAAATGTCCTTCCTCAATGTATTTCTCCGCTTCTTCTACTGTTATGGTATCTAAATCTTTCTGATTAGGTTTTCTAAAGTTAATAGATACTTTTTCAACTTCTGTCAATATCATCAATATATCAGCATCTACATCTTCAGCCAACCTTTCAGCCGCCAGATCCTTATCGATTACTGCCGCAACACCTTCTAATGAACCATCTTCCTTTTCTATAACGGGTATTCCGCCTCCACCTACGGTAATTACTATAGTTGAATCCCAAAGCTTTCTAACAGAGTCTATTTCAACAATTCTTATGGGTGTAGGTGATGCAACGACTCTTCTCCAACCTCTACCTGCATCTTCTTTCATCACATAACCCTTTTCAGCAGCGATTCTTTTAGCTTCTTCCTCTGTATAAAAAGGTCCGATTGGTTTTGTTGGATTTTTGAAGCCTGGATCATTTTTGTCAACTACAACTTGAGTTACTAATGTTACTACCGGCGTATTCTTGCCTTTCTTTTTTAATTCGTGACTTAGAGCTTGCTGTATATGATATCCTATGTAGCCTTGACTCATTGCTCCACACACATCAAAGGGCATTGCAGGTGTAACGGACGATGCTGTTTCTGAAGCAAGTACTATTCTTCCTACCTGAGGACCATTACCATGAGCAATAGCAACTTCATAGCCTTTATCGCTTATATCAGCTATATATTTGGCAGTCTTTCTTACAACCTCCAATTGGGCTTCAGCGGTTGCAGGAGTGCCAGCCTCCTGAAGGGCATTCCCTCCTAATGCAATCACAACTTTTTTAGCTCCCATGTTCTTCTCTCCTTGCTTAATGTATATTTAACTCCTAGAGTATGTTAAATCCATATTCTATTATGATGGCATTTTTTCCTTTGTTTATGTTTAACAAAATTATTTGTATTATCTATTAACATTTAGTAATTTTTTATAATCCATAGGAAAGCACAATTCGCCTTAACTTATGCTTTTCGTAATGGGTTTCTTAAACAATTCTTAATGAAGAGAAGCGAAAGCGCTCTCTGAATTATAGAATTGTTAATCGGGTTCGTACTGAATCTTGACTCCTTTGGAGCTTAAATTCAGTAGAACGGGAACGAAAGGCTACATTTTAAATAAAATATTTCCAATAGAAGCCTTTCTTATAGTGTAGCTACAAGCACAGCTTTTATGGTGTGCAATCTGTTTTCTGCCTCATCAAAAACAACAGAATGTCTGCTGCGGAATACTTCATCAGTAACTTCTCTTATATCGTAACCTTTTTCTTTCATTTCTTTTGCCATCTTTGTTTCAAAATCATGGAAAGCAGGTAGGCAATGCATAAATATCACATCAGGGTTATTGGTTTTATCCAGCATTTCCATTGTAACTTGATATGAAGATAATAGTTTTACCCTTTCAGGTATCTTATCTTCTTCTCCCATAGAAGCCCATACATCTGTATATATAACATCTGCATCCTTTACTGCCAAATCTATATCATCAGATACTTCAATTATCGCGCCAGTTTCTTCAGCAATTTTTCTTACTTGCTGCATTATTCCTTCATCTGGCCATAGCTCCTTTGGTCCTAAGGCTACAAAGTGCATTCCCATCTTGGCACAGCCATACATCCATGCATAGGACATATTGTTTCTTGTATCTCCAACAAACACAACCTTTACCTTGTTCAGTGGTTTTGCCACATGTTCTTCTATGGTCATCATATCAGCAAGAATTTGAGTTGGATGGTCTACATCAGTAAGTCCATTCCAAACAGGAACTCCTGAATATTTGGCCAAGTCTTCTAC
>JAAYMO010000054.1 GCA_012521375.1 Clostridiales bacterium
CCATAATGGAAATCTTCCCTGACCTCCCAAAGCTTCCATTCTCCATCTTCTTCACGAAAAATATGGCGCCTGTAGTATTTTACATTCAGATTGGGATCGTTATATGTCAATTCATTTTTTACAAAAACCACTTTATTTTTAAATGTGTCATCATAATATACCTTAGAAATCTCAAGGGGGCCTCTGGCGCCTGCCAATTCTACGGGTATAATCTTACCATCTCTTATGCTTTCTTCCAGGCTTTTCTTAATATCCTGGCGCAGAACTTTTAAATCTTCTGTAGAATAATCTAATATATCCTTTAGAACAAGCTTTCTGTCTTCATAGCTAATTACCGGTCGAGTACTGTTTTTTATATAATCAAGACTATAATTTTTATAATAAAGCTTCTTCATGTTTTCCTCATATTCGGAAAAAGGTATTTGATAAGTAAAGAACAGATATTCATTTATTTCCTTTTCTTTAACCATATCTATAAGTTTTTCATCCTGGTGGGTTTTATCTGAGGTGCAGCCAATTAAAGATAAGCAGCAGATTATCATACATAACAATCTTATCATTTTTTTATACATAAAATTCCCTCCGATTAAAACACCCTGTTTAAAGAAAAAGTTTCTTTGGGTTAATCTTAGTAAATTTTATTTACAAATCATAAATAATGTTTTTCTATATTAATTATTACATAATATTTCCATTTACACAACAAACAAAGGCTGAAGCGTTTATAAACACAGAAATAAATGGTATAATAATACCAATAATTATTTAAAGATGGAAGGTGATGTATATGAAAATCAAGTTTATCGGTCATTCATGCTTCCTGATAGAGGAAGGAAAATACTCACTCTTATTTGATCCATTTATAACCGGCAATCCTATAGCAGCAGTAAAGGCATCAGAGGTTAATCCTACTCACGTATTAGTGACTCATTATCATGGAGACCATAAAGGTGATGCTTTAGATATAGCTAAAAGAACAGGCGCTGTGATTTATTCCACCAATGAAATAGGTGTTGAGTTTAAGAAAAGTCATGATAATGTGGTGGCAGGACATATTGGTGGGAAAGCAAAAACTGATTTTGGAAGCGTCAAGTTCTTCCAAGCTTTTCACGGCAGTGGCATAGAAGGTGGTCATGCCTGTGGATTTGTAGTAGATCTTATGGGTAAAAAAGTATATCATGCAGGAGATACAGGACTGACCAAAGATATGGAATTGTTGGAGAGAGAGAATATCCATGTAGCATTGCTGCCCATTGGAGATTTTTATACCATGGGTCCCGAAGACGCACTGGAGGCTGTAAAGATGATTAAGCCTAAATATGTGATACCAATGCATTATAATACATTCCCTCTCCTTAACCAAGATCCTGAAGCTTTTAAACAGGCTGTGGAGAAAGAGACCCGTTCAAAGGTTACAATACTTAAACCAGGAGAATCAGTAGATTTATAAATCATATAATTACATTGAGAAAAAAGGTATATGAGCTTTATCGGTTTATAAAATCAAAAAGAGTATACTCTTTCTTTGGTTCCATAGGGCTTATATCAAAATCAATAATAGCAGGATTGGACATAATGGACTTGAGCGAATACAAATCAGTGTTTGGATCAAGCCATATATCTTCTTCTTCTTTATTAAGGATAAAGGGCATTCTGTCATGAATGCTCTTCATTTTTTCATTAGATCCCATAGTCAGTATGACAAAAGAGTCATCATTATATATTGCCCCCATAGAAAAAATTCTTACTCCATCCTTGCTGATTTTATGTTTTATCTTTTTTCCATTCTCTGCTTTCCATTCAAAAAAAGCATTGGCGGGGATGATACATCTTCTTTTCTGGAAAGATGAATTAAACATAGGCTTCTTATCTACAGTTTCAATACGGGCATTTATAACAAGCCTTTTACTTTGTTTCATAGGGAAACCCCATCTCATAGGCATTAGCTTTATTTTATCATCTGCTTTGATGACGGTAATAGCATTTTCTGAAGGAAAAATCTCCCCTAATTTATAATTCTCCATAGAATACTCTGCATTATATCTAGCTACCAAATCTTCAACTTCGCTTTCTAATAAGAATCTACCGCACATTTTTATTTCTCCTTTTTGTGGTATTATAATTATAGTAGCATATTGGAATTGTTCGGGAAATAGAAAAAATAAGGAGTTGATTTGTATGAAAAATAGGATTGAGCTTTATCTGGGAGATATTACAAAGCTTCAAGTTGATGCGATTGTCAATGCAGCCAACAATACTCTTCTAGGTGGCGGTGGAGTAGACGGAGCAATACATAGGGCTGCAGGTCCAAAGCTGTTGGAAGAATGCAGAGGATTAGGAGGCTGCGAAACAGGAGAAGCAAAGCTCACTAAAGGTTATAATTTGCCGGCAAAGCATGTTATTCACACAGTAGGACCTGTTTGGAGAGGCGGTAATAATAGAGAAGATGAATTATTGAGGAATGCTTATAGGAATTCTTTGAAACTGGCAGTAGAGAACGGAATAAAGACAATTGCTTTTCCTGCTATAAGCACAGGTGTATACGCTTTTCCTCTCGAAAGAGCTACAAAAATAGCTATAGAAGAGGTTCAAAAATTTTTATCAGATAATACTTCTATAGAAAAAGTGATATTTGCCTGTTACAATGAAAAAGCTTATGAATGTTATAAATCACTGCTTGATGAATGATTCAATATGATGGAAAAAAATTTTTCCACCATATTGACATTGATAAATTTTCATAAATTTATTATAATAATATAGTGCGATACAATGCACCTATAGCTCAGCAGGATAGAGCAACGGTTTCCTAAACCGTGTGCCGGGGGTTCGAATCCCTCTAGGTGCACCATTATTTTCATCATGGTTTTATTAATAAAGTACCAAGATTTTTAAACTTGGTATTTTTATTATGTCTATTAGGTAATTATAGCTAAATTAAGCTTTATATTTAAATGATGGGAAAATTAGCAGAGAAGAGAGTTGAAAATGATGGAAGAATATGGGAAAGATAAAATAAAGAAAGATGTTTTGAAAATTGCATGGCCTGTACTGATAGAGCTTCTTTTAGGTTCATTGTTCGGTATGGTTGATATGATGATGCTTGGGAGAATCAGTGATCAAACACTGGCGGCGGCTTCTGTGGCTGCTGTAGGAATGACTAATCAACCTTTATTTATAGGTTTGTCCCTTGTACAAGCTTTAAATGTAGGCGGAACTGCTATGATTGCCAGATATTATGGTGCGAAACAAAATCATAGATTGGAGACAGTATTAAAGCATGTTATGCTATTGTCTTTGACTTTGCTCATCATCCCTATATCAATAATCGGATTTATTTTTACAGATAATATAATGACTCTTTTGGGAGCACAAATAGACGCGCTGGAAGCTGGAAGGATGTATTTTAAGATAATAATGATTGGGTTTATATTTCAATCGCTAAACTTGTCCATATCTGCAGCTTTGAGAGGAATAGGTGAAACAAAAACACCTATGAGAATAAATCTGAAATGTAACTTTTTAAATGTCATCGGTAATGCTGTACTGATTTATGGATTGTTAGGATTCCCTAAACTAGGTGTTACGGGAGCAGGTATTTCTACTGCATTGTCCCAGGTTATTGCATGTACTGCTTTATTCAGTTATCTTATAAAAGGTAAAAGTGTCATCAAGCTTAATTTAGGAAGTAGATTTAGATTTGATAAAAATATAATATATAATTTAATAAAAATAGGATTACCTGCTTCTTTGGAACAGATGGTTTTAAGGACAGCCATGCTTTTGTTTGTAAGAATAGTTGCCGGGCTGGGAACCGTTATATATGCAGCTCATCAAATAGCTCTTAGCATATTGAGCCTTTCATTTCAGCCGGGCCAAGCTTTTGGTATAGCAGCTTCATCTCTTGTGGGAAGATCCCTAGGCGCTCAAAAACTAAAAAAAGCCGAAGAATATGCAAGGGAAACCAGAAGGTTTGGTTCCTTGATTTCTACATTTATGGCTTTAATATTCTTTTTCTTTGGCCCCCAATTGGTAGGATTATATTCTGGGGATCCGGTAATAATTGAAAACGCTTCAAAAGCATTGAAGATAATTGCATTGGTACAACCTTTCCAATCATCACAGTTTATATTAGCAGGGGCTTTAAGAGGTGCTGGCGATACTTTTTGGCCTTTGGTAGCAACATTTATAGGAGTACTATTAATCAGAGTAGTGCTTTCCTATGTATTCGTTATTATTATGGGATATGGTCTCATGGGAGCCTGGATGGCTGTGCTTATAGATCAGTTTGTCAGATGGATATTCGTATATGCCAGGTTCAGAACCGGCAAATGGAAACATGTGAAAATAAGATAGACAGAGTTTCTATAAGAATGAGAGACATCAAACGATCAGAGCCAGAAGGCCTTAAGCGTTTAGACAAAGTCCTTCTTTATGCTAGAAAGGATTCTAAAGGGAGATTATATGAAGCGGATATTGAATTGATTGAAGAAGATTAATAAAAAACATGCCTGTGTTTATATAAAATATAGACTCAGGCATGTTTTTTGTGTAGAAACAATACTTTCTACAAATGGGGAACTGTTGTCAAAGGAGGGTTTTTAGTTTTCGAAATTATTTTTTTATGTTATAATTTATGGAAATATTATTGTTTTTGTATGCATAGTTAGTTTATGAAAATTTTAGTTAGAATATATATTTTAGAAGGTGTTTATGCATGGAATATATTTGCATTAAATGCGATAAAAAGTTTCCTATACACAGTAATACATGGAAGTGTAAGTGCGGAGGATTATTGAACCTTGAATATGAGAAAAAGCCTGTGAATTTTGAAGCTGCTGCCACATCAAAGGACCGCTCACTGTGGAAGTATATAGCCGCTCTTCCCTTTGAAAAAGAAGACTGTTGGAGAAGCATAACCATGGGAGAAGGGGGCACTCCTTTGGTTTTGATTGATAAAAACCTCTATGGAAAAGCAGATTACTATATGCCTACTTTATCTTTCAAAGATAGAGGGGCGGTTGTATTGGTTGCAATGGCAAAAAAACTGGGGAAAGAAAGCATTGTAGCAGACAGCAGCGGAAATGCAGGAACAGCAATTGCCGCTTATGGAGCAAGAGCAGGGACAAAGTGTCATGTGTTTGTACCAGATTCAACATCTGATAAAAAAATAAAACAGATAGAAGCTCACGGGGCAGTAATTCATAAGATTCCTGGAAGTCGGGAGGATACTGCAAAAGCTGCAATAGATATGGTAGAAAGTTCAAATATGTTTTATGCCAGCCATATATATAATCCTTTATTCTGGGAAGGAACAAAGACCTATTTTTATGAAGTATTTGAGCAGCTTGATGGTAAAATGCCCGATGCTTTTATAATACCTGTTGGAAACGGCACTTTATTGATGGGTGCTTATATCGCCTTCAAAGAAATGTTTTCATGGGGAGTCATAAATAAAATGCCAAAGATTTTGGCAGTGCAGGCAGAAAACTGTGCTCCTATTAAAGAAGCTTTTATAAACAATAAAAGCGAAGTGGAACCTTGCAAAAATAAAGGAACCTTGGCGGAGGGAATTGCTATAGCCGCCCCTGCAAGAGGTGCAGAGATATTGAAAGCTGTGAGAGAAACATATGGAGATATAATAGGCGTTAAGGAAGAGAGTATAGTATGTGCAAGACAAAAATTAGCATACAAGGGTATATATGTGGAAATCACAGCTGCAGCAAATTATGCAGGCTATTTGGATTATATAAAAAAATATCCTGAACTGAAGGATAAGACAGTTGTATTGCCATTAACCGGTGCAGGCATTAAAAGCAACTGATATAGGGACAACAAAATATATTGGCTCCGATTCCATGTAACCTAATAAAGATGGTTTATGGAACCATAGGGTATGGGGAGAAATCCTCATGCCTGCCGTTTTGCAAAGGAGTCCATCTGTATTGTGCAAATCAATATTAGATGGACTTTTTTTATAACATATTTTTGTAACTTTAAAAAACATAAAGGAGGTATGAAGCAAATATGGCATATGGATATACAGGCAAGATACTGGAAGTAAACTTGACGGACGGAAGCATCTCCTACAGGGAAAGTAAAGAAGAATATTTCCGAGAATATCTTGGTGGAAGCGGATATGGAGCAAGAATACTATATGATGAATTTGATCACACTGTAGATCCTTTTAGCCCTGATAACCCAATAATATTCATGAATGGTTTACTTACAGGAATACCTATACCTACAGCAGCAAAAAGCTCCTTTATAACAAAATCTCCTTTGACAGGAATATGGGGCGAATCCACAGTAGGAGGGCATTTTGGACCGGAAGTTAAAAGATGTGGTTATGACGGTATAATAATAAAAGGAAAATCTGAAAAATTGGTATACTTATGGATAACCGATGAAGAAGTAGAAATCCGTTCAGCAGAGGAATTAGCAGGAAAAGACGTGTTTGAGACAGCAAAAACTATAAAATCCATGACTCATGAAAAGGCAGAAATAGCTTCCATTGGACCTGCAGGAGAGAAACTTAACAAAATTGCAGCTATAATGATAGGAGAGGGAGAAATAAGAGCTGCTGGAAGATGCGGCATTGGAGCCGTAATGGGATCTAAAAATTTAAAGGCTATAGCAGCTAAGGGGAAACTTACTCCACAAATAAAAGACCGGGCAAAGCTTAAAGAGTTGCTGAAAGAATTTTTTCCTGTACTTCAAAAAGGAACCAGAGGGTTGTATGACTTTGGTACAGCGGGGGGAGTACAAGGGATAGAAGCAAATGGTGATTTGCCTATAAAAAACTGGACCTTAGGAGATTGGGCTGAAGGAGCAGCCAAGATTTGCGGTCAATATATGGAGGAACAAGGAATAACGGTATCTCACCATGCTTGTTACAGCTGTCCCATCAGATGTGGTAAAGATGCTAGAGTTGAGCTAGGTCCCTATAAAGGAACTGTAAATCATGGACCTGAATATGAAACCTGCGCAGCCTTTGGTTCAAACATATTAAATGATGACATAAGATACTTGGTTGCGGCCAATGATCTATGCAATAGATATGGCTTGGACACTATAGATGCAGGTAATGCAGTAGCCATGGCCATGGAGTGTTATGAAAATGGACTTATTACAAAAGAAGATACGGAAGGTTTAGAATTGACATGGGGCAATGGTCAAGCAGTTTTGGAATTACTTAGAAAAATGGCATATAGGGAAGGCATAGGAGAAATATTTGCAGACGGAGTAGTAAATGCAGCAAGAAAAATAGGCGGCATTGCAGAAGAATATGCTATACATGTAAAAGGCTTATCGGTGGCTTTTCATGACCCAAGAGCCTTCACCAGCATGGCAGCCAATTATGCCACAGCCAATAGAGGCGCATGCCACTTAGAGGCATTAAGTTACTTTGTAGAATCGGGAGTATTCCCTGGTGAATTGATAGGATTTAATAAATCAGTAGAGAAGCATAGTGATGAGCATAAAGCAGAATTAGCAGTAAAGATGCAGGATTATATGAATACCTTAAATGCTTTAGGACTATGCAAATTTCTTATGAGAGGCAAAACTGGACCAAAAATTATAGCTGAATGGATAGAAGCTGTAACAGGTTGGGAAATAACCGGAGATGATTTAATGTTCATTGGAGAGAGGCTTCACAACTTAAAGAGGATGTATAATGTGAGGCTTGGTATAAGCAGAAAAGATGATAAACTTCCTCCCAGGTTGGTAAGCCATGATCGAAAGACAGGTAGCGCAGCAGGTATTCTGCCACATATGGGCAAGCTTCTCAATGAATATTACAGTATAAGAGGTTGGAATGATGAAGGCATACCTACTAAAGAAAGATTGCAAAAGCTAGGATTAATGTGATTTAAAAAAGGAGCTCGGTTAAATGATAAAAATCAGGTTACAGGTACATGGACATCTATACTGGTATGCAGGGAAAAAGAATGAATTAGAGGTGGAGATTGAGCCTAAGGATGTAGAGACCATATTGGAACAAATCGGCATACCTATAGGTGAAGTAAGTTTTGTAGCAATAGATAATAAAAAAGTTGGGTTTGAATACATACCCAACGATGGAGATATACTAGATGTGTATCCAGTAGTTGGAGGAGGCTAATCTATTTAGCCTTCTCCATTGTTTCTATAGATCTTTGCATGCCCTTTTTCTAAAAGTTCCATAAAATTATCATAGGGCATTTGTTTATAAGCGCCGTTTTCATCAAAAATTTTTACTAATTTTGTATCAATCTTTGAAAGGCGCCATTTTACTTTTTTATCGCCTAAATTTAATTCAATTATTTCACCGCCACATAATTCCATAATCATACCTTCTTTACAATTTTTAAATGATTAATTCTATATAATTTTTCGATTTCCTTTTATTTTTAGTATATAATATATTATAAGAACATGAAAATTGTGGCGAACAAAGGATATGCATTAAATGTGAGTTGATAAAGATTTATATTTTTTATATAATATAATAGTGCTTCTTGAAGAAAAGGATTAATGTATATGAGTACACATGAATACTTTATGAGGCTGGCATTGGATGAAGCAAAAAAAGCCCAAGATATAGATGAGGTTCCTGTAGGAGCTGTTATTGTTAAAGATGGAATAGTTATATCTAAAGCATTCAATACAAGAGAAACTTCCAAAGATGCCACATGTCATGCTGAAATCACTGCTATAAAGAAGGCTTGTAAAGCTTTGGGAGGTTGGCGTCTAATTGGCTGTGAAATGTATGTAACTTTAGAACCATGCCTTATGTGCAGCGGTGCAATACTTCAATCGAGGATTGAGAAGCTTTATATAGGAACTATGGATCCAAAAGCTGGTGCTGCAGGATCTGTTTTGAATGTTTTTGAAGACTATTGGTTTCACCACAAATGTGAAATAAAGGTTGGGATTCTTCAGGAAGAATGCAGCACTATTCTAAAGGATTTTTTTAAAAGAAAAAGATATAAAAAAGATTAAACATGGAGAGGTATCGAAGTGGTCATAACGGGGCTGACTCGAAATCAGTTTGGGAGCAATCCCACGCGGGTTCGAATCCCGCCCTCTCCGCCATAAAGTGCTGAAAAATTTACATATTAATCAATAACTAATAAATTATTTATATATAAATTATAAGAAAGCACCTATTTAACAATTGTAGATAGGTGTTTTAATCTGCAAAAGGGGTAAAACTATGAATACAATACATTTCGAATATGCAATAGAAGTTGAAAAAGCTGGTTCTATTACGCAAGCGGCAGAAAACCTTTTTATGGCTCAGCCAAATCTGAGTAAAGCCATTAAGGAACTTGAAGATAATCTAGGGTTTGACATATTTGAAAGGACTCCAAAAGGAGTGGTGCCAACAAAAAAAGGAGCTAAATTTCTTGTTTATGCAAGAAAAATATTAGAGCAATTGGATAAAATGGCGGCCTTATCCAGTTCCGATGGTACAGATACTCAAAGGTTCAGCATTTCTATTCCTAGAGGAAGTTATATTGCCAATGGTTTTACTAGATTTGCGGCTGAATTAGATATGGAAAAGGGAATAGATATAAACATTCAAGAAACAAACTCTATGCAAGCCATCAACAATATTGTGGAAGGTAGATTTAATCTAGGCATTATTAGATATGAAAATAGTTATGAAAACTATTTTCTTGATTACCTGACAGATAAAGAATTGTTCTATGAAACTATTTGGGAGTTTGAATACTTGGCGCTAATGTCGAAAAATCATCCTTTGGCAAATGCTCAAGAGGTAGTCTATGATGAGTTGGTTAAATATACTGAAATTGTTCATGGTGATAATTTTATACCATATTTGCCCCACGAAGAGGCTAGAAGGCTGTCAGAGCCTACTCGTATTAAAAAGAGGATATATCTATACGAGAGAGCTAATCAATTTGAGCTTCTTACAAATATACCTACAACCTATATGTGGGTGTCGCCTATCCCTGATAATTTCTTAAACCGATACAATCTGGTCCAGCGTAAATGTAAAGCAGCAAGCCGTAAAAAATATAAAGATCAGTTGATTTATCCAAAAGGATACAAGTTTTCTGAACTTGACAAAAAGTTTATAAACAAGCTGTTTGAGTCAAAAAATGAAGTTTCTTTTAAGGAATATAATTGAATATGATAAGCGTTTGTTTTCAGGTTGTTTTGAGCGCTTAATGTGATAGAGGCATATGGATAAGTATATATCCCTATGCTTCTTTTATATTACTACTTTACGAGCAAGTTTGTTAAAATAATAACAAATAGTTTGTTAAAAATATAACATATAAATAATAAGGTGATTATTATGAAAATTACCATATGTATCGGTAGTTCTTGTCACCTAAAAGGATCTAGACAAGTAATAGAACAGTTAAAAAGTCTAGTGGATGAATATGATTTGCAAGTGAAAATTGAGTTATGTGGCGCTTTCTGCATGGGAGAATGCTTAAGGGCGGTATGCGTAAAAGTTGATGACAAAATATACTCTTTGAAGCCTGAAAATACAAGATCTTTCTTTGAAAAAAAGATACTTGCGAAATTAAGAGACTAGAGTAACGATTGGAAGTGGCTTTATGGTTGAATGTATAAAATTTAAAGAAGCAAATTGCAAAAATTGTTATAAGTGTATACGGCACTGTCCGGTAAAATCTATTCGCTTTTCTGATGACAAAGTCAGCATCATAAATGAAGAGTGTATTCTTTGCGGTAACTGTTATGTGGTATGCCCACAAAATGCAAAAGAGATTCGAAATGATGTATCTACTGCAAAGGCTTTATTAAGAAGTGGTGTTCCTGTGTATGCAAGTATAGCACCCTCCTTCGTTGCTTACTATGGCAATGTTACTATTAATTCTATGGAGAAAGTTCTAAAAGAACTTGGTTTTGCAGGGATTGAAGAAACAGCTGTAGGGGCAACTATTGTGAAGAAGCAATATGAACGTATGACCCATAGGTCTGAACAGGAAGTCATTATTTCATCCTGCTGTCATACTGTTAATCTGCTGATACAAAAGTATTATCCTAAAGTACTTCCCTATCTAGCCAATATTGTATCTCCAATGCAGGCTCATTCTATAGACATAAAGCATAGGTTTCCAGGATCCAAGACAGTTTTTATAGGGCCTTGTATCTCCAAAAAGGCTGAAGCGGAAAGTTATGGCGGAATTGTTGACTGTGTATTGACTTTTCAGGAATTCTCACTTTGGTTAAAAGAAGAAAAGATGCAGTTGGAATATATCGAGGATGCAAATAATGAAAGCCGAGCAAGATTTTTCCCCACAACTGGTGGAATATTGAAGACTATGAGTGCAGCTAATCCGGATTATACATATATAGCTATTGATGGAATCGAAAACTGCATACTCGCTATTGAAGATGTAATCAAAGGAAAGCTTAATAAATGTTTTATAGAGATGTCTGCTTGTACAGGAAGTTGTAGTGGTGGTCCTATTATGGATAAAGATAATTGTTCGCCTATAAAGAATTATATTTCTATAAGCAGATATGCGGGTAACGAAGATTTTCCAGTCAGCGATTATGAAGAGAAGGAACTAAAAAAAGATATGTCCCCGCAAATACCCCGCCAAGTTTATTTAGGAGGCAAGGCAATTGAAGAGGTTCTGAAAAAAATGGGCAAAACAAAGCCTGAAGATGAGCTTAACTGCGGCAGCTGCGGCTATAATACCTGCAGAGACAAAGCCCATGCTGTTTTACAGGGTAAAGCAAATCTTCATATGTGTTTGCCATATTTGAAAGAAAAAGCAGAATCATTTTCTGATAACATAATCAAAAATACTCCAAATGGCATTATTGTATTAAATGAATCCTTTGAAGTACAGCAGATAAACGCTGCTGCATGCAGGATGATGAATATTAGAAACCCTAAAGATATATTGGGAGATAATGTGGTATGTATACTTGATCCCCAGCCTTTTGTAGAAGCCTATGAAAAAGGAACAGAGTGTTCTTATAAAGCTACTTACCTCCCTGAATACAATAAATATGTGGATCAAACTATTATATACGATAAAAGTTATCACATTATTATTTGTATAATGCGTGATGTGACTGAAGAAACATTACAGCGTGAGAAGAAAGAAGCATTAAGTCGCAATACCATAGAAGTTACGGATAAGGTAATAGAGAAACAAATGCGTGCTGTACAAGAAATTGCATCATTATTGGGTGAAACAACTGCTGAAACCAAAATTGCTCTTACCAAACTAAAGGAGTCGTTGATGGATGAATGATTTGTGTGCCGATATAGGTTATGCAAATTTAAGTAAATATGGAGAACAATTATGCGGAGACCATGTGGAAATTGTTTCACATGATGATAACTTAACTGTAATAGTGTTAGCAGATGGTTTAGGCAGCGGAGTGAAAGCTAATATTCTTTCCACACTTACTGCAAAAATCATATCTACAATGATGGCAAATGAATTGTCTGTTAGGGATTGTGTCACTACTATAGCTGCAACGCTGCCCATCTGCAAAACAAGACAGGTTGCATATTCTACATTTACAATCATTCGAATCGAAGACAATCTGGATGCTGAAATCATTCAGTATGATAATCCCCATGTCATATTCCTGAGAAATGGGAAAAGCATAGATTACCCTAAAACTTTAGAGATTATTGATAACAAGACCATTTATAAATCTAAAATCAAGCTTGATGAAGATGATACATTTATTGCATTAAGTGATGGTGCAATACATGCTGGAGTTGGGATATCCCTTAATTTTGGCTGGCAGAGGGAAGATATAATCAAGTACATAGAGAACATTTACGAACCAAGCATGACGGCTAAAACATTGAGTACCATGCTGATTGATGAATGCCACTCCCTTTATGGAGGAAAACCAGGAGATGACACTACAGTATGTACAGTTAAGATTCGCCAGAGAAAGCCGGTAAATCTTCTAATAGGTCCACCTGAGGACCCCAAAGATGTTAGGAAGATGATGTCCTTATTTTTCTCCAAAGAAGGAAAGCATATAGTATGCGGAGGAACTACATCTGCTTTAGCTGCAGAGTTTCTTAAAAAGCCTCTTGAAGTAGGTTTTCCAATGTATATTGATCCAGATGTGCCACCTATAGCGAAAATTGAAGGCGTTGATTTAGTGACAGAGGGAGTAATAACTATAAACCAGGTTTTAGAATATGCCAGGGATTACTTGAAGGAAAACAGACAGTACACTGACTGGAGCTATAATGAAGACGGAGCTTCTCTCATTGCCAAGATGCTTTTTGAAGAGGCGACAGATATAAACTTTTATGTAGGAAAAGCTGTCAATCCGGCTCATCAAAATCCAAATCTACCTATAGGTTTCAGCATAAAAATGCGGCTAGTAGATGAGTTAGCACTCTGCTTAAAAGAAATGGGTAAAAAAATTAAGGTAAGTTATTTCTAGAATGGAGGATATTTATGAATCAAAATTTTGATTTCCAAACAGTAGATGGTATCATTGACAAACTAGGATGTAGACCTAACTCGATAATTGGAATACTTCAGAGCGTACAGGAACATTATCGATACCTTCCTAGAGAGATTTTCCCATATTTATCAAGAAAGCTTGGCATAAGCGAAGCAAGAATATATGGTGTTGCAACTTTCTATGAAAACTTTTCTCTTGAGCCAAAGGGTAAATATGTGATCAAAATCTGTGATGGAACTGCCTGTCATGTAAGAAAGTCTATCCCCATCCTAGAGAGGTTCCGTA
>JAAYMO010000055.1 GCA_012521375.1 Clostridiales bacterium
TGAGGGCCAATCTGATTCTTAAAAACCGAGAATAAATTGACACTGTCCAAATGGATTAGTTTATTGATAATTAATGATTGAAATGCTATAATATAACAAATTCTATACACCTATTTTTGAACAACATGAAGTCAAGCGTATCGCAGTATTTGGTTTTTTGAGTTTTCCCAGATAGTGCAAAGAGAGTTGAGGATTATATATGATAAGAATGGAATAATATTGTTGTATATAAAAGAATATTGCCATGATATGAAGAAGTTTATTAAAGATGTTATTGAAGAACAATTCTAAAAAGTGTCCTAATAAAAAAAGCAGTTAGTATGACGTTAATTAATATTGAATAATTGGTTAATCACTTCCTAAAGACTTTTCTGAAGCAAATCCATAACTTTTTTTGGAGAAGAATAGCAGGGATGGGGGATATTGCTGCACACAAATATAAGAAACTTGATACTGTATTGGATGCCAATCAAATATGTTAAATTTATAACCAAGCTTTTCGACACGCACATGACCTGCTTTGCTTCTGGGGTAATAATCTGGCGAAAGGGTGTCTATATGCGTATAGGAATAATTGGTCCACAGGCCACAGTCGATGAGGTATTGACCGCAGTTAGTACTTCCGGTCTGTTTGTGGAATGTGTTCCGTTGGTTTATTCAAGCTATAAAGAAACCGTAGAACTTGTGGAAAGGAACGAAAATAATGTAGACGGCTTTTTATTTACTGGAACCACACCTTTTAGATATGCCAGCAAGTATTTGAGTCCAAAGCAGCAGTGGGAATACCTTCCCCGTAATACCACCTCTTTTTTGTGCGCACTTCTTAAGGCGGCCTATATAAACAATTATGATATTAGCAGTATCAGTGTAGACAGTTATGATGAGTTGTTTATAAGGAAAGCCTATGCAGAAATAGGACTAACAGGGGAAGATATAAAAATAATTGAATCGCCGTACAACATATTTAATGAAGATTATGAGATGAAAGTTGCTGAATTCCATTATGATAATTTTAAATCGGGTAGGTCTAATGTTTGTGTCACAGGATTGAAAAGCATACAGGAATTGTTGAAGAAGAAAAATGTACCAGTGGTAAAGCTTTCCCCTACCGCGGAGTTGATAATACAGCAGATAAATAAAATGCGTTTGCTTCATAAGCTTACTCTTAGCGAAAAGAATATAGTGGCAGTGATAGCGTTTAGTGTAAGCTTTGAAATTGAAAATTCGTATTATGGTAAAAGTGAATTGCACATGTTCATGAGCCGAAACAAGGTGACGGAGATAATATATGCCTTCGCCCAGCGAATTGGAGCAGCGGTTGAAACCCATGAAAACGGAGTTTACCATGCATATACCACCAAGGATGTTGTAGAAACTGAAACAAACGGATTCTCGTCCTTTAATATACTACACAGCATTGGGATAATAAATGGCGTAAAAAGCGTCTCTATAGGCATAGGCTTGGGGAAAACTTCATTGGATGCGAAGTATAATGCAAAGATTGGCCAGAGTAGAGCAGAAAAATGTGGTATCAATTGTTTCTTTATTGTTAAGGATGATCACGAGGTGGTAGGGCCTATAACCGATGTTGGAGAAAAGACCGATGAGAAAGTTTTGGATAAACATCTGTATGAGATTTCACGACGTACTGGTATAGGAATGAATAAGCTTTACAAGCTGGAAAGGGCTGTAAGGAAATATGGTAGCAATGTATTTATCTCTAAGGATCTTGCCCGGGAATGCAATATGACACACAACAGTATGAATCGTTTACTGTTGAAGCTGGAGGAGAGTGGTTATGCTAAGGTTGTGGGGAAACAACCTACTTCAAATACCGGCCGCCCTAGCCGCTTGATAAGATTGAATTTTGGTTATCTTGAATAGTAAGCGGTATATTACGATTATTGTCCAATGCATATTGAATTTTTTTAAAAAGCGTCTATGAAAATTGTAACTTCATGGCGCTTTTTTAATTTTGTTCTGCGAGTTTGATTAATCAGTTATTTATAATTATGTGCAAGTTATGTGTTATATATCTTATATTATGTGCAAGTTATATGGTATATATCTTATCCCCGAACTGTTCTATTATAAAGATGAACTGGTTCAAAACATTATTGCAGAAGGGGCGTGTATCATTTGGGAGGACATCGCATAATCGATGAGTTTTTTGAGTTAGTTAGTATCGATGCTATTTCAAGGAATGAACGGGAAATCGCCGATTCAGTCAAAGTGAAGCTGGCAGAGCTTGGTTGTAGGGTTGAGGAGGATGATGCGGCGACTCATATTGGAGGAAATACTGGTAATATATACGCTGTGTTGGATGGAACGATTGAAGGGTCAATCCTGCTTTCCGCACATCTTGACCGTGTTGCAAACGGCTATGGTATAAAACCAAGAATTGACGGGTCGCGTATAGTAAGTGACAGGACCACGATACTGGCTGCAGATGATATTTCCGGGGTTGTTGCCATTTTGGATGGTGTCAGAAGGATAAAGGAAAGCGGCAAACCCCATCCAAGAATTGAGATAGTGTTTACAGTATGCGAGGAGAACGGGGTATTAGGAAGCAAATACGTTGATTATTCCAAAATCAAATCAAAGTTCGGCTATGTATTGGATTCTCCGGGAAGAATTGGACGTATAATAAAAGCTGCTCCTTCAAAGGCCCAACTAAAGTTTGAAGTGTTCGGCAAAGCTTCCCATGCGGGAAATGCTCCTGAAAATGGTATTAACGCAATTATAGCGGCAGCTAAGATTTTGGCGGAGATAAAAGATGGGCGTATTGATGAAGACAGCACAGCTAATTATGCCATATTCAGAGCCGGCGGAGAAACAACAAATATAGTATGCGATTATGCACTGGTATTGGGCGAAGTAAGAAGCTTGATCCATGATAAGTTGGAAAAATACTGTGAATACTTCAATGAACATTGCAAAAAAGCGGTTGAAGGCACCGGTGCTAGGGTTAAAACAGATGTCGTATTATACTATAAAAGTTTTAATGTTGAAGAAGACGGCAAAGCTATCAGCCTTATGAAAAGAGTGTTTGAAAAGATGGGTATTGATATGGTTATAGAACGCGGCGGTGGCGGAATGGACGCAAATCATTTCAATGCCAATGGTATTGAGTGTGTAGGCCTTGCAACCGGATATGGTGACAACCATACCTTTAATGAGTATATAGAGATTGAAGATCTCATTCGCTCAGGAGAAATGGTTGAGCAGATTATTACACATGCCGAAGAGGCAAAAAAATATTAAAAAGGAGGTATAGCATTGAGTACTAAAATCGAGGTCAATAAGAAGGGTATGTTTATACGCTTCATTGACGCTGTGGAAAGGGCTGGTAACAAGCTTCCACATCCTTTCTTCCTATTCGTGTATTTAATGATTATAGTTCTTGTTTTATCCGCATTGCTAAGCGGTGTATCTGTCACCTATACTGCTGCGTCTTCCGGTGGCGGTGAAATGAAAGAGACCACGGTTGCCGTTGTAAACTTGCTTAATGCCGACTATTTAAAAAGCGTTCTTAAGGATTTGGTTGGAACGTATACCGGGTTTGCACCTTTAGGTCTTGTAATGGTCATGATGCTTGCCATAGGATTTGCTCAGGATACGGGCTTGTTCAATGCCTTTATGAAAAAGACCTTGCTTGGTGCTCCAACGATTGCGGTTACATTTATGCTGGCCATAATAGGCGTGTGTGCAAACATGGCCTCAAATGCAGGTATAGTGTTTGGAGCTACTATTGGTGCAGCACTATTCGCATCGTTAGGCCGAAACCCAATTCTCGGTGCGGTAACGGGATATGCAGCTGCACATGGCGGTTTTGGCGCTAACCTACTTCTAACAGGTACCGATGCTTTGGTAGCTGGTATTACTAAATCGGCTGCTGAAGGTATGGGTATTGTTGCTCCGACTAACCCGATGATCAATTATTATTTCATGATTGTTGCATCTTTTATGGTGGCATTTGCAGTTACATTTGTTACTGAAAAGGTTATGCCCAAAATAATAAAATACGGTGGTGTAAGCAAGGAAATTGACGAAAAGGTTAATGATGATGAAAAAAGGGGCCTGAGATTTGCCGGAATTGCACTGATTATTTTCCTAGCAATTATGCTCATATTAACCGTTCCTAAAAATGCATTCTTCCGTGCAGAGGATGGCACTTTGATTCCTTCATCTCCGTTTATTGATAGCATTGTGGCAATTCTGTTCATCGCCTTTGTAGCGGTAGGTACTGCTTACGGTATTGGAGCAGGTACTATAAAGAAACAATCGGATATACCAAGACTCATGGGCAATGGTCTAAAAAGTTCCATATCATTCTTTGTAATAGCATTTCCCGCTTCATTGTTCATACAATTTTTTAACGCATCCAAATTAGCCAATATTTTGGCAGTTAAAGGAGCAGATTTGCTGCAAAGTATAAATTTCACAGGAATACCTCTTGCGGTTGCCTTTGTAATCCTATGTGGTTTCTGTAACTTGTTTATGACCAGCGGTTCTTCCAAGTGGTTGATTTTGGCGCCTATATTTGTTCCGATGTTTGCTGTACTTGGTTTTTCACCGGCACTTACCCAGATTGCTTATCGTATAGGAGATTCAATGACCAATCCCATTGCACCTATAAACTACTTCCTTCCTATTATTCTTGGCATAATGAATCAGTACAAGCGTGAGGAAGACCCAGAAATAGGTATGGGAACTCTGATATCAATGACTCTACCTTATAGTATGGCAATTGCGGTAGTACTTATCATTCAATTGATTATATGGATGCTTCTTGGCTTACCGCTAGGACCTGGTGCCGGTATGTACTTGTAAGCATCAGGCGCTACCCGAAGCCTGCCGAACACGTTGGTGACCATCTTTGGTGTATAAGTGTGAGCTATTCTGCTCAAAAGACCACACTAGCGTTTATATCGAAAGAGTTGCTTCATATGGGACAGCACCCTCTGGTTGCATGCAGCTTTTTTAATGGATTATATGAAATGTAGAAAAAGATAATATACTAAGTTGACAGATTTATATCCAAGTGCATATAATAAAAGCATAGCCCGTTATGTGAGGCTACCTTGCAAATATACGCTGCTGCCGCTAAACATCGAGAGATGCCACGACGGTTAACAGGTTTTATCGGATTAAGGTATAACCTAATGCAGCTGGGATATGCCCTATGTTGCAAGGAGCTAAAACTATACGAGAGGGAGCGCTATATTGTATTGCTATTTATTATCCCTTTGCTTGCGGGCAAAGGGATAATATACTTTAGAACGATACTTCATTTAAATGAAACTTTTAGGAGGTGGTAATATGGATTCTGGTCCTTTACCTAATAGTTATCGGAAAAAATCAAATAATATATCAGGAACCATAATTGCCACCCTTTGGCCGTTGGTTCCTAAAAGGAGGCATAAAAATGAAGGAAGTTATCCTAGAGTTAATGGATGAGAATAGATATAAGGATATTAAAGAAAAAATTTCTGAAATGAATATTGTAGATATAGCTGAGCTTCTGATGGAATTGGACAAGACAAAGTTATTGATATTATTTCGAATCCTTCCCAAAGAAATGGCAGCAGATGTATTTTCTTATGTATCTTTAGAGTTACAACAATATATTATAGAATCTATAACTGATAAGGAAATAGGCAATATAGTAAACGATTTGTTCTTGGATGATGCTGTGGATTTTCTGGAAGAAATGCCCTCAAATGTAGTAAAAAAAGTATTAAGAAATGCTGACGAAGAGACTAGAAAGTTAATAAATCAATTTTTCAAATATCCGGAATACTCTGCAGGAAGTGTAATGACCATAGAATTTGTCGATCTAAAAAAACAGATGACAATAAAAGAAGCTCTAGAACATATAAGAGCAACAGGTGTAGATAAGGAGACTATAAATACTTGCTATGTTACAGACAGTAGAAGAAAATTAGAAGGAGTTATTTCCATTAGAAAGATTATATTAGCAGATGAAAATGCAGTAGTTGGAGACATAATGAATGAAGATGTTATATGTGCTCATACATTGGATGATCAGGAAACCGTTGCAGATTTATTTAAAAAATATGATTTAACAGTTCTTCCGGTAGTGGACAATGAGCATAGACTTGTAGGAATAGTGACTATAGATGATATAGTTGATATTATAGAGCAGGAAAATACAGAAGACCTTCACAAAATGGCGGCTATGCAGCCTTTGGAAGAAGAATATCTAAAAACTAGTCCTATAGTATTGGCAAAACATAGGATTGTATGGCTTTTAGTTTTGATGATTTCTGCTACTTTTGCTGGAAACATAATTAAAAAATATAATGAATTACTTCAATCCGTGGTAGTATTGACTGCTTTTATACCCATGATAATGGATACAGGAGGGAATGCAGGATCTCAAGCTTCTACTCTAATAATAAGAGGTATGGCTTTAGGGGAAATAAAAACTTCTGATGCTTTGAAAGTTTTTATAAAGGAAATACAAGTTAGCTTGATAGCAGGATTCATACTGGCTTTAGTTAACTTTGCAAGGCTTGTTTTTCTCGAACATATAGATATCATGATTGCTGCTATGGTATGTTTTAGTTTATTGTTAACTGTAATAATTGCCAAGATGATAGGAAGCACACTACCAATAGCAGCGAAAAAAATGCGTCTTGACCCAGCTATTATGGCAGGTCCATTGATAACTACTATTGTTGATGCGCTTGCTCTATCTATATACTTTATGATTGCATCTAAATTTCTAAATATATAAAAATAAGCGGCGAAAGCCGTTTTTATAATGCAAAGGAAAGTATTACGAACGGGAACGAAAGGTTTCCCTGTTATTAAAATGTTGCCAATAGGAAGCCTTTCTTACTTTTTATTGTGTTATATTACACAATGGAGAACTGCCGTCCAAGTAGATTACGCAGGATGGGAAGTAACCATTTTTATGTAATATATTTTTAACATATTTACATATAGATATAATGTTATAATCTATATATGTATATACATTTTGGGGGTTTAAATATGAAAGCTTATAAAAAGATTACTTTTTTTGTTATAATATTTATTTTAATTTTTTCTTATGCCTATGCTGACTCTTATAATCTTCTAGATGAAAGATATTTTCTTGTAAGAAATAGTTATGAAATCATAAATGATGGAATAAATGATGTCCATAAATTAAATATAAGAGTTCTTGCAGGTTCAGGTGGGGATTCGGCATATCAAAAGAATTATGATTTTGACATATATCCATTTCTTTCTTCTCTATTTACGGATGATTGGGGTAACACATATGCTACCATTAATGTTGAAACACTGAAGCCTGGACAAAAGATTAAAGTAGTGGTGGAGAGAGAAATACTAAATGGAGGAATTTCATTTGATAAAAGTATTTATGGCTTAAAAGCGGATTATAGCGAATTTCTGCGAGATCCTTTTAATTCAAAGTATGTTTTGCATGCAGAAAAGATTGAAAGCAATAATCCTGGGATAAGGGCAAAAGCGTTGGAGCTTGCATCAACGGGTACTGTTGTTGAGAAAGCAAAAAAGATATATGATTTTGTAAACTTACATATAAAATATGATACAGATCCTAGATTTGCTAATAAAGGGGCTTTAAGCGGCTTTATTACCGGAAGAGGGGTATGCGATGAATATGCAACTTTGTTTACGGCATTGTGCAGAGCTGCAGGAATACCTTCCAGGGTTGTAGAAGGATATTGGTTAGAAGATAAAGTTAAGGAAAACCAATGGACAGATGTGTCTGATAAAAGACATGCATGGAGCGAATTTTATTTGCCAGATGTAGGTTGGATTCCTGTAGAGCCAACCTTTATGTATACCTATAACGGAAAAAGGATTCCTAACGAAAACTATTTTGCCAATATAGGAGTTGAAGACAAGCATTTAATAACTAGTTATATGAGCAATCCCATAAAAAACGATGTTGATGTTCAATACTCCTATTATGAATCGGAGGGCACAAGCTTAAAGCTTATATCCACAGAAGAAAGTGTAAAGCTTTTGCCTAAAGAATATAAAAATCTGATAAAAACACCTATTTCAGACATAGAAGGCAATTGGGCAAAATCCTATATAGAGAAATTATATGATATGGGAATAGTCCTTCCTAAAGAAGGCAGTATGTACAAGCCTGGAGAAAATATAACCAGAGCAGAGTTTGCTGCTTATATTGTCAAAGCCGTAGGCTTGAAACAAACTGGAGGAAATGGAGGATATAAGGATGTGGCTTTGAATAATCCTTATGCAGGATATATTGAAGCAGCGTCCAAAGCAGGATTGATACAAGGTTATAATGGATATTTTTATCCTCAAGATCATATAACAAGGCAGGATGCTGCAGTGATAATGAAGAGAGCCTTCGATTTTCTTGGGAAGGATAAGAAATCAATTTCTTCGGTTCCTAATTTTATAGATAAAGATAAAATTTCCCAATATGCATTAGAGGCAGTGAAAATTATGTATGAATTAGATGTAATGAAAGGCAAACCAGGTAATATATATGACCCAAAGGGTTTTACCACCAGAGGGGAAGCTGCAAAAATAATATGGGCATTCATGGAGCAACTATAGGTATTATAAGGAGCATTTTTTAAAATTATGAAGGTGAGTTTAA
>JAAYMO010000056.1 GCA_012521375.1 Clostridiales bacterium
AGGAGCCATAAACGGCGAGTTACATGAGGTAGAACAGATGTATCCAGTTTATCTTAATGCTGCAGAGTATCAAAATGAATCAGGGGCAAAACGATCCTTCCATTTTGCTTTAGAGGCTGAGAAAATTCATGCAGAGTTATTTAAGAAAGCCCAGGATAGTGCAAAGGAAGGCAATGATATGGAGCTAAAGGCTGTTTACATATGTCCTGTATGCGGTCACACAGTTTTGGATGAAGCTCCTGATAAATGTCCTGTATGTGGTGTAAAAAAGGAAATGTACAAAAAGTTTTAGAATTATAAGATGATAATATCCCTAGATAACCAATATCTAGGGATATTATTGACATAGGGTAATAGATAGAATATAATTTAGTTGCAAATATTTTGAAAGGAAGGTTTTTAAGGAGCAATGAGAAACTAATCCATTCTTTGCTTAATTCAATTATATCTAGCAATATCCTGCGATTAAGCTGGAGTGGATAAGTGTGCCCTTTTTTATGCCTTCTTCTTTTATTTGATTCTATTGTTTTTGAATAGATATGTTTATCTATTATATTTAGAAAACATATATAAAATGCTCGCTTATCCTCTCCAGCATATATGGAGGGGATTTTTTATGATAGTAGCCGAAATGAATGGAATAAAAAAATATTATAATGACAGGCTGATAATAAAAATTGATGACTTTAAAATATATAAAAATGACAAGATTGGCATAGTAGGCATGAATGGTTCTGGAAAGACTACTTTCCTTAATATATTAACCGGAAAAATTCTACCTGATGAAGGGTTATCACGAATTTATGTAACCTATTCATATATAGAACAGTTGGAATCAGATAAATCGATAGATGTGGAAGGCTATATAGCCAGTAAGTTTAGAGTAAATAGTTTAAATAGTAAAGGTCTAAGCGGTGGAGAGTTTACCCGACTTAAGATAGCTAAAGCTTTAGAGAAGAACAGTGAGTTTATCATAGGAGACGAACCGACCAGTAATTTAGATAAAGAAGGAATAGAACTGCTTCAAGAAGAGTTGATGGCCTTTGATGGAGCGATTCTGATAGTATCTCATGATAGGGAATTTTTAGATGCTGTTTGCAATGGCATACTGGAAATTGAAAATGGAGAAGCAAAGCTTTATAAAGGCAATTATAGTAAATATAGACAAATAAAAGAGAATGAAATAAAGCAGGCTGAAATTGAATACCAAAAATATATAGCGGAAAAGAAAAGATTAGAAGAAGCCGCAGTGAAGAAGAAAAATCAAGCAAAAGCCATAAGAAAAACACCTAAGAGGATGGGAAATTCTGAGGCTAGGCTTCATAAAACAGGAAGCCAGATAGCAAAAGCAAAGTTAGAAAGGCAAGTTAAAGCTATTGAGACTAGAATTAGCAAACTGGAAGTGAAGGAGAAACCTAGAAAACTGCCTGAAGTTAATGTGGATATACAAAAAATTACCCCACTTTATTGCAAGATAGTACTAAGTTCTGAAGGATTAGATAAGAAATATGGGAATAAGATTATATTCAAAGGTGCTCAATTTAAAGTGTTTAATAATAGCAAAACTGCAATTATAGGCCCAAACGGAAGCGGTAAGACTACTCTCATCAAACTTATTGTCAATGGTCATCCTTCAATTTATAGAGCCATTGGAGCTAAGATAGGCTATTTTAGCCAGGATATAAGCATTTTGGATGAAAGCAAAACATTACTGGAAAATATTTTGGAAAGCAGTATATATGATGAAACTTTTGTTAGAACTCTTCTCGCAAGACTTTTGTTTAAAAGAGAAGATGTCGCAAAAAATATTTTTTATCTAAGTGGGGGAGAAAAGGTAAAAGCTGCATTGGCAAAAATAATAACAAGTGATTTTAATATTCTGGTTCTAGATGAACCTACTAACTTTTTGGACATATATTCTATGGAAGCTGTAGAAGAAGCACTGATGGAATATAGAGGAACAGTTTTATTTGCTTCCCATGACAGAAGACTTGTTGATAACATTGCAGATCATATAATATCTATAGAGAATCAAAAAATTGTATGTTTTCAAGGAACTTATCAGGAGTTCAGAAAAAAGAAGGATATTTCTTTAAAATCTAATGAGATATCTATGGATGAAATGATTCTTAAACATCGCATGGCAGAAATACTAGGGAAGTTGAGCATGCCATCCCAAAACGATGATATCGTGGCTTTAGACAAAGAATATAATGAAATTCTAGACAAATTGAGGAGGTTAAGGAATTAGCTCATTTAATGAATTGAAGCGGTTAATATTGAATTGAATATATTACAAAAATGCAGCCTTTATTATTGAACAGGTGAAGCTGTTAATATATTGTATTGCTATCCAATTATTACGATTAAAAAGGATTCTTGCTGATGATCGAGCCTATATTGTCAAGAAACAATTCCAGAAGCTCTTGATCAAACTGGCCTTTAGAGTCATTCATCA
This sequence comes from Clostridiales bacterium, assembly GCA_012521375.1. Lineage (GTDB taxonomy): Bacteria > Bacillota > Clostridia > Lutisporales > Lutisporaceae > Lutispora. The sequence goes on from JAAYMO010000056.1 coordinate 2,459, forward strand.
TATTTAATGCTTCATCTATAGAAAATGCTTTCCTGTATGGTCTATCGGTAGTTAATGCATCAAATACATCACATATGCTTATTATTCTAGCTACCAGTGGTATTTCTTGTTTTTTTAGTTTCGTAGGATAGCCCTTTCCATCCCATCTTTCATGATGATAAAAGGCTGCATGTTGCATTTCTACAGGCATTAGAAATCTTTTCATAATATCATATCCCAATATGGAATGCTTTTTAATAATATCAAATTCAACGATGTCCAAGGAGGTTTTTTTGTTAAGAAGGGCCAAGTCAACTTCGATTTTCCCGATATCGTGAAATAATCCAGAATAATACATCATATTAGGGTCAATACCCGTATCTACAAGGTTATTAAAATGTTTCGAATATTCAGCCACCTTCAAGGAATGTTTATATGTATTATCATCAAATTTTAATATTTTTAGTAGTTTATCAATTTTTTTATAAAAGATATTTCCTGATTGTTCAGTTCTGCCTGTCTGATTCAACGGATTCACCTCAAGACAATTGCTACTTTTATTATCATTTATTTTAATATGTTTATTAAAATAAAAAGCCATGGCGCTATATAAACCATGGCTTAAATGCCTTATTATGGCAACCCGACTGTCATAGTTATAACACCTTAGACTCGTGGCTTTGCGTCCTTACCTTTCGATAAGTTTGCCTTTATCATATAGCTTAAGATTGTTTTAAAAATTCTAAGTTTTCATGCCAACATTTACATTATATTTCCATTCAGCTTTTTTGTCAACATATGTTTATTTTTGTAGTTTAGATTATAATATAGAGAAAAATGTTATTTGGATTGAAAAAATGATTTCTCAACAATATTTCTCAAAATTTCTTATAAAATGCATATACATTATTTTAATAATAAAAAGATTGTGGAAAGTCTTCTAATTTAGTAGAATAAAAATAACAATATTCTAAATGGCAAAGATATACAGTGCACCATTATAAAAAATATAGAAAATTGTGTTTGTTCACTGCATAATAATGGGGGATGAAAATTTTATGTATAAAGAAGGCTTTTTTAAAGATGTCACTGAAATGCTGCCAGATCCTATTTTTGCTATTGATAAAGATGGTAAGATAATATTATGGAATAGCGCTATGGAAAAGCTTACTAAAGTAAAAAGACAGGAAATATTAGGGAAAGGCGATTATACTTATTCTGAAATATTTTATGGATATAAAAGACCCACGCTGGCGGATTTTGTTTTAAAACCAGACGAAGAACTGGAAAGAAAATATTACATAAATTTTAGAAGAAATGCTGATGGCGCTGTTGAGGGAGAGGCCTATAGTTCAAAGTTAGATTATTATGACTGGGGAAAGGCAGTGCCTATTTTTAATGATGATGGAGATATAGAAGCGGTAATATCTATATCAAGAGATATAAGTAGAAATATCAAGTACCAGAAACAACGGGATATTTTGTTGAAAAGATATGAGACTTTGTTCGTCAATAGCCCTGATGCTATCGCATGCTTTGATAAGGAGCATATTATTTTTGATGTAAATGAAAGTTTCTTAAGGATATTTGGTTACACCAGAGAAGAGTGTATAGGCAAAAATTTAGATGATTTGGTAGTACCGAAAAGCCAGAGAGAAGAAGCGGTAAAGAAAACAGATGAATTGTTTGAAAAAGGCATAGTAGATGTTGAAGCTGTAAGATATACAAAAACAGGCATCCCTATTGCAGTTAATATAAGAGCTATACTTATGAAAATAGATAATGAGATTTTAGGTGGCTATGGTATATATACAGATGTATCAGAAAAAGTGAAGTATAAAGAGGAGCTGGAATCTGCCAATCTTGAGCTAGAAGCCACTGTTGAACAGCTTATGTCCAATGAAGAAGAATTAAGAGCTCAATATGATGAGATACAAAAATATTCTGAGATTAATGAAGAATTGAAACAGAAATATGAGATCGCTATAGAAGCCACAGATAGCTTTATATGGGAGATAGTAATCAATAAAGGGACAATAAATTTTTCTAAGAACTTTGTGGATTTGGTGGGTGCTGATGCAATAAAAAAAGAAAATATCTATGAGATAATTAAAGAAATTGTTCATGAGGAAGATAGAGATAAATTGATAAACGAAATAAAAAAATATCAAAATGAGATGATAGAGGAGATAGATACGCAAATAAGAATTATAGACAAGAACAATAACATTCATTGGTATTTAATAAGGGGAAAAGGTATAAAAAATAGAGAAGGAAAAATAAATACATTACATGGTGTATTAGTTGAAATAACTAGAATAAAAAAACAAGAACAGTTTATTAAATTTTTAGCAGACCATGATCCCTTAACAGGATTATATAATAGAAGAAAATTTAGGGAGATATTGGATAATGAATTGGCAGACAACAAAAAAGGAGCACTTTTCTTATTAGATATTGACGATTTTAAAAATATTAATGATATACTAGGTCATGTCTATGGAGATGAATTGTTAAGGCGTTTTGCTAAAGTTATAAATGATATGGCAAATGAAAATATAGTTGCTTTTCGGTTCGGAGGAGATGAGTTTCTAATTCTAATTAAGGAAGAAGAATTTCAACAGTTAGTTAGTTTCGCTGATAGGCTGGTAAAAGCTCTTAAGGATAGAATTGTTGTAGACTATTTTGAAAACAATTTAACTGTAAGTATGGGCATAGTTCAGTTTCCTAATGACGGAGACACCATTGATGAATTGTTGATAAAGGCTGATATTGCAATGTATAATGCAAAGAAAGCTGGCAAGAATAGATATTTCTTATTTGATGAACAAATGAAACTTAATTTTAATTATAAGATTAGCATAGAAAACATGTTGAGAAAAGCTCTGAAAAAAGAAGCCTTTTTCATAGTGTATCAGCCAATAGTGGAAACAAGAACGGGTAAAGTTTCTTCCTTGGAAGCACTTTTAAGAATTCGTGACAGTCATATAACACCAGATAAATTCATCCCTATAGCAGAAGAGACAGGATTAATATTGCCAATAGGAAAATGGGTGATAAAGGAAGTTGTAAAACAGATAAGTAGATGGGCTAAGCGAGGTTATGAATCTTTGCCAGTAGCCATTAATTTATCGCCAAGACAGTTTTATGATGCGAGTCTTATTGATTATATGAAAAAAGTATTAGAAGAGTATGATGTTGATCCCTCATTGCTGGAAATAGAGATTACTGAAAATGTTTTTGCAGAGAAAAGACATGAAACCGTAGCCATTCTCAATAGGCTGAAAAATTTGGGAGTAAGAATTTCTCTAGATGATTTCGGGGCAGGATATTCCTCGTTGAACTATCTCACCTTTATGCCTATAGATAAAGTAAAGTTGGATAAAACCCTTAAAGATAAATTCGTTGAATTTGAAAACATAAAAATTATGGACTCCTTGATTGCTCTTGTACACGGATTGAACTTAAAAGTGGTCACAGAAGGAGTAGAAGAGATAGAAGAGTATGAGATGATGAAGAGAGCCGGAAGCGACTTTCTTCAAGGATATTTATTTAGCAAGCCTTTGGCAAAGGCGGATGTAGAGAAGATATTTTATAAAAACTACAACGAACTGTTGAAAAAATAGGGTGGATATGTACAAAAATGCACCTGTCAAAAGACATGGTGTTTTTTTATGTCTCTACTTCAGGCATCAGACACTATACAAACAAATAAAACATGATATATGCCAGTCCCTTAAAGCAATAGTACAAACATAACTCAAGTAAAAAAATGCAATAATACAGAGTGACTGTATATTTTTCAGATATCAAGGCGGTGTAGAAATGAATAGATATTATGTTGATCTGCATGTACATGTGGGGCGTTCGTCTAAGGGTAAAGAAGTGAAGAAAGCCACTGCAAATAATTTGACATTTGAGAATGTTGCTTATGAAGCCTACAGGAAAGGTATAGATGTTATAGGTGTCGTTGACTGCATATCTCCATATATACTTGAAAATATAAATGAACTTATAGATAAAGGGGAAATGGTGGAAAAAAGCGGTGGAGGAATAGAATATAGAGGCAGACAAACTTTGCTATTGGGGGCGGAAATAGAAACCCATGAAAGGAGTGGTTGCAGCTCCCATTCACTATGTTTTTTCCCTAGTCTCAAACATATAACAGATTTTTCAAATGAAATGAAAAAGCACATTAAAAACATTTGGGCATTTAGTTTGATGAGCCGCTTAACAGGGCAGGAGCTGTTCGATATTGTTGAAGCCTTTGGTGGGGTATATATGCCAGCCCATGTCTTTACACCTCACAAAAGCTTCTATGGCAACTGCTGTGAATCCCTCCATGAGATATTCGATGACAGATCCTTTGAAAAAATACCTTCAGTTGAGTTGGGCCTGAGTGCGGATTCAATGATGGCAAGTCAACTGAGCGAGCTGGATGGGAAAAGCTTTACAAGCAATTCGGATGCTCATTCTCTTCCTAAGATTGGGAGAGAGTATAACATATTTGAAATGGTAGATACCAGTTATGAAGAAGTATTGAAAGTCCTTTGGGGTAGGGAAGGCAGGAGGATTAGTGCCAATTACGGTTTGAATCCTAAATTGGGCAAATATCATAGATCTTATTGTGTAATCTGTGATAAAGTAATAAAAGGAGAACCTCCTATACTGAAATGCCCTGTGTCTGATAAACATAAAGTGGTGGTAGGAGTTAGGGATAGATTGGAGATTATAAGGGATAGAGATTATCCAGAAATGCAATCAAGACCCCCTTATAACTACCAGATACCCCTTGAATTTATCCCGAGAGTGGGTCCAAAAACCATTGACAAGCTGATTGATCATTTTGGCAGTGAAATGAAAGTACTGCATGATGCAAGCTATGAGGAGATTGCAGAAGTGGTCAAGGAAGATATGGCACGAAATATAGTTTTAGCAAGGGAAGGCAAACTAGGCATCGATGTTGGCGGCGGAGGAGTATACGGCAGGATAGAGGTGTAAACTATGATTGATGTAACTTTACTGGGCAGCGGGGGAAGTATGCCTATACCAAATAGATTTTTATCATCCCTCCTTATCAGTTATAAGGGAAGAAAGATACTCATAGATTGCGGGGAAGGCACCCAGGTAGCCATGAGGAAGATGAACACAGGATTCAAAAACATTGATATGATTTGCCTTACTCATCTACATGGCGATCATATATTCGGTTTGCCTGGACTCATATCCACCATGAGAAACAGCGAACGAACAGAAAAGATTGTCATATTAGGACCAAAAGGGACTAATGAGACTTTAAAGGTGCTACTAAGTCCTATTACATATATGCCTTTTGAACTGGAAATTATTGAAAACCTGCAGTTGCCTTTAGGAATTATTAAATCACCACAAGGGCTGCAGGTTAATGAATACAATCAATCAAAAAGTTATGATATTATCCTTTCTATTTTAGCACTTGAGCATTCTTCCCCATGTTTAGGGTATTCTTTTTATTTACCTAGAAAACCTAAGTTTTCGGTAGAGAAGGCGGAATTTTATAAGGTGCCCATGAAATTATGGAGCATATTACAAAAAGGAGAGTCTGTTGTACATGAGAATAAAACATATGAACCCTATATGGTTTTTGGGGAAAAGAGGAAAGGTATAAAAGTAAGCTTTATAACTGATACAAGACCAATAGAAGCAATAGAAGATTTTATAGAAGAAAGCGATCTATTCATATGTGAAGGAACCTATGGAGATGATAGAGATGCTGAGAAAGCCGAGAGGAATATGCATATGACCTTTAAAGAAGCTGCAATGCTTGCTAGAAAAGGAGAAGTAAGACAACTATTATTGACACATTTTAGTCCGTCTATGGACAAACCGGAAAAATATAGACATAATGCAGAGAAAATATTTCCCAATACAATAGTTGGTCATGATGGTTATTCAATTACAATATCCTATCAAGACAATTAATAAAATGATAAAAACCTGAGAAATCTCGGGTTTTTTATATTTATATAACTTTGTGGTTGTAACCTTTGTACAACTCCTAAATAGATTATTAGTGAGAGAGACATGTTTTCAAATAATAATCAATAAAAGGAGGTTTATGTAAAATGTTATCATGTACGGATTTTATCCGTCAATCGCTGGGGTTACACCTTTTTTTCGCAAGAATAATGAAGGAGCATTCCTTTTTTCTCGAATTAGGGTTTACACCAAGAGATGCTAATTTTACACAACGGGCAGATGTTTTTAGAATGGAATTCGAAAAACTTTTAAAAGAATCCATCATACTATCTGACGGAGTTGTGGATCCACGAATTCTTCAATCCGGAGAGGTTATTACTCCATATACTCTCAATGCCGAATTGGTTACTGAGTTTTACACCGGAATAAACTTACCAACGGATCTTACACGTGCAGAGGCAGGATTATCTGGAGGGATATGTCCAGAAGTCAGTCCTGTATTGAAGAAAAAGGTATGTGAGCTTAATGAAAAAGCCATATGCCTGATTGCTGCATTGATAAGATTTAAAGAGGAGATTCTTTCCAATGTTTTGTCATGCAGAATGTTTACCTTAAATTATCCACTGCTGATTGAGCATATCATGCGAGAGGCAAGGCTTTATCTTTTGTTGGTACAAAAACTTCAAAGAGGGCAAATGATTGATGTAGATAGAGAAGCCTTTGAACAGGAAGCATTTTGGAACAGAATAATGGCAGAACATGCAAAATTTATACGTGGTTTGCTTGATCCAACAGAGGAACAATTGATAAACATTGCAGATAATTTTGGAGATGAGTTTGACGAGCTCACATGCAAAGCAAAAAGAGCAATTGACCTGACTCTGCCAATTTGCCATGTTACTTGCGAAAGCCTTAAAGCTACATCAGCCATCCGTGACTTTAAGGCCCAAGCAACACAGGGGTTGTTGGAATGCAGAATCAGATCAATTATTGTACCTTTATTAGGAGACCATGTATTAAGAGAAGCTAATCATTTTCTCCGATTGCTGAAAATGGTAGCAAGATAATTTTTATCATTTTATATTAAGTCACTACTGTATCATATAATATGTATTTAATGAGACGGTAGTGACTATTTATGTTCATTATTTTTGTTAGAGTTGTTTTTTCACCAATACACATCTATATATATTTGTGGAAATCCACTAACGGCTATGGGAATAACTATAGCCGTAGCGGCGGTTTTAATTTCCGCAGTTGGTTTTATAATAGGCTATTTAGTGAGAAACAGAAGGAAATAGAAAAACTGGGGTCAGACTTGAGTTATTCTTTTACCGAGGGTATAATATTGTCAAAATAGTTGGGAACGGTTGATGGCAGACAAATCAAAGTTTGGAATAAAAAAGGAGGCGGGGAAAATGATTAAAGTAGTTTCCAAGCATTATGTTAAAGAGGATAAGGTTGATGAATTCATAGAGTATGCGAAAAGAATGGTTGAGGCTACAGTAAAAGAAGAAGGTTGTATAAGCTATGGTTTGTTTCAGGATGTGAAGGATCAGAAGATATTGACATTTATTGAAGAATGGGAAGATATGGAATCCCTGGAAAAGCACAAGACTACAGAACATGTTACAAGAATAGTACCTATATTGCGAAGTCTAGATGAAAAACCTGGCGATTTAAATATTTATAAACAACTGTAATAAAAGGATATTGCTTGGAGAAAAATATATTGATAGAAAGAAGGCCTATTATGGAATATAAAAAATTTGGTAATCAATATGTGCTAAGAATGGATAAAGGTGAAGAAATAGTTGAAACTTTAAAGAAATTTTGTCAAGAACAAAATATTACATTAGGGTGGGTAAAAGGGATAGGTGCTGTAAACAAAGCAAAAATCGGACTGCTTAAAATAGAAGAGAAAAAATATTATTCTATAGAATTAAACGGATCTTATGAGATTACAAGTCTTCTAGGTAATATTTCTACCATGAATGGAGAAGTTTATTTGCATTTACATATAAACCTATCTGATGAGCATTATAAGACTTATGGAGGTCACTTGAATTACGCCATCATAAGTGCTACAGGGGAGATATTTATTGAAGCCATAGATGGTATGGTTGATAGACAATTCAGTGATGAAATAGGTATCAATTTGTTCAAGTTTGATTAAGGAGGATAAGGAACAGGCTTGAATTAGAATAATTCAAGCCTGTTCCTTATTTTGTAAACTATAGGAAGGTATAATTCTTCCATACATTAACTATCCTTAAAGGATTTCAAGAAAGGCTACCTCGTTATTAAAAAGCTTCCAATAGAAGCTTTTCTTATATACATATATTGAACAATCCAACATTATATATTAAACTATAAATGGTTTAACGATTAAAATATTTAGAGGGTGAACAAATGGAAAAAAACTGTGATATGAGAGAACTAGATAAGATATCCTATGAATTACATAAGAAGCTTTTCGCTCAAATAACAGAAGGTATTGATATTCCTGTTACAAATACTCAAATATATATGCTGTTTTATATAAGGGCTCACGGCGAATGTATGGTAAGTGAAATAGCCAACTATTTAGGAGTTACTCTTGGGGCAGTAACAAGTCTGGTTGACAGACTTCATGATTTTGGTCTGGTGAACAGAGTCAGAAGTGAAATAGACAGACGTCTGGTGATAATTAAACTTAGCGAAAAAGGAGAAGAGTTGCTGAGGAAAATAGATATAAAACGGAAAGAGATATTCGATTATTATACAAAAGACATAGATAAAAAGGAAATTATATATCTTAGCAGTATTATGGAAAAAATAGTCATGAAAATTCTCAATTCATAGAGGCATGGAAGGATACAAGTATAAATGCAGATGGGTTAGGAGGATACGTATAATGAAAAGAAGACTGTTGCTTATTATACTAATTATACTTAGCATAAGCATTAACATAGGATGCAATAAAGAGGAAACAAAGGATACTACAGCACAAGTTTTAGACCAGCCTATAGCAGTGGAAGTGGTGGAAGCCACTGTAGGCTCAATTGAATCGGTGATAAGCTATAGTTCCAGAGTAAAGCCAGCTCAGGAGATAATGGTGATGCCTAAACAGCCAGGGAAGGTTGTCAAGGTGAATTTTGAAATAGGCCAAAGAGTGAATAAGGGACAAATATTATTTGAAATGGATAAAGTAGATGCGCAGCTTCAGTTGAATCAGGCAGCTGCAGCTGTTGAAATGGCAGAAATAAATCTAAAGAGGTTATCAGGTAGCACTTATGAACAGCAGATGCTGCAGTTAAAGTCTGCTGTGGATTCTGCCAAAATAAATTATGATGATGCAAAAACAAATTTCGAGACTATAAAGACTTTATATGAGGCTGGGGCAGAGACCAAATTTAATTTGGACAGAGTTCAATCCCAGCTAGAGCTTGCAAAACAACAATATGAGACTGCTAAAGCAAACTTGGATTTAACTGAGCAAAAAAGCTACAAAGAAAACATTGAGGCAGCACAAGCCCAGCTATCTCAAGCTAAGGCTTCATATGAAATTGCAAAAAGTGTAGTGGACAATATGAGTGTTAAAGCACCTATAAGCGGAGTTGTATCGGCTATAAATGTAAAGGAAGGAGAGTTTGCCAGTGTTTCTAGCCCTTCCTTTATAATCATTGATGACTCAAACTACATTATTGAAGTTAATGTAAATGAGGATGTTATTGGTAAGGTTCAATTAGGAGATAAAGTAAAGATTTATATAAGGGCAATATCTGAAGAACCTTTATGGGGAACTATAACAGCAGCTGCACCTTCAGCAGATGCCATGACACAAACATATCTGATTAAAATCGCTTTGGAAAATCCACCTGATACTGTAAAAGGAGGCATGTTTGCCGAGGTATACATAACTTTGAATAGAGCAGAAAATTGTATCTTGATACCTATGTCTTCAGTTATGGAGGAAGAAGGCAACAAATATATATTTGTTGTCAAAAGTGGCAAAGCTGTTAAAAAACAGATTACCACTGGCATATTTAATGATAAGGAGATACAGGTCATAGACGGTATTGATGAGGGTGAAATTGTAGTAGTTAAGGGGCAGGATTTCTTAAAAGATGAATCAACAGTAGTGATTTCGGATAAATAAGAGGTGTGAAAATGAGAATACATGAAATATCTGTAAAAAGACCTATAAGCATATTGATGTGTGTTTTGATAGTTCTATTGCTCGGTGTTGTATCTTTTTCCAAGATACAAGTTGATTTAATGCCAGATATCAGTTTTCCTATAGCAGTAGTATCAACAAGCTACTCAGGTGTTGCGCCTCAAGAAATTGAAACCATTGTGACAAAAAATATTGAAAACGCCATAGCTACGGTAAATAATATAAAATCTATTCAATCTATTTCCAGTGAAGGGCACTCTATAGTCATTGCCGAGTTTAATTCAGGCACTGATATGGATTTTGCGACTTTGGATATGAGAGAAAAGATCGATATGATAAAAGGTTATCTTCCAGATGAGGTAGAGGATCCCTTAGTAATAAAAATAAATCCTAATATGCTTCCCATAGTGACTATAAGTGTAACTGGTGATTTGGACGACATAACACTTAAACGTTTTACAGAGGAGAACATAAAGCCTAGACTAGAGAGATTGTCAGGGGTAGCTTCAGTAAGCGTTTCAGGGGGGAGAACCAGGGAAATACAAGTTAATGTAGATCCTAATAAGGCTGCAGGATATGGTGTATCATTAAACCAGGTAATGACTGTTTTGCAGACTGAGAATCTTAACCTGCCAGGCGGCACAGTAGAATATGGGGATAAAAAACTATTGGTGAGGAGTACTGGTGAATTTGAAAATATTGAACAGATAAAAAATATACCCATAGTTATGCCTAATGGAACAATATTATATATCCGTGATATAGCAGAAGTGGTTGATACTAATAAGTCTATTGATTCCTACAGCAGGACAAACGGAAAAAACAGCGTAAGTTTAAGCGTCCAGAAACAAACAAACGCAAATACTGTTAATGTTACAAGGGCTGTAAAGAATGAAATAGAAAAGATATCAAAGGAACATCCAGATTTAAATGTTGATATAGTTTTTGACCAGGGTGAATATATAGAAATGTCTATAAGCAATGTGGCAGACAATGCAATAACCGGCGGCATACTTGCTGTGCTGATACTGTTCATTTTTCTAAAAAATATAAGGAGCACATTGATTATTGCTACAGCTATACCTATTTCCATTATTTCTACTTTCGTATTAGTATATTTTGCTGGTATAACAATAAATATAGTATCCTTAGGTGGCCTTGCCCTTGGTGTAGGGATGTTGGTGGATAACTCTATAGTAGTCTTAGAAAATATATATAGACACAGAAATGAAGGATATAACAGAGTTGAAGCTTCATTATTGGGAACACAGGAAGTAGGCAATGCCATCCTAGCTTCTACATTTACTACTATAGTTGTATTTTTACCTATAGTTTTTACAGAAGGAATGGCCGGCGAGATATTTAAGGAACTGGCTTTGACAATAGCTTTTTCATTGTTGGCTTCATTGATAGTAGCTTTGTCATTTATACCTATGTTAAGTTCAAAATTTCTCAAGGTTGCCACACCTCATGAAAGCTTAAGAAATAAATGGCTGGATAAAATATTTTATAAATGGGATCAGGTCATTAACGGTATAGATCAGATTTATCGAAAAGTATTGATTTGGGTTTTGAAACATAAGGGGAAGACACTAGCTATAGTTTTTTCAATATTCGTATTAAGCTTGTTGTTTTTACCTTTTATTGGTTCAGAATTTTTTCCTTCAATGGACCAGGGCATGTTTAGTGTAGATATTGAGATGCCAAAGGGAAGCCTGATAGAAAACACCAATGAAGTAGCAAAAGAACTAGAGAAGTTACTTTTTCAGATTCCTGAACTAGAATCTATGCATGTAAGTGTAGGTGGATCTGATGTTTTATCTGGGATAGGAGGTTCCAGCGGAGACTCAGCCACTATAAGCGTAACTTTGAAATCTATAGAGAAAAGGGAAAGAAGCACATCAGAAATTGTGGAAGAAGTGCGTAAATCGGTAAAAAATATTGCTGGAGCGGATATAAAGGTAACGGATTTATCTACAGGCTTTGGAAGCATGACCAGTTTTGACCTGGTGTCTATACAGATTAGTGGACCTGATTTAGAAACTTTAGAGAATATATCAATAGATATAGAGAAAATTGTTGCAGAGACAGATGGTACCAGACAAATTGCATCTAGTATTTCTGAAGGAAGACCGGAAGCCCAAATTTATGTTAATCGTGATAAGGCATCAGCCTATGGATTATCAACCACACAGGTAGCATCAGTTATAAGGACTGCTGTAGAAGGTCGGGTAGCTACTACTTATAAAGTCAATGGAAATGAGGTAGATATTAAGGTACAATACCCGGAAGATAAAATTAATACATTGGAAAAACTAAGATCAGTTTCTATATTATCGCCATTGGGTATACAGGTGCCTTTAATAGATATAGCTGAAATAAAGGTTGAGAGAGGTCCAACAAGCATAACCCGAGCAGATCAGGAGAGATATGTAACGGTAACCGCTGATGTGTTTGGCAGAAGCTCCGGGGATGTAAACGAAGAATTGAGAAGGAAACTAGAAGAATATAGATTGCCTGATGGCTACTCCATAAAGTTTACTGGAGAAAATGAAATGATGATAGAGGCTTTTGAGGATCTTACATTAGCATTAATATTGGCAATAATTCTAGTGTACATGGTCATGGCAATACAATTTGAATCCTTACTTCATCCCTTCACAATAATGTTTTCGGTTCCTGTTGCATATTCTGGTTCTATATTTGGATTGGCTATCACTAACAAGCCCCTTAGCGTTCCGGCATTTATAGGAGTGATCATGTTGGCTGGGATAGTTGTAAACAATGCTATTGTGTTGGTAGATTATATAAATATTTTAAAAGGAAGAGGTATGGATACAGAATCCGCAATCATTAAGGCAGGTCCTACTAGGCTTAGACCTATTCTAATGACAACATTGACTACTATACTAGCTTTGATACCATTAGCTCTGGGATTTGGGGAAGGTGCAGAAGCAATGGCACCAATGGCTATAGCGGTTATGTTTGGTCTGGTAACTTCTACTTTGCTAACATTGCTGATAGTACCAGTAATATACTATAGTTTTGATAATCTCTCAATGAAGATTAAAGGTAAGATAAAAAGAGATAAGTTACAATCAAATGTAAATTCATAATGAAATAAGCAATATGGTCAGGTTTCAATTGCTGAACCATATTGCTTATTGTATTTATTGAATTCCATATAAGACAAATCTAGCTGAAGCCAAGATTTAAGACAGCAGATTTTATATACAATAAATCTACGAAAGCTTTTCTATGATATTTTCAATATCTAGGCAGGCTTTTGTGATGGCTTTTTCTCTACCGATATCTGGAGTATCAACTCCTTCTACCAGTATTTTTTCAAATTTTTTGATTCCTAAAAATTTAAATATATCTTCGAAATACTCTACACCGTGATTGAATTTTCCAGAAAGTAGTTTTGGATACTTTCCCCCTGAAGACTGAATGTATATCATGCTTCTTTCTTTATCGTTCAAAAGGCCAGTTACTTCTTCCGGAGTTATTCTAATTACCCTATTGTTAATTATGATGCAATCTATGTATTTTTTCAGTATAGAAGGATAGCTTACACTCCACATGGGTGCAGCAATTACATAAGTGTCAGCGCTTAGAAACTGGCCGCATAATTCATTGATCCTATCTATTGATTTTTTGTCATTTTCAGATAATTTTTCATACTCAGCACCTGATACCAGTTCTGCTCTTTTCTTAAAAATGATATGATTTATTTCGGGTATATATTCAGTGTAAAGATCTAGTTCTTCCACCACATAATCAGGATTTTTAGAGACAAAACGATTTATAAATTGTCTACCTATTGTTTTACTTGTTGACAGTTTTTCCGGCTTTGAGTTTGCGGTAATATATAAAAGTTTTTTCAACATATCGCCTCCTAACTGTAGTTATTATTTGTTTACGGACTTTATTTATGCGAAAAAACATGTTATATCATATTTGTATAAATTAATGACAAAAATTCCTTTAATATTATAGTTTATTTTTTAAAATCATAATAAAAATATTAATACAGATTGATTATACTATCCAAGTTTATTCTTGTTTTCTTTGCAATGAAGGGAGGAATGAAAAAATAGTAGACATGTTTCCTTTTGGTAAAAAACATTTTATGTTGCCTAGTGATACTTTATCATCTTTCCCAATGTACTTCTTTGATGACAATTTTCCCACTATGAATTTTATGAGGGGAAACTTTAAAGTTGATTTGAAAGAAACACCTGACAATTATCTTGTGGAAGCAGATCTACCTGGAGTAAAAAAGGAAAACATTAATATTGAATTTGATAATGGCAATTTGACCATAAGTGCCAAGAGAGATGAAACTTTGGAAGATAAGAAAGAAAACTATGTAAGGCGTGAAAGGCACTATGGTGAGTTTAGAAGGAATTTATATATCGAAAATGTGGATGAGAATAGAATAGATGCCTCTTTTAACGATGGTGTGTTAAAAATAGTCCTGCCTAAATTGAATAAAGGAAACAATAATAGACGAAGAATCAATATCCAGTGATATATATGTCTTTTTCCGACCTCTGGTTAATATACCAGGGGTTTTTATTTATTAAATGCTATTATAAACAAAAATTATGTTGTAAAATATAGTAAATATATATTTATTGTATAATATGATTGACAAGGTATGGAAGAATCATATCGAGGAGTGATGAAATGTTTAATAACTTATATGGAGAACTATTAGTAAAGGTCAATGGCGGGGAAAAATGTATAATGGTGACACACTTGAAACTACATAATGACAGAAATGGTTCAATTGAGGGAAAAGTCCTACTGTCAGAAGAAGATGTTAAAAATAAATCCTATAGTTTAGAAGATAGTATTTATGAGCGAATGCATTTTTCTTTGGATACTGGGAAGCCAGAAATAATAGAAACAGGGGAAGACAAGGCTATTTTGATAGAAGCTTTTATTCCAAAGCCTCGGCTGTTTATTTTCGGTGGTGGACATGTAGCAAAGCCAGTTTCTGAATTTGCTTCAAGGGTCGGTTTTTCTGTTGTGATAATCGATGACAGACCTACTTTTGCAAATACAAGCCGTTTTCCTGAAGCAGAGCAGGTTATTTGCGAAGATTTTGATAAATCCTTTGATTTGATAGATTTTAGGGAAACAGATTTTGTAGTAATTGTCACTAGAGGACATAGATATGATGGTATTGTGCTCCGTGAAGCCTTGAAGCATAAGCTTAACTACATAGGAATGATGGGCTCCAAGAGAAGGGTAAAGGCAATGATGCAGGAACTAGCAAAAGAGGGATTTGACAAAGAGATCCTTGAGTCGGTGAAATCTCCCATAGGCCTTGATATAGGTGGAGTTACGCCTGATGAAATTGCAATATCTATAGTGGGACAACTGATAAGCTATAAAAATAAAGGGTTAATAAGCAAACTGGGAAAAGAGCATGTATTTCCCGAATTTGATTTAGATGTGTTCAAAAGTATTTGTGAAGAATCATCAATACCTAGAGCCCTTATTACAATACTTTCCTCCAAAGGTTCTACCCCAAGAAAAGCTGGGACAAAAATGATTGCTTATTTGGATGGCAGGACTGTCGGAAGTATAGGTGGAGGCTGCAGTGAAGCTGCAATTGTATCAAAAGCCAGAACAGTGATGGATGAAAAGGGTTTTTCTATAGAACATGTAGATATGACAGGGGAAATTGCTGAATCTGAGGGCATGGTTTGCGGTGGTATTATGGAAGTTTTAATTGAATCATTTTAGGTATGAAATATCATGAATATATTATCCTGAATACAGCAATTAAACAACTCTTTGCTGTATTCAGGATATAAACTTTCCATGCCATCAATAATTTTCTTTAATATAGTCACTGAGCTCATTAAGTTCGCATTCTGCAGAATATAGTTGGTGCATTGCAAAAGAAGCAGTATATTTTAAGCCACTTCCTGTAACAATACATACTACCTTTTCATTTCCTTTTAAAAAACCTTCTTCTTTCAACTTAATAATTGCAGCTAAAGGCACCGATGAAGCAGGCTGTCCCAAGATGCCTTCTTTTGCCATAAGTGCTTGAGCTTTTAATATCTCTTCGTCTGTTACTGCTGTAGCAATTCCTCCATTGTTCTTAAGCAGTCTTAATACCTGATTGCCACTTGGAGGATAAGGATTTTCTATTGCATGAGCTATAGTATGCGGTTTCTCTACCCTTGTTATAGCATCACTATTATTATAATAAGCGTTATAGATGGGAGAGCATCCAAGAGATTGAGCGCATATTATCTTTGGCACATTATCTATCAATCCACAAGACTTGAACTCTCTAAATCCCTTTTCGATACCTCTTATATTCCCTCCAGCACTCGTAGGTACAATAACATAATCTGGCATTTGAAAATTGAGTTGCTCGCAGATCTCATAAGCGATGGTTTTGGAACCTTCGACTCTCATGGGAACATCTGAATTGATAAAGTAAATATTATTTTCTTTGCCTATTTTTAAGCTCTCAAAATATAGTTCTCCATAGTTACCTTCAACCTTTATAAGATGAGGGTTATACATGGCAATAGGGTTTATTTTTTCTTCAGATATATCTTTGCTTACAAACACAAATGTTTCCATTCCTGCTGCAGCACCATAAGCTGCTACAGAGGTTGCCATATTTCCTGTAGATACAGTTCCAATTCTTTTATATCCCAGTCTTTTTGCATCCATTATACCGACTGCAGTTCCTCTGTCTTTGAAGGACCAGGTAGGATTTTGAGTTTCATTTTTCATATATAAGCCACTTATGCCAATGGAATATGCCAGGTCTTTCATTTCAATCAAAGGTGTAAAGCCTTCTCCTAATGTAAATCTATTATTTTTGTCTAGAAATGGGTAAAAATCTTCATACCTTTCCCAAATTGTCTGAGTTAGAATATTCCCTTTGTTTATTCTTCCGTTACTAATTTCTTCTATTTCCAAAGGCTCATTACACAAGTCACATCGAAAAATGGCTTCATCTAATTTATGGGCTTTACCACAAGAGGTACAGTGTATCGATACACTTCTCAAAATTTCCCTCTCCTTTCTATCATTGATCGTATTATTCCTTTTATGCATAAATGGAATAATATATAATTCATATATGAAACACTAACAATGCTGCATTTCCTTATGTGTAATTATCATATAATCAGATTATGTTGTCAACGAAGCGAAAAACAAAAAAGTAGACGTGAAAGGGGTTGGAGAATATTATGGATGTAAGAATAAAAAAAATAGCTTTTTTAGGGTTATTTATGGCGTTGCTTATTATCGCTACAACAATTTTGCGTTTTCCGGTACCTACATTTAACCTTTATTTCAATCTAGGAGAAGGAGTAATATATTTAGTAGCACTTATCTTTGGTGGTCCTGCTGGTGCTATTGTAGGAGGAGTAGGTTCTGGTTTATCAGATATTATTGGTGGTTATCCCGTATGGGCTCCTATAACACTGTTTATAAAGGGTATTGAAGGATTTATTGTAGGGACTTTATCAAGAAAGACTAAACCCTATATGGCAGTTGCTGCTGGAGCCTTATTTATGATGATTGGTTATGCTTCAGCAGCCGGATTATTATATGGCATAGGTGCTGTACCTATAGAGATTGCAGGAGATTTTGTTCAGGTATCTATAGGTGGGGTAATTGGATTAACATTACACAAAAGATTAGAAAAATACATCTATAGGAGATGAAGAAATGGATACAATTAATACTTTAAAAATAGGTAAAGTGCCACCTCATATTTTAAAGAGATCTGTGTTTCCTTTTTTAGGGGCAATTAGAGAAGAAGTTTTAGTTCATTCAGGATTTGGAGAGGATTGCAGTATTATAGACTTTGGAGAGTACGTAGCTGTCACTTCTACTGACCCTATAACCGGCGCTAATAAAAATAGCGGCTATTTATCAGTATTTATATCTACTAACGATATAGCTGCTTGCGGAGCCAAACCCATAGGTATAATGGTGACACTACTTTTACCTGTAGGCTCTGATGAACAGTTGTTAAGAGATATAATGGAGGGTGTTAATAAAGGAGCCAATATTATAGGAATAGAAGTTTTGGGAGGACATAGTGAAATCACTGATGCGGTCATTAAACCCGTATTATCGGTAACAGCATTAGGAATTGCAAAAAAAGATGAATATGTTACCTCCTCCGGTGCCAAACCAGGGGATGATGTGATAGTTACAAAAGCCCTTGGCCTTGAAGGAACAGCTATTCTGGCAACAGATTATGAGGAAACTTTGAATGGCGTATTGGGAAATGAAATGGTATCGAGAGCCAAAGGCTTTATAGAAAATATAGGAGTGGTGGAAGAAGGAATTGCTGCAGCTAAAGTGGGAGTCACTGCCATGCATGATATAACTGAAGGGGGAATTTTAGGAGCGGCTTATGAAGTTGCAGAAGCTTCTGGAGTAGGCATAGAGATCAATAAACAAAAACTTCCAATATTAGCTGAAACAAAGGCCATATGTGATTATTTCAAGATAGATCCTCTTGGACTTATATCCAGCGGTTCCATGTTAATCTGTGCTCCAAAAGGCAAGGCGGTTATAGAAGCTTTAGAATCAATTGGTATAAATGCCAGCATTGTTGGAAAGGTGACGAAGGAAGAAAAAATACTTATATGTGACCATGGCCATACAAAAATAATTCCTCCTGAGAGGGACGAACTTTATGTAGCTATAGAGAGGGCAAACAAAACTGTCAAATAGTTTGTTATAATGATTAAAGGAAAAACCTACTAAAAAATAATTATATCTGGATTCCGGATAAAATATGGAGGTAACGAATATGGCAAAGGTAGCTAAGAGTCTTACCGATTTGATTGGAAATACTCCTCTATTAGAGCTTTCCAATTATAACAGAACAAATGATCTAGGTGCCACGATAATTGCCAAACTTGAGTATTTTAACCCAGGAGGAAGCGTAAAAGACAGGATAGGATATGCTATGATAAAGGATGCTGAAGAGAAAGGTCTTATTGATTCCAATACCACCATAATCGAACCAACCAGTGGCAATACGGGTGTAGGTTTAGCTTTAGTTGCTGCAGCAAGAGGCTATAGGCTTATAATCACTATGCCGGAGACATTCAGCATAGAAAGAAGAAAACTCATGACAGCTCTTGGGGCAGAGATTGTATTGACTCCCGGAGCAGAGGGTATGCCGGGAGCAATAAAGAAAGCACAAGAATTGGCTTCAGAAATTGAAAATTCATTTGTCCCACAGCAGTTTGAAAATCCCGCCAATCCTGAGTATCATAAAAATACAACAGCAGAAGAGATATGGAGAGATACCGATGGAAAAGTTGATATTTTCGTGGCGGGAGTAGGAACTGGAGGTACTATCACAGGAGTAGGAGAGGTATTGAAACAAAAGAATCCTGATATAAAGATAGTTGCCGTAGAACCTGCTGATTCTCCTGTATTATCCGGAGGTCAGAAGGGTGCCCACAAAATACAGGGCATAGGTGCAGGTTTTATACCAAAGATATTAAATATGGAAATAATAGACGAGATTTTCAAGGTTGAAGATGAAAGAGCCTTTGAAGCATCAAGAAAGCTTGCAAGAAGTGAAGGACTGTTGGTAGGAATATCATCCGGTGCCGCTCTTTATGCAGCTTCTGAAATAGCAAAAAGACCGGAAAATAAGGGAAAGACTATAGTGGTGGTTTTGCCTGATACAGGTGAAAGATATTTGTCTACTGAATTATTTGTATAAAAATTTAATCAAAAAAGCTGTTAATCTTTTCAAGACTTAACAGCTTTTTTTTTCTTCATAATATCTTCATAATCATTGCTAAAAAAACGATACAATAGCTTAGGCGTCGGGGATGCAAGAGATAAGTCCCCTGTCGTTCAAGGATGGTAATCAGGACGCGAAGCAATCTTTTTTCTTACAGTGATAGGAATACTATTAATGTAAGAATTTTTTGATTCATCTTCGACTTAAATGCCCTATTATAAGCTATGAATAAATTATTTTATTTGTATTGACACTAAAAAGAAAATGATATATTATATATAGTATAGGGGGGTACCCTATATGAAATGTAACGAGAAGGGATGAAAAAGCATGAAGACTGAATCCTTAAATATAATAGGTATGACCTGCGCAGCATGTGCAAAAGCATCGGAAAGAGCAGTGAAAAAGCTTGACGGTGTTATAGAGGCAAATGTTAATTTTGCTACGGAGAAGATGGTGGTTCAATACGATGAAAGCAAGATTGATATAGATAAAATAAAGGAAGCCATAAGAAAGGCAGGGTACGAAGCTTTTTTAGAGATTCAAACTAAGGAAATATCAATACCCATATCCGGAATGACCTGTGCAGCTTGTGCAAAAGCTGTTGAAAGGGCAGTAGGAAAGCTTGAAGGGGTAGAAAATGTATCTGTGAATTTTGCTACTGAAAAAGCAAATGTAAAATACAATCCAAAACTGACCAGGATTTCTGAAATAAAACAAGCTATCACAAAAGCGGGTTATAAAGCCTTGGAAATAGAAAGCAAAAACAGAGTTGATGAGGATAAGGCTAGGAAAGAAAAAGAAATTAAGACATTATGGACAAAATTCATTGTGTCAGCTATCTTTGCTACACCATTGTTAATCCTTGCTATGGCTCATATGATACCAGGTATTAATAAAGTGCTGCCAGCTTTTCTGGATCCAATGCATAATCCAATGAGATTTGCTTTAATGCAGATGGTTCTAGTGATCCCCATCGTCGTTGCAGGCTATAGATTCTATACAGTAGGTTTTAAAGCCATAATAAGGAGAAGTCCTAATATGGATTCTTTAATAGCAATGGGCACATCGGCAGCTATTATTTACAGCTTGTACTCAACATACAGAATTTATATGGGAGATCACCATAGTGTTATGAATCTATATTATGAGTCCGCAGGTGTTATTATAACATTGATACTTCTTGGAAAATCACTTGAAGCGGTATCAAAAGGCAAGACCTCTGAAGCAATAAAGAAGCTTATGGGCTTGGCGCCAAAAACTGCAACAGTGATTCAGAATGGAAAGGAAATACAAATACCCATAGAAGAGGTTGAAGTGGGAGATATAATATTAGTTAAGCCTGGTGAGAAGATACCTGTAGATGGTGAGGTTATAGAAGGATATACCTCTGTTGATGAATCTATGCTGACAGGAGAGAGTATTCCTGTGGAAAAGCATATAGGGGACAAGGTTGTAGGTGCCAGCATAAATAAGAATGGCTCCATCAAATTTAAAGCAACAAAAGTAGGAAGCGACACCGCTTTGGCTCAAATAATAAAGCTTGTTGAAGATGCCCAGGGTTCTAAAGCCCCTATTGCACAGATGGCGGATATAGTTTCCGGATATTTTGTTCCTATAGTGTTTGCAATAGCCGTAGTGGCTTCTATAGCCTGGTACCTAAGTGGAGAATCAGTAGTTTTCGCATTGACCATATTTATATCCGTACTAGTAATCGCATGTCCTTGTGCCTTAGGCCTAGCAACTCCCACAGCCATAATGGTAGGTACAGGCAAAGGGGCTGAATACGGTATATTGATAAAAGGTGGAGAAGCATTGGAGACTACTCATAAAATTAATACAATAGTATTTGATAAAACAGGTACAGTAACAGAAGGCAAGCCTGAAGTAACAGATATAGTAACTACTAATTTATTTGAAAAAAATAGACTTCTCCAGATTGCCGCATCGGCAGAGAGAGGTTCAGAACACCCCTTAGGTGAGGCAATAGTACGAGAAGCAGAAAATGAAAATATAGATTTGCTAAAGGTTGAAAAATTTTCTGCAATACCCGGTCATGGTATAGAGGTTAATATTGAAGGAGCAAACGTTCTACTCGGAAACAGGAAGCTTATGATAGATAGAAATGTAGAGCTAAAAGAATTGGAAGAGGAGTCTGACAGACTTGCTTCAGAAGGCAAGACTCCCATGTATATAGCTATTGATAGTAAACTGGCAGGGATAATCGCAGTGGCAGATGTGGTGAAGGGAAGCAGCGCCAAAGCTATCCAAAAGCTTCATGATATGGGGATAGAGGTTGTTATGATAACTGGCGATAATAAGAGGACTGCCGAGGCTATAGCAAGACAAGTTGGGATTGACAGAGTGCTAGCAGAGGTATTACCTCAGGACAAGGCTAATGAAGTTAAAAAACTACAGGATGAGGGTAAAAAGGTTGCTATGGTGGGAGACGGCATAAATGATGCACCGGCATTGGCTCAGGCAGATATAGGAATAGCTATTGGTTCCGGTACTGATGTAGCCATGGAATCTGCAGATATAGTGCTGATGAGGAGTGACCTTATGGATGTGCCTGCAGCAATTGAATTGAGCAAGAGCACCATAAGAAACATTAAGCAAAATCTCTTTTGGGCCTTTGGATATAATACTGCAGGAATACCGCTGGCAGCAGGTGTGCTTCACTTATTTGGCGGACCTTTGCTGAATCCGGTATTTGCTGCAGCGGCTATGTCTTTAAGTTCTGTATCAGTTCTTACTAATGCTCTCAGACTGAGAGGGTTCAAACCCACAAGGTAATAGACAAAATATAATATAAGAGCTAGCTTGAAGAATTGACAAAAGTCATTCTGAGGGTGAAGCCCGAAGATCTTAAGACCATTTTTAATATGAATGGAGGAAATGAAATGAAAAAACAAATCAATATCGAAGGAATGAGCTGCGGACATTGTGTAAAACATGTAGAGGAAGCTCTAAAGGAAATCAATGGAGTTGTAAATGTGGAAGTAAGCCTGGAAGGCAAATATGCAATTGTGGAATTGAATGCCGATGTTGAAGATTCAAATCTAAAGGAAGCCGTCGAAGACGCAGGCTACGATGTGACAGATATAAAGAACTTGTAGAATATCTAAACCTGGAGGTTATAAAATGAATGATGACACTAAAACAGATGGTTGCGGAAGCTGCTGCGACGGAAACAATGAAAGAAAGACATACAGGCCAGATAAGATGAAATCATCTCTCATAAAAAGGCTTAATAGGATTGAAGGCCAGGTTAGAGGCATAAAAGGAATGATAGAAAAGGATGCTTACTGTGATGATGTTCTTAATCAAATTGCCTCAGTCCAAGCAGCTATGAATTCTGTTAGTAAGCTGTTGCTGGAAAGTCATATGAAAAGTTGTCTTATCAGCAGGATACAGGCAGGAGAAATGGAAGTAGTGGATGAAATTCTCAAAACCATAGAAAAGATGATGAAGTAATATATGATGTGCTGTTTTTATGGAGACGAAAAGTTTTAAAAGGTTTTCTTCATAAATTCTCCACATACTTGTAGTATTATCGAAGATAAAAACATAGCAAATAATAAATTTCAATTTAGCAGGAGGTTAATACTTATGAAGAAAAAAATTTTAGTGTTAATTACTATATTTTTGCTGGCCACGGTGTTGACTTTTCCAGTAGTTTATGCGGCAGGA
The DNA here is from genome assembly GCA_012521375.1 of Clostridiales bacterium. GTDB lineage: Bacteria > Bacillota > Clostridia > Lutisporales > Lutisporaceae > Lutispora. Next base: position 26,023 of record JAAYMO010000056.1, read on the forward strand.
GAGAATGGTTCAGAGAGAGCCGATTTTTTCAAGTCCATGTTTAATTCCATGAGGAGCTGGATAAATGAGACTAAGGAAAACGGTGATGTTACCGAAGAAGAAGCATACGCATGGGAAGAACATTTTAATTATATGGAAAGATTCCATGAAGAAAATGGGTATGGACCTTGCGGAGGCTTAGGAGGTCGACAATCTGGAAGAGGAATGATGGGTGGCTATTATAACGGCGGTATGATGGGGCGCTTTAACAATAATCGATTCTAGATATTTTGTTATCCATAACAAAAATTTTTTGTAACACTCCTTGTAAACAAAGAGAGCTACCTCGATCATATCCTTGAAGCCTATCATCTTTAGAGCAGTTCTAAGCTGGCCCATTGTGATTTCATCACCAAATTGACCTATGTAAAATTAATATAATGATAATATATTATGGCGCTTGGTGCAGGAGAGCATGGAATGCATCATTGATAAACTATATAAAATTCCGGCATTTGCTATGATGCCGGAATTTTGTGCTTTATTTCTTTTGTACAGGAATCCAAACTTCGCTATAAGCGTGATCTTTCTTGTGTGGATTCATTATAGTAAAAGAAAAGCTAGGAGCATTGATTACTTCGTAATCGGAAGCAGGAAGCCATTCAGAATATATTCTGGCCATTGTCTGCTGCAATGTTGATGGAAATGGGCCTTCATTAGGGAATACTGCCCAAGTGCAAGCTTCAACAGGCACTTTGTCTAACTTATCGCTGATATTGTTTTCAGTGGTCAATACCCCAATTAAATGAGTCAAATATCCTTCTTCTTTCATGAAATTCGTGTCTGAATCATAAGAAACATTTACAATTTCATAAGGTTCTATATCTTGCAGAGCGTGCATTTCTTTTCTTTGTTCTTCTGTTATGCTTTGGGCAAGCTTCACAATTTCATTATTTATACCCTCAAATTGCAAGGGAACACGCTTGCTTACACCTGCAAAATTAAAAGCTGGTTTGTCTACAATTCTACATTCCATGCTTATTCCTCCTTTAACGGTTATTATAAATGAAAGTTTAGGAAACGACTTGCTTATGCCTTTCTTCACTACATCCGAAGGCAAAAATCCGCTCCATTTTTTGAAGGCTCTGGTAAACCCGTCAATTGACTGATAGCCATATTTAAATGCCACATCCGTTACTTTTTCTCCATTAAGTAAATCCTTATTTGCTTCTGATAATCTTCTGTTTTTGATATATTCACTAAGGCTTAAGCCAGCGAGGTAGAAAAATATCTTTCTGAAATGATAGTCAGAAACCCCGGCATATTCAGATATTACTTCAGGGGATATATCATCGGTTAAATGATCTTCAATATAATCCATCACGTGATTTAATTCCTTAAGCATTGTCTCCCACCTTTCATATCTACATGATACCAAAGTGGTCATAATGGTGCTCGACTTTTCTATATAAAAAATATCGTATAGTCATAATAAATCATAAAAACTCCTTTCCTAGACAACCGATGCCCGGAAAGGAGTTTTAATTCATTCTTCTTTCACTTCAATATCATCCACTATTTTCGCCACACCTCTGGCTGAAGAAGCCAGCTCTATGGCTTTTTTCTTATCCAGGTCATCTTCTACGCTTCCCATCAATACTGCGGTGCCGCCTTTTACATCAACTCCTATATTGGATAGTCCTTCTTGTTTTTCACTTTTGTGCAGCTTGTTTTCTATTTCATTTTTTATGTGGCTGTCGGTAATGTTGCTGCTATCCATGCTGATGGTTATGTCATTTTCTACAGATCGTACGCCATCAATACTTTTTACAATTTCTTCCGCAAACATCTTTTCAGCCAGAACATCTGCAACTCCGTAAAGAATAACATGGCCGTTTCTGCAGTCAACATTTATATCTATGGCACTGAGTTGCATCTTTTCATCCAGTTTCTTTTTTATTTGTTCAACGATTTCTTTATCTTTGCTCATATCAATTCCTCCGATTATCGTTATAGTACCTTTAATATTGTTTCACAAAAATAAATGCTTAATGTATTGATAAGCTATAAACACCCATAAATATAGCAGGCGTCAGGCATATATATTAGGAAATACATATAAGGTGCTGATATGCTAACGATTGCTAGACAGAGACTGTATTATAAAATAAGCAAATATAATATAAAAACTGAATAAACCGTGTAAAAATCTTTGAAAAAGTGAGGAATATCTGTCACTTTATTTTTTTACCTTAATAAAATGTGTATTTACTTGGTATTAATTCGGCATGAATCTTGCGTATATGATGTATGTAGTTTTATTAATGATAAATATGGTTCAAGAATTATTTCTTGACTTATTTATAAATATACTTTAGGGGGTTTTATGATGAAAATTGCAGTATTAGGCTCAGGAAGTGGAGGATGTGCAGTTGCTTTTGATTGGGCTCAACATGGGCATGATGTTTATATGTTTGACTTTGAGGAGTTTCCAGCTAATATAGACGCTATAAATAAAAAAGGCGGAATAACAAGTACCGGAATGCTGGAAGGATTTGCAGACATAAAATATGCAGGACATGATATGAAAACCGTTGCTGATGTTGCAGACTTGATATTTGCAGTAGGACCGGCCTACAGCACAGAACCTTTTGGAAAAGCAATTAAGCCTTATTTGAAAGAGGGCCAAGTTGTAATAGTAAGTCCAAGCTCCTGTGGTGGTAGTATTGTTTTCAAGAATGCTATCGGTGTAGATTTGCTAAATGACGATTATATAATTGCAGAAACCAGCACATTGCCATATGCAGTAAGAGTTACTGAACCAGGAAGTATCAATGTTTTCTTGAAGTTAAAGGGTGGATTATTCATAGCAGCTGTACCCAGCAAATATACAGAAAAGGTATATAATCTAGCAAAGAATGTCTATCCATCATTAGTTCCTGTAAAAAATATATTACAAACTACATTACAAAATGGCAATCCGGTTATTCATCCTTCTGTAACCTTGTTGAATGCAGCATTAATTGAAAGAACAAATGGTAATTTTTACTTCTATGAGGAAGGGGTAACTAAGGCAGTAGGAAGGCTTATGAAAGCTGTTGACGAAGAGAGACTAGAAATAGGTAAAAAGTTAGGAATAGAAATAATAAATGACCCTGTAATAGGTGTAAAGCAGGGATACATGCAAGATGCTAACTATGACAAAGGTTTTTCAGAGGCTAAAGGATTTAAAGGAATAAAAGCTCAATCTAGTTTGGATTATAGATACTTCAATGAAGATGTTGGATATGGGCTAGTATTTATGACTGACTTGGCAAAACACATTGGAGTAGAAACTCCTATTATGAATTCTATAATAAATATAGTATCTGTAATAATGGATAGGGATTATAGAAGCACAAGCAATAGAACACTGAAAGCTCTCGGATTGGATAGGTACGATTTAGATAAGCTAAAGAAGATATTGTAACACGAGGGAAGTCAAGTACAAATATTGACTCTTTTTTCTGAATAGGCTGGCAGGATTATTGTAAAAATTTATCAAAATCAATGAATGACTTATGATAATATAATACATAGGATCAATATAAGGTGTATATAGCACTAGAAAGGATGGTAGTTATATGAAATATGGAGATGAAAAATTGAGAGAAATGTTATCAAAACTAATAAATCTAGAATTAACTGATTCTAAGATTACGAATTATATTATAGAAAACTATTATAAAATGCTAAACATCAGCTTTTCACAATTTATTAATGATCTAAGTATTGAAGAAGAAGAGGCCTATGAATTTCTAAAAACCAATGGATATTATAATTTTAATGATTTTAAATGTAAATTATCCGATGGTATATTAAACCTTATTAGAGATAAGGACCCTTCACTTTTAAAAAATATCACATCTATAGATAAAGAAGAAATAAGAAATATACTGAGTGCAGTTATTGAAGTGGAAAACAAAAATATGAGAGACATGCTTAATACATTAGAATATGACAAATTTGTTAAACTTATAAAGGATATAATGAGCTTTCCAGAATTAATTATTATAGGCACAAGAGTATCAGCCATTCTAGCTCAATATGCATCATATATTTTGAATAAGATCGGTATTAATGTGAAGAAGATAACTTCAGCAGACACCACATCTTTCGATAATATACAAAATTTTGATAGATCATCTTTAGTAATTGCCTTTGGTTTTAAGCGCTATCCCAAAGAGACTATCAAGCTATTAAATTATTTTAGTAGAAAGAATTTTAAAATAGTTTCAATTACTGATGAACCTGAATCACCATTATGTGACCTTTCTAGTTATTCCATATTTGTACAAGCACATTCTTTAGCATATACTGACTCTCTTGTTAATAGTTTAGCTTTAATAAATGCAATTGCAATAGCTATAGGGAAAGCAGATAATAAAAAAGTGGTAAAAAGGCTGAGAGAGTTTGAAGAAACAGCGAAAACATTGGATTATTTTTGGTAAATCATATATCCTTGAAATGTCTATTAATTAATAAGGGTGATAATATGGATGTAATTAATAAACTATGCAATATAGACAAGGGCTGTCTCTCACTAAAATATCCTACAGATAAATCTAATTTTTCTGGAATAATTACATGTAATGGTTTTATGATTAAACAAATAGAGCATATAAACAGGATTTCTGATTTAGATGTGAATATATTGATATATGGAGAGACTGGGACAGGTAAAGAGGTCTATGCAGAGTACATACATAAAATGAGTAATAGAAAGAATAATAGATTTGTTAAGCTTAATTGCGCAACTATACCTGATCAATTGTTTGAATCTGAAATGTTCGGTTACACAGACGGAGCATTCACTGGAGCATCTAAATATGGTAAAAAGGGCTTGCTTGAATTAGCTAATAAAGGAACTATTTTTCTTGATGAAATAGGTGAGATGCCTTTAGAAACACAATCTAAACTTTTGCGCGTTATTCAGGACAAAGCCTTCATAAAGTTGGGCAGTCAAAATGAAACATATACAGACGTAAAGATTATTTCGGCAACCAATAGAAATTTAAGAGAGATGATAGCTGAGAAGAAATTTAGAGAAGATTTGTATTATAGATTGAATGCTTTCCCCATATATTTAATACCTCTAAGAGAGAGAAAAGAAGATATAGTTCTGTTATCATTATATTTTCTTAATAATTTTAATTTGAAACATGGATATACTAAAAAACTCGACTATGATACTATGGTCAATTTTTTGAATTATAATTGGCCAGGAAATGTAAGGGAATTAAAAAACTCTATTGAAAGATTGGTATTACTAGCTAGAAATGATGTTATTGCTAATGCTGTACCAGTAGTAGAACAATATGAATACGAATTTAATCTAGATAATTTAGACAATATACAAAAAAATATTACCGACGAAAAAGACGAAATGTATGAATTAGATGAAAGCAAGAGTCTTAAAGAAATGGTAGATGATTTTGAAATTAAAATTATTGAATCTGCTATCAAAAAGTATGGTTCTCTTAGAAAAGCAGCAAAAAAATTAAAGGCTTCACCATCTACATTATCACGAAAACTGGCCATATATGAAAATAGAAACAAATAAAAATGTTTGAATATTAAAACACCTGTGTTCGAATATTAAAACAGTGTTTCATATCTTTTTTGCTAAATATGTATATGATCATATTTTTATAATCCTATAGCCCTTGATTTTTAGCTTTTTTAAGTAATACAATTTAAAGGTTATGAAATATATTGGTATAAATATTGCAATATATAAAATATGACATGCTAAAACAAGGGAGTGAGACTATGATTATCAAATCTGTTGGATTTCCAAGAATAAAAAATTTTGGAGGTGATATAAGAGATTTTTTACCATCTCTATTTCAATATCTTAAAAAGTTTGAAAATTTAGAAATATTTGCAGAAAAAGGATATGGGTCTGGTTTTGGTTTAACTGGAGAGGATTACTTAGAAGCTAATCCTAGAGTGAAATTTGTTACATCTGATGAGATATATCAAAAAGATCTGATTGTCATACTTAAAATGCCTGAACTAGAGGAATTAGAAAAGCTAAGAGATGGATGCGCATTATTTACAATGTGCCATTACTCTACAAGAGAATTGAATGTTGAGCTATTTGTGAGAAAGAGGATAAAAACATTTTCAATGGATTCAATTGTAGATGATGACAATATGAGGATATTTGTAGATTATTTTAGAACAGCCTTTAATGCATCTCGTATTGCGTTTAAAGAATTAAAAAAGACAATGGCAGATTTTTATTCTCCAACTAGGAGACCTATTAACGTTACAGTAATAGGAGTAGGTTCAGTAGCACAGAATTGTGCAAAATCCTTTGAAATTTTAGGGGACGAAGAATTTTTGGATAAGAATATTCCTGGAGTAGTAATAAGACTGCTGCCAAGAACAGTTACATATAGCGATAAGTTAATGATTTCCATTTTAAAAGAAACCGATATACTCGTTGATGCTAGCAAAAGACAGGATCTATCTAAATGTATAATAAAAAATGAATTACTGGGGTATTTACCAAATCATTCAATCATACTTGATATAACAGCAGATAGGTATGATATAGGCCAAGTTAAACCTATAGAAGGCACTGTTGTTGGTTCTCTATCAAAACTTATCATATATCCTGATGATGAATTGTATGATACCCTTCCTAGAAATATAGAAAGCAAAAATAGAAGGATAACTGTAAGCTGTGATGCTTGGCCGGGAGTTACACCTAAAGAATCTATAATCCACTATGAACGATTAATAAAGAACTTTTTGGAGGTATTGCTTAATAAGGATACTGATGAAATTGATAAGAATAGCGATAATTATTTTGAAAGAGCTTTATACAGAGGGACCTTAGAGCATTTTTTTAGTAACAGTGTAACAAGTTGAACAAAAAAGTTTTTTGCGTTTTCTAACGCTAAAATAAAAAATATTTGGGGAGGTTACAAAAAATGAAGAAGCGTAAGAGCGTAATATTCATGGCGGTTTTATTGATATTTGTAATGACTTTTTCAGCTTGTGCACAGCAAAAAGATCAGCCTGCATCTACAAATGATCTTGAATCGGAAGAAAAAGAAGTAGCCGCTACAAGGGATGATGACAGATATGGAGGCGATATAGTAATTGCCATAACATCCGTTTCAAACACATTAGACCCACATTATTCTGCAGGTGCCGCTGCAAATTATCAGTGGATGCAATACGTATATGAAAATGCAATTTGTTTGGGGTCAGATGGACAATTTTACCCACAAATTTGCGACTTCGAATACTCAGAAGATGGATTGAGCCTTAAGCTTATAGTCCGAGATGATTATTATTTTTCAGATAGAAGTAAGGTTACTATTGATGACATTGTAGCATCCTTTGAACGTGCGGGTAGCGTTGGTGGCTCTTTTCATACAAAAGTTATGAGTAAAGTTATAGATACCAAGGTTGAAGGCAATAGCGTAACTTATACATTTAGCGAAATTGCAGTAACAGCATTACAGGAAATTGCTGATGTTCGTGGACCAGGATATATAATGCCCAAAAAAATTATTGATAAGCTTGGTGAAGGTGAACAAATTACTGATATTGCAGATGTTATAGGTACTGGTTGTTATGTTTTAAAAACCTATAATCCAGATGTAGAAATTGTATTGGCAAGGAATGAAAACTATGTTCCTAGGGATTATGGCGGACCAGGAGTAGCTTCTCCTCATTATGCCTATGCAGATACTATTACATTTTCTTTAAATACGGACGCCAATTCAAGAACTGCGGGAATGATAGCAGGAGATTATTCTATTGGTAGCATAACTTCTGACATGGCTCCATATGCAGAGAAAATAGGCCTAAAAAGGCACTTGTTAGAGAATCAATGGACGCATGCTATATTCTTCAATTTGTCAGAAGCTAACAAAGACAGTATAGTTCATAATAAAAATTTCCGTAAGGCTTGTAGAGCTGCTTTTGATATGGATGCAATTATGTTAGCTGCAATGGGAGGAGATAAGGAGCGATATATATTGGAACCGAGTCCCATTGTACCCAGCAACAAAACCTACTACAATGAGATATTAAAGAATACTGAATATAACATAAAAGATAAGGAATTGGCTAAAAAGTATCTTGAAGCCTCTGGATATAACGGGGAAGAGATTACATGGTTGGTATCTGAAGGAAGTGCATTCTATCGTATTGCTGTTGTAGGAGCACAAATGCTCGAAGATATAGGGATAAATGTTAAGCTATGGGTAGTTGATAGTGGTTCTCACGGAAGTCTCCGAAGTGATCCTACTTCTGGTCATGATATAGGCGCATGGGAAACTCAAAAAGCAATAACAAATCCTGCTGAACAATCCAGTTTTGTGACTGGTACTGCAGCAGGATGGTGGGAACATGAAAAGAAGACAGAATTGGTCTCAGTTATGCAGAGTACTCCAACTGGCTCACCTGATAGTGTAAAAGCTTATGAAGAGTTTTGCGAATTGGTTGCTGAAGAAGTTCCATATATTATTTTTGGAACAGGAAAGTCATTAGTTTATTCCCAGCCTAATGTTGTATTAAACTATGAAGGAACTGTAGCATATTACTGGAATACTTATTTTACCAAATAAATATATAAGTACTAAAAGAAGTGAAGGGATTGTACAATCCCTTCACTTTGCAAAACCTTACTTAGAGAGGAGAAAAATTCTTGTTAAAGTTTATAATAAAGCGCTTATTATCTGCAATTCCAGTGTTATTTATTGTTGTCACCCTTGTATTTCTATTAATGAGAGTTATACCAGGAGATCCAGCAACTATGATGTTAGGTGAGGATGCTGATCCAGCAGATATTGAAGCATTTAAAGAGATGATGGGTCTTAATGCTCCTATAGCAAAGCAATATATAGATTATTTAAAGAATATATTAACTGGTAATTGGGGTAATTCTCTCTATTATAAAACACCTGTATTTCAAAACATATTAGATCGAATGGAACCCACAATTCTTATTACTTTATATAGTACTGTTTTATCAGTAATTATTGGAATACCTTTTGGCGTTATTGCAGCAAGACGTCGTGCTACAGTTACTGATTATTCTATTACAACATTGGCCATATTTGGTAATTCAATGCCTTCATTTTGGTTAGGTATTATGATGGTTTATCTGTTTGGGGTCCAATTAGGTTGGTTTCCTGTACAAGGATATGTTTCAATTGCAGAAGGTGGCTTGTTGAAGTCCCTATATAGCATTACCATGCCATCAATTTCAATAGGAATTCAGAATGTATCCAGTATTGCTAGATATACTCGCTCAACAATGTTAGATGTTCTGAATGAAGATTATGTTAGAACCGCAAGGGCAAAAGGATTGTCTGAGAAAAAAGTATATTATAAACATTCATTGAAAAACTCACTTGCACCTGTAGTTACATTAGTTGGTTTTTCAATAGCTGGAATGCTTGGTGGTTCTGTTGTTTCAGAAACAGTTTTCAATATACCAGGCATGGGTAAATTAGCATATGATTCTCTTATGCGTCGTGATTATCCACAAGAACAAGCGATTATATTATTTATTGCAATTATACTTGTGATAACAAATATTATATTAGATATAGTGTATAAATACCTAGATCCGCGCATTGAGCTTGATCAATAGAGGTGATAATTTAATGGAAACTATAAAAAGCAGAGCTAAATTTATCTTTTTTATGAAACGCTATGGAAGAATAATAATAGCAGGTACAGTGTTAATCATTATTATGCTAATAGCCATATTAGCCCCTTTAATTGCAACCCATGATCCTTATAAAGTAAATATATACGAAGCAAAAATTACTCCAAATGATGAGTATATAATGGGGACAGATGCATATGGAAGAGATATTTTTTCCCGTATTATCTACGGAACTAGAACATCATTAATAATTAGTGTATCAGTTAATGCACTTGCAATAATTATTGGTACAATTATTGGATTAATGTGTGGTTATTTCCTTTATGTTGATAGAATAGTTATGCGAATAATGGAAGCACTAAATGCATTGCCTATGTTATTGCTTGCTATTGTTTTTGCATCGGTACTGGGACAAGGTGTTGACAAACTGATCATTTGCTTAACTATGGTTAATCTTCCTGGTATAGCCAGACTTGTTCGTAGTCAAGTGCTTTCTTTAAAAGAAAAGGAATTTATTGAAAGCGCAAAGGCATCAGGAGCTTCTAATTTCAGGATAATATTCAAATACATATTGCCGCTTTGCTATTCCCCGTTAATAATACGATTTACTAATGGTCTATCTGCTACAATATTGACCCAATCCACCTTGAGCTTTCTTGGTGTCGGACTTGATTCTCGAATTCCCACTTGGGGTGGAATCATTGGTGAAGGTAGGGCATATATGGTAGTTTATCCACATATGTGTACTTATGCAGGACTTGCTATTATAATTACAGTACTTGCATTTTCAATCTTTGGCGATGGGGTGCGAGATGTACTGGATCCAAAGCTGAGATGAGGTGATTTAAAGTGTTGAGTCAAGAAAATAAATCCGATATAAAAACTGATACAATTATAAAAGTTCGTGATTTAAATGTTTATTTTGAAGGATACTATGGTACTACACAAGTACTTAATGATGTATCTATAGATATTAAAAAAGGTGAAGCCTTAGGAATTGTCGGTGAATCCGGTTGTGGGAAAAGCACTTTTGCACTTAGTATTATGAGGCTATTACAGTCACCTCCTGCTCGCATTGAGGGAAGCATTGACTTTTGTGGTACTGATCTTCTTAAATTAACTGCAAGAGAAATGCAGTCAATTCGTGGGAATAGAATTTCAATGATATTTCAAGAACCTATGTCGTCTCTCAACCCCGTATTTACCATAGGGAATCAATTAAGTGAGGTTTTTATGCTCCACCAAAATATGACTAAGAGTGAGGCTCGTGAAGCATCAATAGAAGCACTACGTATGGTCAATGTGGCAATGCCTGAAAAGAGAATTAAAGAATATCCCTACCAGCTGTCAGGAGGTATGAGACAGAGGGTGATGATCGCAATGGCATTGGCATGTAAACCTGAATTGCTTATTGCAGACGAACCGACAACAGCCTTAGATGTGACAATACAAGCACAAGTATTGGACTTAATGCGCAATCTCCGGGATTCAATGGATACTGCAATCGCTTTTATAACCCATGATCTAGGTGTTATTTCTGAAATGTGTGAAAGAGTTGCAGTATTTTATTGTGGAGAGATAGTTGAAATAGCAATGGTTGATGAATTATTTACTAATCCAATGCACCCCTATACTAAGGGTTTATTAGCCGCTTTACCACGTAAAGGCAGTAGAGGGGAAAAACTATATGTTATTCCTGGTACAGTTCCGGAGGCAGGAGATTTTCCAAAAGGATGCGTTTTTGCACCTAGATGCACGCAGGTGGAAGATAGATGTTATAAGGAGAAACCAAATTTTAGCTTATTTGATAATGAGCATAAAGTTAAATGTTTTTTGTATGAGGG